>JADFRQ010000010.1 GCA_022561215.1 Chloroflexota bacterium | reverse complement strand
AGTGAACATATCCCGCGGCAATTGTCGGCATGCGTAACAGGCCAATGCAGATTTAATACGTCGGGCAGGTGCGTGAGCTTCGCTCACGATGAAACCTGCCCGACGGATCGAGTTTATGTCTTAGTACGTAGGGCGGGTTTCCATACCCGCCCGGCGATTCACACGGATTACCCTCCTGTGCAACCCGTAGCACTCCCGGTAGCAAAGGCACTCTTACCCGCGTTATCTGTGACTCGAATTTCGAAATTAATCTTTGTAATGGATGTTATTCCACCAATGACTTGTGATCCTTGATGCGTCGAGTTCCATTCTCCAAATGGGGTGTAACTTTTACCCGTGGCAGGTAAGCCGATTGTAAAACTAATATCTGAGCCGCTAACTGTTTGAAATTTTACGTTCCCCTCCTGAGAGCCAATACCGGCACTGCCAATTCCATAGGAAATAGCATTATCCCGAACTGAAAACGGCTCAACCGTAATTCGGCATGATCCGCTTTCTGGGTTAAGGATGACAACCGGTATGTTCATGATAGTTGGATTGGAGCTATCCGCCGGAGTAGGTGTTGGCGTTATCGTCGGCGTCGGCGTATCGCTGGGTGTTGGTGTATCGGATGGCGTAAATGTTGCCGACGGAGGTCTACGTGTTTTGGTTTTTGTAGGTGTCGGTGGCCGAAGAGTGCGCGTCGGGGTGGCAGTGTCCGTGGGCGTGCTCGTGTTGGTCGGCGTCGCAGTTTGCGTGGGCGTACCTGTGGGCGTCGGGGTGAAGATTGGCGTTTCAGTAGGGGTGGACGTATCCGGGATAATCGTTGGTGTAGGAGTAGGATCTATTTGCACAACAGCGATTTCACTATCGGGAGATACACCTAGATCACGCAATATGGCCTCAACCAACGAAAGTCGAAAATTTTTCCCCGTCAGGGGAATCAATAATCCAGATTGGTAATTTGCGGCGATATTTGCACGTAGACTTACGGTTAATTGCACCAGCTTGGGCCATTCAAGAACCAGCACACCTAACGCAAGAATCAAGATCAGGATTAATATCCAGATTAAGGCCTTATCGAAATCAATTCGCTGAGTACGCGTGGTCTCATCTTCCATGATCCATCCCCACTCCGGGTGGAACGTCCAGTCGAAAAACTTTTACCCCTGACCAACATAACACAAAAGCGCAGGAAAGGTTCCATTATCCTCGAGAGTCTCGAGAAATCAACCATTGAAAATGATCAATGATGTTAGTCGCCACAACTTGCCGGCATGGTGTAGTTCGCATGTTCGAGGAAACTCGTATTGCCAGAATTGTCCTTTACTTTCGACCATACGGTTAGGGTAAAGGGATCATTCTCGAGAGGGACCCAATCTGAATCAATATCAATCTCGATTGAAAGATTGCTGCAGGTCCCTCCCCACCCACCTTCAGGTGTAAATCCGCCAGCACATGATGAGAGAAAATTCCCGGAAAATATATATTGCGGTTCCGTAAATCCAGCAATTTCATATTTGAGTTTCACCCAATTGATTCCACTCGACGGTGCAGGATCACTGACATAAAGATTATCCAGGGTTACACTGATGCTGCAGACGCTCAATTTCCCTGGCGGCGGACTGATTACACCTCCAGATAACACAGGCGCCGCTGTGTCTGGCTTCGGGGTCGGAATCGGTGTCGCGGTAGGTGTGCTGGGCACTTCACATACCTCTGATGAGCTCGAAGCCGTGACTGAATTCCCGTCCAGGTCCCATGTCAAACTCTCTCCACTAAACAGGACTTCGAAAGCCGCATTTGGATAGCCAGGTGTTTGCCCGGGTTCGAAACTTGTTGGTTGACCTCTGTCTTCAGGAATTGGCTCAAAATGGTTTTCTGGGCCTACCGATAATACAATGATCTTACTGTTGGGATTCTTGTATCCAAAATAGGCCGTGAAGTTGCCACCTCCATAATATTCCACACATTCCAGTTTTGGAATGAGTTGTTGGTCGCTTGGAGTTGGATCGGACGTCTTGATCGGTTGGGGAGTATGGGTGGCCACCGGGTCAATAGCCTGGCTGCTGACGGTGGTCTCGGTTGCCTCAATTTGAGTCGCGGTCGCAGTGGGCGCATCCTCGGGATCATCGGTGGGCGTATTGGAAGGTGCTAGCTCTGTCACGGCCTCCTGGTCAGTTGCCGTGGGTACAAAACCGACAAGCGAATTACGCGGATCTACGTCTCCATCTCCAGCCAGGCCTGAATCATCGGAAACATCACCCAGGATGGTCAGTTTGAGCGATTGGAGTGTATCGCCAAAAAAATCAAATCCGTAATCAGCTAGAATTCGTGAGCGTAAGTCCGCGAGGATCGGAAATGATGCGCCTAAAGAGGTCTCAGCCCAGAATGCAGCTGCGATCCAAACCACCAGAAATATTAATACAACACCAATTGTATTGGTTAACCATGACCTTCTTGTCCACCTACTCAATTAACGCCTTGTCTCCTGCCGCGTTTTATGAGTCGTGTCCTGCGACCTTTTACTTCGTAAATGGTCACATTTCTAGCAGAATGGCGGAGTTTTGCCCTGCCATAACGCCCGAATTTAAATTGATCGTGTGCATTCTCAAGCAGGGAATAGGTTTTCTCAGAAATGAGTAGGGCCCCCGCACCTAACTCTCGGCATATTTCTTGAACATCCCTTGCTTCCAGTACAGTATCCCCGATGACTCCCAATTGCAAATGGGACTTATTTCCTATTCCTCCCGCAACCACCACTCCGGTTGTTATTCCGATCCACATCTCCAATGCAGGAACCCCCTGGACCGCGCGCTGGGTATTCCATTGATCAACCAGGCGCAACAATTCCAATCCCGCATGTACGCCTTGCAAAGCACTCATTTGTGCGGGAGTTCGTTTGGGGAGTACACCAAAAAAGGTGATCATAGAATCGCCGTCAAATTTGCTTATAACGCCACCATGCTGAGCGACCGTCGGGAGCATCGCCTCATAATATTTATTTAGTGACGCTACAATTTCTTCCGGCTCCGAAAAATCTACTCCCCCAGTAAAACTACTCAAATCCGCGGCTAAGATCGTCGCTTCAGCCGAAATCCCATCGAGAGTAATATCTTGATCCGCTACATATTCCTGGAAGTCTTCGCGCACTTGAGGATCAAGTACGGGAACTACAGCATCTCGATAGGGAAGGCTCTCACGTAATCCCGCGACCAGGCGATTAAATGAGCGCGCTAAGACGCCAATTTCGTCGTTGGATCGTTCGGAGACAAATGTATCAAGATTTCCCGCAGCGACTTGTACGGAGGCTTTTGCTATTTCCACAAGCGGTCTGGTAATCATATTGGAAATGAGCAATCCAATCGATACCACCAGAATCAAGGCCACGATTCCGTAGCGGGCCACGGTTAATACATTATCGAGGAGAACGTCTTGGCCCTGCGAATGAAGGAGCGAGATTCCAAACACACCCAGATCCAGCGTATTCTGTCGCGCCTGGAACTTAATCAGAACTTCAGTGTAAGGAGAACCAGAGACGCTAATATTACGAACGAATGTTTGCGTGCCTGCTGGCATAAGCGCGGATGAAAGTTCAACGTCGGATAACGTCAGAGAGTCTGCGTTCGCAGGCTCCAGGGAAGAACCCAATAATTGACCTGTCTGCGCGTCATAAATTCCCACGTTCGCACCAGCCCCAAGTCCAAGCTGTTCCACCAAACTATCTGCATACGTTCCAACCAGCACAGCGCCGATCACGTTTCCTTGATTATCACGCAATGGCCCACCAATGAGAAAGACGCTTGCTTCGCTGTCATCGACGACGATGGATTCGAGACCCACCCATTTATCTCCGATAGCATCGTTCTCACCATTAAGTAGTTGTTGCACAAAATCCCATTCTCGATAGAAAGTCTCGCCTTTCAGCACCGCGTAATCGGCCGCGCCTCCCTGAAGTCGATGCCGAATGGTTAACAGGCTAATGGCTTCCTGATCCAGAATGACCGCAAAATTAAGTGCGCTATTAATCACCAGTGGCAATACGCGTGCGCGCAAATCTTCAGAATTTTGAAGGCCAATACTTTGGGCAACTCCTTCTGTATTTGCGATCAAGCGCACAACCTCCAACATGTCTTCTTCTACGCGCACTACGCCATCGCTCGTCTGTTTGCCACTGTCTGCCAATTGTCGCAAAAATTGGATTTCTTCGGTTTGATTGAGCAGCTGGTTAACGAGGTAGGCCGCGCCAAAACCCAGGATTAATGCCAGGAAGATAAAGGGCAGCGTGATTTTCCAGCGGAGGCTGAAACGTACACGCGCATCAAAATTAGAATTTGACTTATTCATTAATTAAAGTCGCCCGCTTAGCTCGATCGCCGGAAATGTGATTCCTATCGGAGAAAGATCGCTAGCGCGATTAGGATAGTGACCATTGTGCCCGCGATGATCCCTATGCGTTTTAGATCTTGGAACACATATTGATAGTCCGGGTTAAAACCTTTGCTTATTCCCGGCAAGGGTCGATTTTCCTTTATTTTTGCCAATTCACTTTTCGATTTCGTCTTGCGCCTTGAAACGTTATGGCGCGAACCTCTTTTTCTCGATTTTTTCGCCATTTTATCGCTACTCCGTGAATGGGATTTCGTGTTCGCTCATAATGTCGGTAGGGAACTTTGACAGGGTTAACCTTCCTTCAATTCTCCGAAGACAACAATCCGTTGTGTATCCACCAAATAGGGATAACAGGAGATCAAAGTTATGGTCGACTTTTCAGAAGATTCTAATACGGAAACTTCTGTCGGTTCGACGATCCGAAACCCGGTGACAATATAGGTAAATTCCATAGTTTTTGTAGCGATCTTAATTTCATCGCCAGGCCGGAGACGATCCAGATAGCGGAACAGCTCACCAAAGATGTCATTGTGCGCGGAAAGGACGAGATTATCATTCTGGCCTGGATTTCCGCTTCCAATATGCTGCCCGACACCTTTTTTTAACTGTTCCCATCCGTCTCCCTGAACAATGGGCTGCGCGCTGGACCAAAGATTTTCGATAAAAATTTGTTGTGGTTGCTCCGGTCCAGGCGTCGGGATTGGAAGTGAGGGCAATGTTTGGACAAGCGGCCTCAAATTCGCCGGGATTTCATCATCATTGGGTCTTGCGCCTTCCGCTGATGTGGGCGGATAATGACCGGAGGGTAGAACCACTGCCGTAATAAGAGGCGTTGCTGTCCCTGCAGGGATATCCATCGCTTCTGCAACTTCCTTATTAAGGTCCTGCAGAAGGCCAAACCCTCTAAAAAATACGAACATCACGCCCAATACGGCCGCGATTTCCACCCATAGGAGAAGGCGATTAAATACCCAGCGGAGGATAGGCTTCCGAAAAATGCCTCGCCCAGAAGGCGAGTCAACGTCCGGTTTTCCATTTTCGTCATTGTCTGTTAAGAGTTGCGGAACGAGTAGGAGGGCCCGGCCGCTCTTTCGAAAACGTGCAAGGCGATTATCATGAACTTCGCGTTTTTTTCGAGCAAGCAGCTGCTCGATTTCTGCAATTGAAAGATCGTCAATTGAACGCTTCTTTTTCGCCATTTCTGTCAATTCGCTGCTGAACGAATGCCAGCAAATTTTTTTTGCGCCAATTTTTCGATTTACAAGTTGACGCATCTCTTGCGGATAGGTGTGCGATTATACACGAACGATTGATCTCTGCCTGGCTAGTGTGAATTGGGCTATAACAGGGTTGCGAAAAAACGATCCATTTCATTTCGCTTCATCCAAAATTCAGCCGTATGGGCAACACGAGCTAATGCTCGATGCCGGTTGCCAATCTACTACGGGTAATTGATTGTTAATTTAAAATATCGGGTTATCGACTCCTGGTTGGATAAAGATCGTGACAGCTCCTATGCAGCACACGCTAAATGCATGTACTTTTTCAAGATATAATGGCATTCTAATAGTGCCACGCTATTACTTTCGAAATTTCACACCGCGTGGAACGTTTGCAATCACGTACCGTGAGGAAAAAATGCAAGCACAACCAAAGCCAAATGTGCTTTCAGCAATTGATAAGTCCCTTTCCGCCGCTGAAGAGGACAGTTTGGCAGTTAAGCTCCCAACGCCCGGAATTGTTTTGTTAACCGGAGAGACGGCCCTCGATTTAATTGATCGAATGTCCACAAATGATTTGCAACATCTGAACATCGGAAATTTCACGCCCACCGTCTTGACCAACCCTAACGCGCGCATTATAGATTTAATTTGGGTCAGCCTGAGTGAACGCGGCGTGCTGGTCCTCACAAGCCCAAATAAAGAGCAAGATGTTCGCAATTGGTTAAAGAGCCACATATTCTTCCAGGACGATGTTCAATTCGCCGATTGGCCGCATGGATGGACATCCTGGGGCATCTACGGCCCAAAAGCACAGGAAAGATTAAGTGCCTTGTTTCCGAAAATTGAACCGATTTCATCAACATATACCTATGCTGAAAAAGATGCCTATATGTGGTTCACGGATGAACCGGTTAACGGAATTCGTTTGCTCCTGGACCATGAAAAAAGTGAGCAGGCGCAGGATCTGTGGAGCGACAATTCTGCCGAGGATGCTGCAATTCTTGCCTTCGAGTTGCTGCGAATGGAGGCCGGAATTCCGGCCTCTCCATCTGAAATAAATGCAGAATATATCCCTCTGGAGGTAGGACTTTGGAACGCGGTTAGTTTTTCGAAGGGATGTTATACGGGCCAGGAAATAATCGCCCGAATGGAAAGCCGCGAACGCGTAGCGCGCCAGCTGGCTGCAGTTCACCTCGAAGATTTTGCGCCGCAAGGATCCAAGATTCGGCTAGAGTCTCGTTCGATCGGGGAACTTACAAGTATTGCGCATTCTCCACGTAGCGGCTGGATTGGCCTCGCTGTAGTACGGTCAAAAGCCATCGATTCGGGCAATCTGCAATGCGAAATTGGCGAAGGCGCGATTCCGGGGAATATAAGCGCCTTAGCTGGAGTTCGTCATCTTCCCTGGGCTTTGAGCGAATCCACTCCAGCCTAACGAATCCACGCATCATCCGCAATTATAATATTTTCAGAGAAAAGTATAATCTGTGCATGAATAAACCTGTGCGCATACTTTTCGTTTGTCTTGGCAACATCGTTCGAAGCCCATTGGCAGAGAATCTTTTCCGCTTTCACGCCGGCTCGATTGAACAAAAGAATAATTTTGTAGTTGATTCGGCGGGAACGGCTGCCTACCATATTGGAGTACCGCCTGATGAACGAATGCGCAGAACGGCTTTACAGCATGGATTGAAATATACCGGGAGTGGGCGTCAGGTCACCCAGGAGGATCTAGAGAGTTTTGATCTGATCCTGGCGATGGATAAAAGCAATTATGACGACCTGCGCCGGCTGGCGCAATCCGATGAGCAAAATGCCAAAATTCGGTTATTTCGAGATTTTGATCCCCAAGCAGGGGGCAGTGAAGATGTTCCGGATCCATACTACGACGGTCCGGAAGGCTTTGAACGAACCTATCAGATCGTTGAACGCGGCGTACGTGGCATATTAGAGGAGTTTTCCAAGGGGAATTTGTGACCATCCCTCATGCAGTGCGAACATTTATTCGAGCTAACAACTCTGGCGATATCATAAGTACAGACTCGATAGGCGGGGGATGCATCAACAATGGCTCGAGGGTGGTCACATCGACAGGCGACACATTTTTCTTGAAGCAAAATGAGACCAGTGCTGAAGATATGTTCCTGCGAGAATACGAAGGGCTTATGGCACTGCACGTCGAAAACGGCCCGCGCGTTCCAGAACCCCTCCTGCACGGCAATAACTTTCTCCTGCTCGAAGATCTCGCTCCTGCCCGACGAGCGACCGGCTATTGGCAATCCTTTGCCCATCAGCTAGCCGAGCTGCATAAGAACAGGAAGTCCCGATTTGGCTTTGACAACAATAACTATATCGGAAGCACTGCTCAGGATAACACCTGGGAGGACGACGGATATTTATTTTTCGGACAAAATCGATTGGGCAAGCAGGCTGAACTTGGCCTCAAAAAAGGCTACTTGAGTAGCCAGGATATGGATCGTATCGAGCGGTTAATTGGCAAGCTGAACCAGCTCATTCCGGAACAGCCGGCTTCACTCCTGCATGGGGATCTTTGGACTGGGAACCTAATTGCGGATTCGCAGGGCAATCCCGCATTGATCGACCCCGCCGTACACTTCGGGTGGGCAGAAGCGGATTTAGCAATGACAGATCTTTTTGGTGGATTTTCGGATGAATTTTACGCCGCTTACACGGAAGCGAATCCCCTCACCTCGGGATGGAAGGAGCGATTTCCGATCTACAACCTCTACCACTTGCTCAATCACGTAAATCTTTTTGGCCTATCCTATCTTGGCCAGGTGCGAACAATATTGAATACCTTTGTATAGCGCCCGCGCCGCATTCGTTGCTTGCGCTGAATTTACCAGCACCGTAATCATGATCTCGGTCATTTCCAGGGAAAATGCTTTTGAATACGGTTTTGCAGTCGACGATGCAATGCGCGGCATAACGGGGGTTGCCCATGATGAGTAACGCGGTTTAGATGATCATTTAAGAAGGAAACAAATGCAGGCGATCAATTTCTGCAGCACTCGCGATCAAACACGACCAGGATCAAGCACATATTCCCACCAATTGTGGGAAATGCCGTTACTTTTTCCTGGCCCATGTGGGAAGTGCCGAAACCACCAGCGATGATGGCTGCGAATATCGCCGCCTCCCCATTCTTCGCTGTTTACCTGCCGCATTTCTCCGCTGAAATTTGGAAAATCATACCAGTCATCACATTTGCTGGGCACCACGCGCAAATTTCCCCAATCGTAATCTCGTTCACTGTTAGGGGCGAAATGGACATTCCCAACCTCCGCCAGGCCCGGATAAGCCAGATCGTAGCGCGTAAAACGTTCCCACAAATTTTCAGCATCAGGGATTCCACGAAATACACGCGCAAGCATCGACTCGGCCCGATGGCCAAGATCTTCAAGCATTTCACCGACACCACGTTCATAATTAAATCCCATCAGGACGAAGCGGCGATGGCAATAAGCCGTTTCTGTTAATGGAGGCGCGTTGCACCAAAATGCACCAGGACCACCCATAATTGATTCATAGTAGCCGGCGTAGGGAAAAGCGAAGAGCCACACCTCATCGATCGTGCCCGAATCAACTTTATTAATGAGATCGAATTCTTCAAGCAGCGCATAATAATCCACCGCATCGGGAACATGAAATCCTGATCGCGACCTCCAAGCTCTTAAAAACGATTCGGCCGTGTATGAAAATCCATCGACCTTCACTGGAAACCCGTCGACTTCAATACGCTCAACCACCTCGTATTGCGCCACACCAAAGCTGCATTCATAGATATCCCGGATGTATTCCTTCGCCAGCTCATGGGGATCGTTCCAATTAAAAACATCATGCAATTTCTGATCCGCAATTATAGGATCGTGGATGATCATAAGGACCTTGCGTTTGATTGGATCCGTGTGGGTGGGAGAAATATTGGACTTGTTCATTGTTTTCCGCCGATTTTTTAGGCGACCCCTATCGTATCGCAGCAACGGCCAGGCCAATGATTGTGGCGAGGCCAACGGAAGTCAACGTACCGATTAGAAAATATTCTGCGAATGCGGAATCTTTAAATTTCGGGAAACGTGCGGCGGCTTTGGCGGCAACTGTAAATCCAACCGCAGCCAATCCCCCGTTTAAAATAAATACAAATGTAAGCAGGCGCTCGAGGATACCAATTACCTCTCCCGCGCCTAAGTAAGGTTCAATCTCTTCCGAAATTTGCCCTGAGCGAATTAGCCCCACTACACTTACCGTGATTGTGGTCGACCAGCAGAAAAGGGCGATAAATGCCGTTGCATAGATTAAGGCTGGCCTTCGTAAAATGATTAGGGGTGCGAATGGAACGGAGGCGAATGTGTTTAGATACAAGCCGCCTGCCACAGCCGGCACGATCGCGGCGAAAAAGGGGATCAAATGGGTTTGAGGTTTGGTCAGAGGGAAGGAGCCCGCGATGTTCGCGCGCACCGATCTACGCAGAGCATATGTACCTATTTCCCCTGTGAGAAAGCCCAGGATACTAACGATTAGAAAACCCGGCCAACTACGCTGAACCCTCGCCAGCCACCAAAAAAAGACGGCTCCCCAAATCACCAATCTTGTGAAACTTCCTTTCCAGCGCCAACCTGCAGCGAACTTTTCAGCAGCTTGTTTTCGCGATTGCAATCCATAATCCGTGAGAAGGGCACCAAAGAGCGAAAGTAAATAGAGTTCAACCATCTTCACCTGCCTTGCGAAACGCTTCCTCGACAGCCTGGATCCAGTGTTTTGAGGCTTCAAATACTATTTCTGCTTCAGCCGCATGCAAATGTTGGCTTACGGCACTTGCTGTGATCCCCAGACGGTTGGCGATCATTTTCCCCGACACTCCAGACATGGAGAGATCGATTACCTCGCGCTGCCGTTCTGTCCACCCCCTGCGTATTCCGGAATAAAGAAATGCATAAATATGAAAACTAGGTTCTGCAGTACCTGTCTCAACTTCGATTTCGGTCCGCCGCTGCGCTGCGCGATTAATTGCCAATCTGGCTCGATGGAAACAACTTCCATCCATCCCCAGCGCCACTCTCTCGAGCGGTGTGTCTAAGCCACCCAACCCCAATCCAAACCGCAGCTCGTCGGGATGCACCGCCGACCGTAATTTTGCCAACAAGACCTCCATCCCGGCCACCCGTTTAAGCAGACCTTGAAACTCATCACCAATCGTGAGCACAAATCCAGCCGCGATGGTTTCACCATAAGTATTGTTCACTCTCTCAATTGCCAATCGCAAATTCTGTTGCAGTGCTTCTCGATCTTTAACATCACGCGAGCGAATTACGTCACCAATAACCGCAATATAGATTGATCCCTTCATCAGCAAAAATACCTGACTATGCAGCGCGCAAGCTGTGGATGGTTAACCATGCGATCTCGACAATCGAGTGCTCCTGGGGGATCTTGTGTGTTTAGTGTTTTCACTACATAGGTCCTCGATTAAGTTTATTTACTACATTAGGTCCAATTGTAGCCCCAGAGCTAAATAGCAGTCAAGGTGCAATCCGTGGGAAGGAAAAACGTAAAAGAGGAAACCGGACTATAGGATCGTGGATGTTCCCGCCAGAACTCCAATTCACAAATGACCGCAAGCAATTTGCAAACTAACAAACGTTCAAGCGCAAGTGTGAAGCAAACCATACGATGGGAACTGCGGGAAAATTAAGGGACCCAAATGGAGGCGCGATCAGCTGCGGGGTTATTGGAAAGATTGACCACGTTACCCCCATCCGCGTCAATGCGGTAGATCTCAATATCGCCATCGCGATCGCTTTGAAACAATATATACAAGCCATCGGGCGACCAGGAAAAATCGCCCTGCGCGGCATCCTGAGCCGGATGGTTGGTAAGATTTAGTGCTTGGCTGCCATCGGCCCGCATGACGTAAATCTCTGGATTGCCATCGCGCACGGAGAGGAAGGCAAGTTTAGAGCCATCTGGGGACCAAATCGGAAAAGCATCCACGCCAGGGCTCTGAGTCAATTGAATGATAATCCCGCTTTCAATTTCGAGCACAAAAATTTCGACATCGACCGCACGATCGGATGCAAAAGCGATAAGTTTACCATCCGGCGACCAGTCAGCCGTCGCATTGGTAAAGAGGTCATCTAACAATATGGCAATCGATCCGTCGTCAAGATCTACTTGGTAGAGCGTACGTGGGCCTCCGCGATCAGACGAGAAGAGAATATGTTTCCCATCCGGGGACCAATCGGAAAATTGATCGGAAGCAGGGTGATTTGATAGGTTGCGAATCTGGGTACCCGCGGCATTAACCACATACAGTTCACCCTGCCCGTCTTGCTGATTTTGAAAAGCAATCCACTCACCATTGGGCGACCAGGTCGGCTTCGAACCCAGTATTGGCATTGATTCAATAATTATAATCGAGTCGTTTCCATCATCATTCATCCGAAAAAGGGAAACCGCGTTTATATCTTGAGCGCTCAAGAACACGAAAGCGCCAAGACTTTGAGACCAATCCGGCAGAAAATCCGCGCTCTCATTCCGCGAAAGGTTAACGACATTACTGCCATCAAAATTCATCAGATAAATATCAAGATTTCCTTCCCTGTCACTCATGAAGGCAATGCGTGGAGGTCGGCGCAATTGAGCAGTGAGCATGAAGGCGGCAACTTGAATGCCAATAAGAACAGCAAGCAAGATCAATACCTCGCGCGCTTGAAAAGAGGATTTGGCTGTAGATTGTGTTGGTTGAATATCCTCAGTCACAATAACTCCTTGACGTTGAACTCTCCGAAGATTTTTGTGTCACTGCCAAATTTAATTCCGTGTTATGTGAAATCCGGGATACGCCGATGCTTGCTTCGGGGAAGCATGGTGTGTTGCTCTTCGATCTTGCACATATTACACGTGCGTCACGACTGTGTTCTTAACGTTGGCGCATTCGCTCGCTTCAATACTACAAGACCGCAAAGCGATGAAAAGCGCACCCAGGGATGTTGCCTTGGGATCCCTTAATCAATCCCAGGAGCAGTATACCAAAGCAGAATTAAATCATGCGTCGCTGTAGGTAGTGCAGGGCTTCCATGACATTTAACGCGGTTATCGTAACCTCGCCTGCAAGATCAGCAGTTTTTCTCGCTCGTTTCAATATTCGTAGAAATGAACGTACGCAGAGTTACAACCAAACCACAGCCTGGCGGATAAAGACTCGGAGTGAAGGGGTGCCAGGCGTAAACGAGATTGCTTCCGAAGAAATTGTATGGCTATCCTCGTAGATAATGTATTATGCCGAAGAAGCAACGCTCTACAAGGATGCACTTAAACCTAAGCAGACAACACTTTGAGAGTCCCAGGTTGTCGGTTAATATTAGGACTTACCAGTCCAAGTTTTAGGCCAATCCTTAGCCGCTTGAAGGAACCCTTAGATGCCGCTTCCTACACCATTCCATCGCCGCACGTCTGCGTTGTGCCAGAGCCAGGAATGGCGCGAATGGAGTGGCTACCTCTCCGCGATAACCTATGCCCCGACGCACGACATCGAATATTCCGCCATCCGTAACGCTGCGGGATTGATCGATATCTCACCCCTCTACAAATATGAAATACACGGCGCCGACGCTCTTGCGCTCCTCAACCGCATCATGACGCGAGAGATAGGCCGCTGCAAAATCGGCCAGGTGATCTACTCGCCTTGGTGCGACGACGATGGCAAGATCATCGACGAGGGGACTATTGCCCGACTGCACAACGACAGCTTTCGCGTCACGGCGGCTGATCCAAACCTGCGCTGGTTTCAGGATTGTGGTTACGGCATGCACGTTGAAGTCAGGGACGTCTCTGCCGAGCTGGCCGCCCTCGCGCTCCAAGGCCCGAATTCGCGAGGTATTCTCAAGACGATCTCGCCGGAATCAGATTGGGACGCGTTGAAATATTACCGCCTGCTGAAAACGGAAATTGGGGGAATCCCAGTTACTGTTTCTCGCACCGGTTACACGGGAGATTTGGGGTACGAGTTGTGGATACCTGCCGCGCACGCGGAGGTTGTTTGGGACGAGATCATTAATGCCGGGAGAGATTACGGCTTGCTGCCGGCGGGCCTCGCCGCCCTGGATATCGTGCGCCTCGAGGCCGCGTTGCGGCTGATCGAAGTCGACTATATCTCGGCGCATCGGGCCATCAACAGGGCTGAAGAGTATTCCCCCTACGATCTTGGGCTGGGCTGGACAGTCCCCCGGGACAAAATCAACTTTGTTGGGTGGAGGAGGCTGCGCCGCGAACAACAACACGGTTCATCGAAAAGGTTCGTTGGGCTCGAGGTCGATTGGCTCGCGCTGCGAAAACTATTTATGCGGGCAGATTTACCGCCACAGGTTGCCGGCCGAACATCGCGATTGGGTGTGCCAATTTATGGCAATGGCATCCAAATCGGCCAGGCTACAAGTATGACCTTTTCTCCCACTTTGAAAAAGTACATCGCCATCGGAACTGTGAATCGGCCCCATGGCCTGGTAGGTTCGGAGGTTGAAGTTGAGATCACCGTTGAATATGAGCGGAAACGAGCGCCCGCTCGGATCGTGAAAACCCCATTCTATTCCCCAAAGCGGAAACGAGCGTGAGATACGCACGCTCGCGTTCACCGCGCAGGAATTTTCACTGGGAACACAGCTATGGCTAAGAAATATGATGCAATCATCATTGGTGCAGGCCACAATGGACTAATCAACGCGGCCTACCTGGCGCGTGCGGGAAAGAAAGTTCTCGTTTTAGAGCGCCGTCATCTGGTTGGCGGAGCGACAGTGACAGAGGAAATATTCCCGGGATTCAAGTTTTCTGTTTTTTCCTATGTTGTAAGCTTGCTGCGCCCTCAAATTATCCAGGAGCTGCAGCTGCCTCGCTTCGGCCTGACGATCCTCCCGTTAGAAAGCACACTCACACCTCTTCCCAACGGTGACTACCTGTACCGCGACTCCGACCATTATCGCAGCCTGCGCGACATCGCCCGCCACTCAGCTAGAGATGCCGAGGCTTATGAAGAATACAACCGCGAGATGTACTTCATGGCCAAAGCGGCCCAACCCATTATCGACAATCCCGCACCTGATCCCGCATCGCTCAAGCCTGGGGAACTCTTTCGGCTCGCCCGACTGGGGAAAAATATGCTCAACATGGGCCCGGAGCGGCTGTATACACTTGCCAAACTGCTGACCATGAGCGCGGCGGATTTTGTGGAGCAGTGGTTTGAAGCCGAACCCTTAATTGCAACTCTTTCCGCGAGCGGCATCATTGGCACGAATATGGGGCCGCGTTCTCCCGGCACCGCCTACGTTCTACTCCACCATTACATGGGCGACATCGATGGAGCATTTCGGGCCTGGGGATTCCCCAAGGGGGGAACGGGCGCCGTGGCGGAAGCGATCGCTCGGTCGGCCAGGGCCTTCGGGGCAGAGATCCGCTGCGAGGCTGCGGTCGAACGAGTCATTATTCGCAATGGACGTGCGCGCGGGGTGGTTCTGAACAGCGGGGAAGAAATCACCTGCAACGTCGTCGTGTCGAGCCTGGATCCCAAACAAACTTTCCTAAAGCTGGTTGATCCCGCCCTCATGCCCGAAGAACTTGTGCAGGACATCAGGCGCTTCAATATCCGCGGTTCATCGGCAAAGGTCAATCTAGCGCTGGATGCCCTCCCCGAGTTCTCCTGCATGCCGGGTAAAGGCAATCACTTAAGAGGCGCGATTTCCATCAGCCCTAGCCTGGACTACATGGAGCGTGCCTACGACGATGCAAAATATGGCAACATCCCCCGACGGCCATACATTGACATTATCATCCCATCCATGATCGATCCCGACATGGCGCCGCCCGGCAAACACGTCATGTCCTGCTTTGTGCAGTGGGCGCCTTATGAACTTAACCAAGGCACCTGGGATGAACGGCGCGAAGAGCTGGGCGACAACGTCATCGACACCCTGGAGGAATACATCCCGAACATAAAATCGATCATCCTGGGTCGTCAGGTTCTTTCGCCCTGGGATATAGAGCAAATGACCGGTCTTTCGGAGGGCAACATCTTTCAGGGTGAGTTGACTCTGTCGCAGTTGCTATTTCTTCGGCCGGCGCCAGGGTACGCGCGCTATCGCACGCCGATCCACAATTATTATCAGTGTGGCTCCGGAACCCATCCCGGAGGCGGGATCATGGGAGCTTCGGGAAGGTTCGCCGCCATGGCGATTTTGAGGTCCAGATGAGCCCTATCTACGATGCAATCGTCATCGGCGCAGGGCATAATGGCCTGGTCACCGCGGCCTTTTTGGCACGAGCAGGCAATCGAGTGCTCGTACTTGAGCGCCGCGAAAATATTGGTGGGGCTGCGGGAACCGAAGAGATCTACCCTGGATTTTATTTTAACACTGGCGCACATAACGCGGGCCTATTTCGGACGGAAATCATCAAGGCCCTTGATCTGGATCTGGATTTTATCGAGGGGCCGGCGATCCTGACTGCGTTAAAAACTGATGGCCCCGCGCTGACGATCTGGCGCGATCCCACAGAGACTGCGCACGAACTCAGGGACCTCTCATCTGCGGATGCAGATGCTTATATAGAGTTTTCTGAGTATGTTTCCCGGTTGGTCGAGGTGCTGGATGGCATGATGCTTCAAACACCGCCAGATCTCTCGAACTTGAAGATTAGAGCGCTGTTTCCATGGCTGAAGCTCGCGCTGAAGGTGAGAAGAATGGGCCGGCGCGGCATGATGGAACTCATGCGCGTGCTGCCCATGTCGATAACAGACCTGCTCGATAATTGGTTCGAAAGCGATCTGCTTAAGGGAGCACTGGGAACGCGTGGAATCATAGGCACGATGCAAGGTCCACGCGCTTCAGGCACTGCACTCATGTACTTCTACGGCCTGCTGGGTTCCATCGGCAACGGCGTTCAGGCATTGCGGTTCATGCGCGGCGGCATGGGGCGGCTCCCTGCCGCGCTGGCCTCTGTGGCCAAACATCACGGAGCAGTGATACAGACCGGAGCGGGCGTGGAGCGAATTCTCATTGACCAGGGCGTCGCCCGCGGCGTTGCCCTTGCAAGCGGCGAGGAAATTCGCGCCACCACGATTGTTTCTTCTGCCGAACCACGGCACACACTCTTTGAATTGGTAGGTGCCCATCATCTTCCGGTGCGCATCGTGCGTCGGCTGAAAAATCTGCGGTTACGCGGGAGCACAGCCCGAGTCAACTTGGCGCTGCGTGCAATGCCGCGCTTTACGGGAATCGCGGACGACAGCGGGCGGCTAAGTGGACACATCCTCGTAGCACCCAGCCTGGATTACCTTGAGCATGCCTACGATGATGCAAAATATGGAAAAATATCCGCTCAGCCGACCCTGGATATCCTAATTCCGACAATCCTCGACCCATCCCTTGCGCCGGATGGCCGGCACGTGATGACCATCAATGTTCAGTATGCCCCCTACGATCTGCGGGATGGTGATTGGGATCAGCAGAAGGAAATTCTTGGGGAGCGAGTCATGCAGCTGCTCGCAAAGTACGCTCCGGGCATAAGGGATCTGGTCCTGCACAAGCAGGTGATCACCCCCCTCGATCTGGAACGCGATTTCGGCATGACAGAAGGGAGCATATTCCACGGTCAAATGGCGATGGACCAGATGCTCTTCATGCGTCCCGTAGCCGGAATGAGCGGCTATCAGACCCCCATTGAAAATTTATTTCTTTGCGGCGCGGGCACTCATCCGGGCGGCGGAGTCACCGGCGCGCCAGGTTATAACGCGGCGCGTGAGATTCTCAGGCTTCAACGCTAACGACTGCTGGAGCTCCCATGGGGGCAGGTGAAAATAGCCTTAGATCATACGTCGTGGACGATACTGCAATGCTTCCGCCAAATGAGATGCTGTGATTGCCTCGTCGCCTGCAAGATCGGCAATCGTGCGCGCCAGTTTCAATACTCGATGAAAGGCGCGTGCGGAGAGCTGCAATTGAACCATCGCTTGACGCACCAGGCTCTTTCCCGGGGGATCCAGCTCACAATACGTGCGAATTTCGCCCGGACCCATATCCGCATTGCAAAGCATGCGTGTTTCCGCAAAACGTTTTCTTTGTCGGTCGCGAGCCGCCTCGACACGTGCCTGGATAGCTTCCGATGGCTCTCCCAGGCGATCATCTGACAATTTATCAAAATCGACGCGCGGCACTTCCGCATGAATATCAATACGGTCCAGCAGTGGCCCTGAAATCCTCTTTTGGTAGCGCGTCACCATCGCCGTTGTACACGTGCACTCCTTAACCGGATCTCCATGATAACCACATGGGCAAGGATTCATGGCTCCTACGAGCATGAAGTTTGCGGGAAATGTATAGGATCCCTTAGCCCTGCTAATGGTGACCACTTTGTCTTCCAATGGCTGGCGCAAAACTTCCAACACCCGCATCCCGAATTCCGGAAATTCATCGAGGAACAATACCCCTCGGTGGGCCAATGTTATCTCGCCAGGGCGCGGCCAGGTTCCACCTCCAACTAGGCCGGCATGCGAAATCGTATGATGCGGGCTGCGAAATGGGCGCGTGCGTATAATGGATGTGTCGTCCGGCAGACGATCGGCGACGGAATAGACACGTGTTACATCCAGGGCCTCCTCAAACACCATTTTAGGAAGGATGGAGGGCAATCCCCTTGCCAGAAGGGTTTTGCCCGCGCCTGGGGGCCCGATCATCAGGATGTTATGCCCTCCAGCAGCAGCGACTTCAAGCGCACGCTTAACATGTTCCTGGCCCTTTACTTCGCGATAATCCGTGCCGATGTATTCAGCGCTCTGCTTAAATTCAGTGTGCTCGAAGGGTTGGATGGGATCGATTCCCGACAGATGATTGACCAATTTCGTGAGCGACTCGACGGGAATTACTTCGATCTCGGGAATAAGCGCCGCTTCCGCGGCATTTATTTGTGGAACCAGGATACGTTTTATGCCTTTTTCGCGCGCCAGCGCGGCCATCGGCAGAACGCCGCGCACATGGCGCAGCGAACCATCCAGCGATAACTCCCCCACGGCTAATGAATCCTGCAATAAATCAGGTGGTATCTGCTCGGAGGCGATCAGCGCTCCAAGTGCAATGGGCAGGTCATAAGCGGGCCCTTCTTTTCGAAGTGAGGCCGGGGCAAGGTTTACGGTGACTCGCTGGCGCGGGAAAACGAGGCCGGCGTTTTTTACTGCAGCCTGAACACGTTCTCGACTCTCTTGAACAGCCGTATCGGGTAAGCCAACGATCGTGAAGGAGGGCAGGCCTCGGGAGGTATCAACCTCGACTTCGATTATCGCCCCCTCCAGCCCGACAATGGCGCAGGATTGAACCTTGGCGAGCATCTGCCCAGTCTAAAGTAGAAGAGGTAAAAGGTCAAATAAAGAGCAGAAATTGGGAAATATGTCAATGGGTTGATGTGTGAACACGTCAATACGGATCTTCAGCTTTCAACTTTTTACTAGAATGAGAGCTCCCGTCGCCGCGCGGCTGCGAAGCGAAAGATAAAAATATTGGGCAATAGATCCGACGCTAAATGCAACCCAGACAATCGTAACGCCCGTCTGAAATTGCCAGAGAATTCCCAATGCAAGAATAAATCCTGCAACCACGAGAAATACGCCCATCGCCTCTGTGATCCCGCGTGTCTTCTGGCTATTTAAGAGAATGCCCTGGTAAAAGCTGTGCAGAACGCCCATGGCAGGTATGGGCAAGGTGAACCAGATTGCCATCCTGGCCAAGCGTACCAACTGCGGGGAAAGAGCCGAAAGGCGCTGAAACCAAAATTGCGAGATTGATGTGCCGGCGATGAGCAGCAGCAAACCACTTGAAACGATGATCAGGATGTTGCGAAAACGACTCAGGACCACATAGGATTTGGGTTCATCCAGGAGCGCCACCATCACTTCGTTAAACGCCATCCCTATGCTGCGATGCATAAAAACCAATCCGGAGAGCACCGGCCACGCGGCGAGTGATTCCAACGCGCGCGGCATGCGACTCATTGCCGCACTTCCCATCGGGATCATGAGCATTGTGAGCATAGAGGTCATCGCTAACGGGATGTAGAATTTTAAAAACCCTCGAAGTTCGATTATGCTTTGGGTTGGAATTGCCTTTTTTACCTGATCGCGCAAGACGCCTCGCACTCGCAATCCGGTGTAGGCAGCCTCGGCCAAAACTCCACTCGCAATGGCAGCTGTAGCGACCACGATTCCGGCAAAGCTACCGTCCAGGGAGCCAATTGCAAGGATTATCCCCACACTGGTCAATCGAACGAGAGTGCCCAGCCCAACGGCTTTGGAATGCCCAAAGCGAATGAGCACACCCTGATTGAAACGACGGTATGCGATCGACCAGGTCCAGGGAAGCATAATCCTCAATCCGATGCGCGCTGGTTCTATGATCTCTGCCGGTGAATTCATAATGCGCACAACGATGAAATCAAAGAGCGGCGTGAAAGCGACTCCAAAATGAAGCAACGTAAGCGATGCACCCGCAATCATCATGTATTTGCGCAAGATCTGGTAATTTTTCCAATCCTTGCTCAGAGCTGTCGATGCTGCCAGAAGCATGATCACCGGTGCTTCGATCAACAGAGCCAAGGGGAACACCACACCCCCCCAGGCCGCCAAATTCTTCTCCGGTTGCGGCAGCCTCGCGATAACAGCACTCATTAATGGAGATTCCAATGCCATAAGCAGCCAGCTCACTGCTAATGGCCACCAAGTTTGAAACACCTGCGCGAGAGAAAGCTGCTTCTGAGAATTAGTAGGCATCTAAAGAAGGGAATGAAATACGTTTTCTAGATGAGTTCATCTAAATTCATCCTATGAAATCTAATCTGTCGGTCGGGTTTCAGCATTTCAATTTTGAGGGAATCTGTGCTCGGATGATTTCCTGCCTGGCGCGGCAATCCGCTACTTTTTGCACCATACAGAAGATAATTTTACATTGTTTGCAGGAATCAGCAGCTTTGTAATCGGGGGCTTTAGGAACCAGTGAATTTCCGATTAAGCACTTCAACAACTTTGGGAATCCACTTCAGAATCGGGGTAAATGCACTTTGCGGCCGCGCGTTGGGCGGAAGCCCGATAGATAGCAAGCGCTCATCATTCAAGATGACAATTAAATTTTGGCTTTTTGATCCAGCGAGGTTGATGTAGCGCAATCGACCTCCCCCAATTTCATTAATTGCTCTTTCAGCGGTGGTAACCATTGCCACAGCCATTGCCGAGATTCGATCCTGATCATCCCCCATATCCGCAGAGACGCTGGCCACAACAAATCCGTCGCCATCGACAAGCGAAATCCATTTTGCAATTTTCACATCTTCGGCAAGGGAATTGAGCACGGAATTAAGTTCATCTTGACGGGTTGGACTCATAGATTCACGACCCTTCACATTCAGAATGATACAAGGGTAGCGTTTCTGCATCTCGATGGCAAGTTTAGTAAACGAGTTCCCGAACAGATTGGCAGATGCCGGGGATTTTGCTGCTTGGCTATGCTCTTGTTTGGCCACAACCATTCTTTGCGCTAGAATCATGCGAATGGAATCTAGTTGTCCGAGACTTTCAAGCCGTGTTTTTTAAGAAAACATGCCCATAGAAAGAGTAACTTGTAGGAGGTTGTTTTGAGCGATCCGACCCTGCCCTCATGGCTGCATCTTTCACCGTCAGTACAAGCCGCGATCGAAGATCGGCGGCCGATTGTAGCCCTCGAATCAGCCGTTATTACACATGGCCTTCCTCGCCCGATGAACCTCGACCTGGCAACTCAAATGCAGAAAAAAATACGGTCTGCAAACGCTGAGCCTGCGACAATAGCGGTCATAAGAGGAAAAATCTGCCTTGGATTAAGAACCGCACAGCTTGAGGATTTAGCGCTGGAAGCCGAAGCTATCAAAATTAGTACCCGTGATCTTGGCTTGGCAGCTGCTCGCGGTCTAACCGGCGGCACTACAGTTGCCGCAACCTGTTATATCGCCCAAAGGGCGGGGTTGAAGGTGTTTGCCACGGGGGGCATCGGTGGAGTCCACCGCGGTGCAAGCGGTGATGTATCCGCCGATCTCAACGAACTGGCGCGTGCTCCCATTGCGGTTGTGTGTTCCGGAGCCAAAACTATTTTGGATATACCCAAAACTCTCGAATGGCTGGAGACTGTTGGAGTTCCCACACTTGGGTGGCAAACGGATGAATTCCCCGCTTTCATATCGCCAAGCTCGGGACTCCCTATCGATGTCAGAGTTGATTCCGTCGAAGAGGTCGTAAACGTGCTGCATGCCCATTGGGCGCTGGGATTGGGAGCGATCTTGGTGTGCGTGCCGTGCCCTCCCAAAGCTGCAATTCCACTTGCTGAAACGGAGGAACTGATAGAAATCGCACTTTCCGAGGCAAGGGCCGAAAAAATTACTGGCAGGAATCTTACGCCTTACCTGTTAACCCGCTTGGCGGAAAATTCTGATGGCGCGACGCTGCGTGCCAATCAGGCATTATTGCTCAACAATGCACATATTGCCGCACAAATTAGCGTACACGGTATGATGAAGCATTAAGCTCCCAGTACAGAGTTTCCGCAGGACGGTGCGTCGCGATAGGTCATTATCATGCGGCCCTCATTAGATTAGTGAGCCGCCCATCCCAAAAAAAATGACCCCGGGAATTAAAATCTAGAATAGATTATGTCTTAACCCGGATGCGTGTGTGTTAGAATGCAAACCACCTTGCGATACGTTCCGCCATTGGATTATCCATGCGCAGAAAATCTCGCAATTCTAGTTATCGATTCATTACATTTGTAAACATGAGGTGGTTTGAGTGGCCGGAAATTCTGGGATGGTCGAAGTTCTGATCGACAGCATTCGGGTAAGCTTAATGTCGCAGCATAGAGTTGTGATCCTTAAGGATGCCTCTTCCGAACGATTTCTTTCCATCTGGATTGGTCCATACGAGGCGGAAGCAATCACGGTAAGCCTTCAAGAATTGGAAGTTTCGCGACCCCTTACCCATGATCTTCTTCGAAATTTGGTAAATTCGCTTGGCGCTGAGGTTAAACAGGTAAATATTACCGAGCTGCGAGAGGATGTTTTTTATGCCAAAATCCTGATAAGTGCTGATGGCCAGGAACTCGAAATCGACTCGCGGCCCTCGGATGCACTCGCCCTTGCTGTGCGCGTTCATGTGCCCATTTTTGTTGACGAAGATGTGATGAATGAAGCAGCCTCCGCTCCGGAAGTTGAAGTTGGCGAAGATGAGCTTGAAATTGAAGAGGGGGAAGAACGCTTAGAGGTATTCAAGGATTTTGTTGAATCTTTAGATTTGGAAGATATTGACCCTGTTGAGGGAGACGAGGAATAGTCCCCCGTATTTCGTTGCACTCACCATGTGACCCACGAATTGATTAAACTGATTAACCAACAATTAATCGAGATTCCCTTTTCCTATGAGTGATTTCAATTTTTCTGCATCTCCCTCGTCGGAGAGTTCAAGCAATGAACGACAAGCTCTACCGCATGTGCGCGATGCCGAAGAAGCCGTACTCGGCGCAGTGCTCGTAAACCCCGAAGCCTATTATGATGTCGCTCAATTTTTATCAGGAGAAGATTTTTTTCTTCATCGCAACCAATGGATTTGGGAGGCGTTTGAAGCACTTGTCAACCAACGTCTGCCCATCGATGTCCTGACCGTCTCGGAGGAACTGGAACGCAATTCACGCCTTGAGGAAGGCGGTGGAACGGCATACCTTGCGGCGCTAATCGCCAATGTACCCACCTCACTGCATGCCGAAGCGTATGGTCATCTTGTGGAAGAAACAGCGACGCGACGAAGGCTGCTGCAGGCGGCCAATCAGATAGCTCGTTTGGCATACCAATCCGAGACGCAAATTGACGAAGTTGTAAACGACGCCGAGAAAGCCATATTTGGCGTGAGCGAACGCCGCCTAACCCATGAACTGCTGCCGATTAAAAAGGTGCTCAGTGAATACTATGATCGGATTGATTACCTGGCCCGCCACCGGGATGAATCGCTCGGTGTGCCAACAGGGTTCATCGATTTGGATCGACTTCTAGGCGGAATGCAGCCCAGTGATTTGCTAATCATTGCCGGGCGACCTGGTCAAGGCAAATCCGGATTCTGTCTTTCGGTCGCAAAGAATGCCAGCCAGCTGCACAAGAAACATGTGGCCGTTTTCTCACTCGAGATGTCAAACGAGCAACTGGTCCAGCGCCTGATCGCCCAAGAGACGAGCATTAATTCCCAAAGATTGCGCCTGGGTGATCTACATGACGACGAATGGCCATTGTTCACCCAAGCGGTAAGCACATTGGGAGATGCCAGCATTTTCCTGGATGATACACCGGCGATCACACCCCTGCAGCTGCGGACGAAATGCCGGCGGCTGCATATGGAATTCGGTCTCGACTTGATCATCGTCGATTATCTTCAGCTGATGACAGGTGAGACGCGGATGGATAATCGGGTTCAAGAGGTTTCGTATATATCTCGCAACCTTAAGGTGCTCGCCCGCGAACTCAATGTTCCGGTTCTCGCCGCAGCCCAGCTTTCGAGAGCGGTCGAGCAGCGGGCAGATAAACGCCCCATACTTTCCGATTTGCGCGAATCAGGCAGCCTTGAGCAAGATTCGGATGTGGTGATGTTTATCTACCGCGCGGATCAATATGAAAGTGACAGCTTGAAGGAAAATGTGGCGGAAATAATTGTTTCCAAACATCGTAATGGGCCAGTGGGGAGTATCGAACTCGTCTTCAGAAAAGATCTTGCAAAATTCGAAAACGCCGAAACAAGGCATGTTTCATTAGCGGAACCAAATTGAGTTAATTAATCTATCACTGCATCATTTTCTTGGATCGCGCGCAACATTTATGAGCACTTTCTCTGGATTTCCGGATAATCAGACTAAAACCACCGCCCTCCCCGGGCTTTTTTTCAGTGAGCTGTTGCCCGCCATCGACCACCTCGGAGAACTCAAGGTCACCTTGTACGTCTTCTGGGCTATGGATCACAAAGATGGTCGCTTTCGTTATGTTCAACGCCAGGATATGCTGGGTGATAAATTATTGCTCGATGGTTTGAAATCAACATCTCTCTCCGCAGAAGAAGCGCTCGATGAAGCATTAGAGCGCACAATCGCCAGAGGTACATTGCTCAGGGTTGATCTCGATTTTTCAGACGGGACGGAAAATCTTTATTTCTTGAACAACGCCAAAGGACAAGCCGCCGTGCGGGCGATAAAATCCGGAGAATGGCAGCCAAGCGGACGATCCAATGCCCCGGTTGAACTGCGAGACAATCGACCCAACATTTTTGCACTTTATGAACAGAATATCGGCCCGCTCACGCCAATGATTGCAGATACCCTACGAGACGCCGAAACAGCATATTCTGAGAGCTGGATTGAGGAAGCAATGCAAATCGCCGTCGAGAATAATGTGCGCAAATGGTCCTACATCAGTGCTATCCTTGAGGGATGGCAAACGAGAGGAAAGGATGCCCGAGAAGATCGAGGAGACACTGAAAAAGCTCGCCGAAAATACCTCCGCGGATGGTTCGACGACTGAGAATAAGTCCCCTCCGAAGAGTGAGATGCTTGGCGACCCAAATTGCCCTTATTGCAAGGGAGTGGGTTATTTAAGGGAAGACCATCCTGTTGGCCATCCGAACTTCGGCAAATTGGAAATCTG
Source organism: Chloroflexota bacterium (assembly GCA_022561215.1). Lineage (GTDB taxonomy): Bacteria > Chloroflexota > Anaerolineae > Anaerolineales > E44-bin32 > JADFRQ01. Next base: position 45,993 of record JADFRQ010000010.1, on the reverse strand, counting down.
CTCTTGCCGCAGCGAGGCGATTCGCGATCGAATTCGATCGCGGCTTTATCAATTTAGCAACCTCGATGAATTGGAACATCTTACTTTTGAGAGCTTTACCCCACGCGGACGAATGGGGTTGGGAGAACAGCAGCAAGATTCGATTGAACGCGCCCGCAACCAAGCACGCACTTATGCCGAAACTCTTCAGGGTTGGCTATTAATTCAAGGCCACTTTGGGGTGGGAAAAACGCATCTTGCGGCGGCGATCGGAAATGAATGCGCGTCGAGAGGTATTTCGACACTATTCTTAACCGTCCCGGATCTGCTCGATTCCTTGCGTTTTACATTTAGCGATAAGAATACATCGTTTGAGCAACGCTTTAATGAGATCCGCAATACGCCGCTGCTGATTCTTGATGACTTTGGTACACAGAGTGCTACGGATTGGGCGCGTGAAAAACTTTTCCAAATTTTGAATTATCGCTATATCAATAAATTGCCGCTTGTGGTGACCACCAATTTAATGCTTGCAGAAATTGAAGGTCGCATTCGTTCGCGTTTATCGGATCCGGATGTAGTTGCCCATATTTTCATCCAGGCGCCGGATTATCGACGGCCCGTGGACGATAGCGGCCAGCATGAATTATCGTCGCTCGCTTTGCACTCTCGGCAGACGTTTGGAACATTTAATTTAAGAAAGCGCGAAAGGCTCGATCCTGCCGATCAGCGTACTTTAGAGGAGGCCTTTAAGACTGCGAAAAAGTTTGCGGAAGATCCTGAGGGTTGGATAGTTTTTACCGGTACGTATGGATGTGGAAAAACACACATTGCCGCGGCCATTGCAAACTATCGCGCCAGTCAAGGATTCACGGTGATATTCGTAGTGGTCCCAGATATGCTCGATCACCTACGCGCAACCTTTAATCCTGCGAGCTCAATCTCCTATGATCGGCGCTTCGAAGAAATTCGCACCGCGCCGCTCTTGATTCTGGATGATCTTGGCTCGCAGGCGATGAAGCCTTGGGTAAAAGAAAAACTTTATCAACTCTTCAATTACCGTTACAACGCCACATTACCAACCATCATCACCTCCTCCGATCAGTTTGAGGAAATCGATCCACGACTTCGATCGCGCATGCGCGACCAAAGGCTGTGCCAAATTAAGCCGATCACTGTTCCGTCCTATCGTGGCGGGAAGCAGCGAAGGAAACTCGGGCGTTGACCGCGCGAGAATCAGCATGGTAAAATTCGGCCTTCGCCCCCATCGTCTAGGGGACTAGGACGTAGGCCTTTCAAGCCTGAAACGGGGGTTCGAATCCCCCTGGGGGCACCTTCACACCCATCTCTGATCCGCGTGAGCTGATCGAAGATGGAGGCATCTTTTGCGGAAAACCTCCGCACGGAACAGCAAATCCAATTTTTCAAACTGAGGTTCTCAAAGATGGATTACGGTGATGATGCCTCATCATGCGTATGTGGGACGTACCCCTATTATTGTTGTCCTTCGCTTGCGTATCAATTCCCAATAGATGCAACTGTCGCGGAGATCGTATTTTTACTAATCAGATATTTCACCCGCGCAAATTGCATGGTTGTAAATTGGAGTTTCCACGATATTTTCGGGCGAATGAGACCTGGTCGGAAGTTGATCATACAGGAATGAACAATTTACATTTTTGCGCGTCGGTTAGGGAACCGTAGGTTATTTTCATTTAAGGATGGCAACATGGCTTAATGGGATGGTTGATGTTGAGAAGGGCAAGCCCAAATTAGGTCAGCGGGCCCCATGCATGAATTTCTCCAAGTCGAGATGTTTAATTCAATTCTCATTAAGCCAGATTATGTGCACAAACAACCCTTTTCGTCGGTTCAACCCGGGCTTATTTCAATGCATCATTCGCAGGGGATGTTATCAGGCATTCGGCTTCTGGCTTTAGGGAAGAAATATTGCCCTGTGCAGAACTGGCTATTAAATTTCGAGGAGTTGAAGATCCAACTAGAATGGCTTTCCCCCAACCCGGGTGAAGCGCGCTTGATGCTTGAGCCAAATTGCATATTCGAAAGAGATATTTTGACCATTTGAAAAGATTTTGTTGATCCCGATTTGGGTTCATCGGCCTATTTTCGCCCCGTCGAAATAATTGCGTTCCATCGGGTTGCCGCGTCAGAGGATCGCATATTCACCTCTACCTTTTGCTACCCACGGATTGTGGCAATATCTACCTGCAAATGAGCCGGAGAAGATATTTCCTGGATGGAGAAGCGCGTTTCAGCATTTTTAATTCGTTGCGGCCTTTAACCGCCGTAGGCTCCGTAAAACAAGATATTGTCCAAATATATTTCTTGAATTTCTTTACAAATATTGGCATAATTAAGCGTGCGCGTTGTTTCAAAAGGAACTACTTTTCGATTTGAAAATAGAAAACCAATTTCGTTTTCTAACCTGCACTATGTTTACGTGCGCAGAGGCGTCTGGTAACGGGGTTTAGCCGACGAGCTTTAGCTCGCCGATGCCCCTACATGTGATTTTCAATGCGGGCGGATTATAGGATAGTGCTGCGAGGACGGCCCAATTTATGTATCACCCGATGCAAAACGAGGATGAAAAACAAAAAGGATTCATAATTTGTAGTCAGAAAATATTCATCCAAGAGACAAACAATTGACTCCAAATTCATCGAGGGATCAACCCTATAACTCACGCGCAGTGGTTCGCGAAACAGGCATCAAGCCCGATACTCTTCGGGCTTGGGAACGGCGCTATGGATTACCAAAGCCCACTCGCTCTGCCGGTGGCCATCGTTTGTATTCGCAGCGTGATATTAATACGCTGAAATGGCTGGCTGCGCGACAAGAGGAAGGCCTCTCCATAAGTCGTGCCGTCAAGTTGTGGCATTCCTTTGAAGCTCAAAAACAGGATCCGTTAGAAGAAGTGCCTCTTCCTCTGTCGGGTGCGAACGACAATTTAATCCTTGGTGGAAAAAACCTGCAGCGGCTTCGAGAGCAATGGATCGCGGCATTGCTGGACTACGAGGAAACACTTGCCGACCGTATTCTATCCCAAGCATTCGCAATGTTTCCGGTTGAGCGGGTCTGTTTTCAAATCATGCAGAAGGGTCTCTCGGAAATCGGCGAATTATGGCACGCCGGAGCAATTTCGGTTCAACAGGAGCACTTTACAACCGAGCATGTAACGACCCGCCTGAGCGGCCTTCTCCTGGCAGCCCCTCTTCCAACGAAATCTGATCGATTGCTGATCCTCTGCCCTCCGTCGGAGGAGCATGCTTTTGCCCCTAAGCTGCTGACTCTCCTCCTTAAGCGTTCCGGGTTTGCAGTCTATTATTTGGGAACAAACACCCCGTTGGAGCAGCTGCCCGCTACGCTAAAACAGATCAGACCACAAATGGTCATTGCCTGTGCACAACAACTCGATAGCGCTTCCAATCTTATTGACACGGGAAAGTTGCTGGATGAGCACAAAATTCCATTCGGGTTCGGTGGCTATATCTTCAACTGCTTGCCGGAATTGCACAAACATATTCCCGGCCATTTTTTGGGCGAGCATCTTGAGCAAGCACAATCGAATATTGTTACACTGATTGCCAGGGGAATTCAGCGCAATGAGGGTATATCTATTACTGAACAATACACGTTGGCCCTGGGTCATTTCCAGGACGCGGCCCATCAGATTGCGAGTGGTACTGAAATTTCCCTCGCCAACAGTGCGATTCCGCCATCGCTCGTTTGGTATACAATTAATCACCTGAACAAGAGCATCTGCGCGGCATTGAAAATCGGGGAAATTGAGCTGCTCACACATGATCTGAACTGGTTGTATAAACTAATGATCAACCGCGGCACAAGTTCCAGCGATGCTCAAAACATATTCCGTGCTTTTTCTCAATCTGCTCAAGATCATTTAAGTTCAAATGAGAGCTTTCTATTGGATTGGCTTTCAATGACTGCTCAAGATATCCAAAAGGAACCCCTAAAATGAAAGTGATCATACTTGGTGGAACAGGGATGATTGGACGTCGGCTGGCCCGCAATCTTGCAGCCGCTGGCTATGAAACGATTGTTCTTAGTCGATCACCAAAAACCCGACGTGTAAATTTTCCCTCGGGAGTAAAATTGCGAAAATGGGATGGGGTGACAACCAAGGGATGGGGACAGCTTGTTGATGGCGCGGAAGCGATTATTAACCTTGCCGGTGAGAACCTTGCCGGTGAAAAATTCATCCCCAAACGCTGGACCGCGAAGCGCAAACAATATCTAGTCGAAAGCCGCATCTTGCCCGGCAAAGCCATATTCCAGGCAATCCAGGCTGCTGCTTCACGCCCTTCCGTCCTTATTCAATCTTCCGCAATTGGTTATTACGGCACCTCGCTTGAGCAGGTATTTACAGAGGCAAGTCCGCCCGGGCATGATTTTCTTGCAAGATTATGCGTAGATTGGGAAGCTTCGACGAAGGATATCGAGGACCTGGGAATTCGAAGAGCGATTATTCGCACCGCCAGTGTGCTCGATCCGAGCGGAGGGGCACTGAATCGACTGATTTTTCCTTTTAGGGTGTTCGTTGGTGGACGTCTTGGAAGTGGGGAACAATGGTTTCCCTGGATTCACCCAGGGGACGAAGTACGGGCGATAAGGTTTCTACTTGAAAATACTGAAGCTCGCGGCCCCTTCAACTTATGTTCACCAAATCCGATTCGCAATGCGATGTTTGCAAGGATAGCCGGTCGGATTCTTAGGCGGCCGTCAGTATTTCCTGTCCCTGCATTTCTTCTCAAAGCAGCTCTTGGTGAAGTCGCTTCGGTTGCCCTGGAAGGCCAACGGGCGATTCCAAAACGCTTGGAAAACCTAGGCTTTACGTTCAACTATCCCGATTTTGAACCTGCATTAAAAGATGTTCTCAACGAAAACGCTTAATCCTTCGCTTCTCCTATTCTATAACCTCCGCGCAATGGATAACGTTCATACTCCCAAGTCCTAATCCAACTAATTCACAAATCTCTCAGAGAGCAAAATGGTCGCAATAATGTCTTTAAATTGCCGGGTTTGTGCGCGTGAAGGTCTTGGCGTGGCATGATTTGCAGGAGGCCTTTTTTCTGATCTATTAGGCTGGGCGCTCACGCATCAAATTGAAAGTCTGCCGTAAGGCACTCCTTAGGCAAATGCAAGTTGAAAGAAAGTCCTTCTATCATACAATCGAGGTGCGAAAGGACATGTCCATGATTTATCGAGCAGCAGAAAATACACAATCAACATTCACAACAGCTGTGGGCACACAACCTCAATCCATCCTGGTAGTTGATGATGAACCCTCATTTTCTGCTGTGTTGAGTGAAATTCTTCGTTCCTTTGGCTACCTTGTTCTCCAGGCCAATAGCGTTGAGCATGCCATCGCAATATTGGAAGAAGACATCCCAGATCTGATTCTCACAGACATCATGATGCCAGGCATAGATGGTCTTAGCTTTGTCCGACGGATTCAATCAGAACCGCTTCTGTCCTCCATACCTACAATTATTGTTAGCGCAAAACACCAGCCTGCTGATATTGAAGCAGGCGTAATGGCAGGTGCGGATGTGTACTTGATAAAACCTTTTTCAGCAAATGAACTCCGCGAGGCCGTTCAGTCATTATTGGAGTAGCGTGTCATGGGAAACCGATCTTTGCATCCCATCCATTCTGCGAGTACTTAACACAGAAAAACCGAGAATATGTCTCGGTTTTCTTATTGAATACGGGTTTAGCATTATCCAGATTAATCTGCAGGAGTTCTTCAGTTCCGGAAAAATTTATTGTGGTTGAAGTTTCCGCAAACGTCAGAAATACTTAAACAATTGGTCGAGAATATGAAAAAATATGCTTTACTCTTCCAATATAGGGTCCCATGGCGATATCCTGCGAATTTTTTCCAGCATGCGGCGACGAGTACGAATATCTTGCGTGTCACTTAGCTTGGATTTCAATTCGCGTAGTTTCCGAACCCTCCGCTTCCTTCGTTTCAAATCCTTCTGGTGTTGTGTCATGGGCATAAATATCACCATCTAAGGTCTTCCGAAACTATACAAGATGCGACAGCAATTATCAAGGGAATTGTCTGCCTTAAGTGTGAATCAGGCAAGCCAGCAATCCATCCCTACATTCCACTCGCTTCTCTTGCGAAGCCGACTTCTAAGTTTTACTTCCAATAACGAGAACGGAAAGGGGTCTGTAGCGGGGGGAATAACCAAACTGTATAATGTTTTTGCTAATAGCGATGGAGCTCGTAGGAGTATGTTCAGTTTGACTCTAGGAAATGGAACTTTCCCTAAGGATTCTTTAGAGCAGCTAAGTCGACTGGCTGAGGATTTACGCATCCTGCTCGCATCACATCATATAGAATTGCAGAAAGCTGGAATGACGTTACCTAGTCAAATCCTATCAAACTCCAAAACCATTAGCCGATCGCTCCATGAACTTAACAAGAGCCTGTCCGATTTTGAAACAGAACGCAAGAATTTAGAGGCGCTTGTCCAAATAGGGCAGGTGATCAACAGTTCCCTTGATCCTAAAACGGTGCTTAACGAGGTCGTGGATACAATTATCCGACTGACCGGTGCGGAACGTGCTTTTCTAATGTTGCGCGATGAGACAGCAGAAATGCACACAGTTATCGCTCGCAATTGGGAAAGAGAATCCTTGCGCCCGGACGAGTATGAGTTAAGCCGATCAATAATTCGTCAGGTTATGGAAGAGGTTCGCCCGATTGTCACTACGAACGCTCAAAATGATCCTCGGTTCGGCAATCAAGCCAGCATTATTACCTACAGTCTGAGATCGATATTATGCGTTCCCCTGATCGTCAAAGAAGACATTATTGGCGTAATTTATGCGGATAATCGCGCGCGTGAGGGCTTGTTTACGGAGAAAGAAGGACGATTATTGGCTGCGTTCGCGAACCAAGCAGCGATCGCAATAGAAAATTCGCAGCTCTACGAAACCATCCGAAACCACGCCGATGAGCTTGAGGAACGTGTTGCCGCTCGCACTGCCGAGCTGGCTGAAGCAAATCGACACTTATTAAAGTTGAGCAAATTAAAGGACGAATTTGTATCGAATGTTTCTCACGAGCTTCGCACGCCGATAAGCAGCTTAAAGCTTTATGGTTCGCTTATTGAAACGCCAAATGATAAATTCCCCGAGTATATTGCGGCGGTGCAGCGGGAAATTAGCCGGCTCGAACACATCATCGAAAGCCTTCTGCGCCTCTCCTCTCTTGATCAGGATCAAGTGGCGGTTTATCTTTCGCCCGCAGATTTGAATCTCTTGGTTGAATCTCTCGTCAATGATCGGAAATTACTTGCCTCGGATCGCGAGCTCAGCCTGAGCTATAAGACCGATCCCAACTTACCTTCCGCAATTGCTGACAAGGAACTCCTTACAGAGGCGGTTAGCATTTTGCTCACAAATGCTCTGAATTACACACCCCCTGGTGGCTCGATCGAGGTATCTACCGAGAGAATTTCCGACGGGGCCGATAAATGGCTCGGAATTCACGTTTCTGATTCGGGGCCAGGATTCCCGCCAGAAGAGGTCCCGCAACTCTTCCAGCGCTTCTTTCGAGGTAAAGTTGGCCGTGCTTCAGGATATGCAGGAACCGGGCTAGGGCTGGCGATAGTCAAAGAAATTGTAGAAAGAAATCACGGCAAGGTTAAAGCACTTAACCAGGGAATTGATGGGCAGGGGGCAACTTTTTCAATATGGCTGCCACTTTCTACGGCTAAATCGTAGCCTACTTTAAACGATATACAACAGGAATCTCTTCAACTTACTCCGTGCATGCTTTACGTAATCGATGTCCACCTTGCTTGACGCTAGTTTGAGCCTGAATTAGAATCGGGCCTTAGCCCACCCAGAGGGAGGAGATAATTTCACCCATGAATATCCGTCGAGCAATCGTTTGGGGAATTTCAATCATTTTTGGAATAATTAGCGTCGTCGGTATCATCACCCTTTTTGGCACGACGCTCGAAAAATTTTCAATCACAGGCGCATTATTAATTTTTCTCACTCTCGGAAGTTTTGCCTTCATTTGGCTCGATTTTTTCCTCAAAACCGATTTCTTAAGGACCTGAGCGACAGAATAGGCCGGCGACTTATCCTTGCCCCGGCCCTTCGTCGCCGTAATTCCTGACAAACTAATCGGCTGCGACTCATCTTCTTCGTAATTCGTTAATTAGCACCCACGCGATACCATGTCCAGGGCTAATTACTTCTGCTTTTGGTAGCAGGCCCGGGGCGCTTCGCTGAGAATTCAATAATGGGTTCTGTTCACCATGCAACGCTAATATCGCAATTCGTTTTATCAGCTGATCTGTCTTGATATCCTTGAGGAAATAGTGATCTGCTCCAGCTTAAAACGCGGCGTGCTTTGGGGAGCTAGAAGCGTACGATGTGAGCACAACGATTCTTGGCGAACTCGATAATGATGCCGGCTGTCGAATGATCTGCACCCCCATCCCGTCGCGCCTTTTAATCTCCAGCAGGACCACGTCTGGCTGAAATGAATTAATCCAGTATTTGCCCCATTATTTTTCTTCTACAGTGATCTCATCCATACGGCGCAGGTAACTTGTCACGCTTTGCCGAACGCATGGCTGTTGTTTTTTGAATGCGGGGAATTTCTTGATCGCGAAGCAGTGTTCAATTCTTGCGAATTATGCGTGGCTATGGTGACGCCTTCGACAGTCGCATGCAAATCGATATTTTATTTTTCACGATAAAGGCTGAGTTTGATCGAGATCAGAATTTATCTTTAACTGGGCAGTGATGGTTGTTCCTTCGCGAAGACTGGTGACTACTTCGAATTCGCCACCAATTTGGTGCGTCCTCTTCTCCATATTGGACAGTCCATGCCCTAAAAGTTCTTGAGTATCCTGGAGATTAAATCCTCTCCCATTGTCGATGATTTGCAAATAGATGCGTTCATCCAGTTCACGAACACTAACCCATACTCGCGATGCCTCGGCATGTTTTGCGATGTTTGCCAGCGCTTCTTGTGTGATCTGCAAAAAGGATTTTGATTCATCCAAGCCCAAGTGTTGAATCGCTCCATCTTCGAGGTAGAGTTCGATTTCAATAAGACTGTTGGCCTCAAACTCTCGACTGAGGAGCATGATTCCTTCTTTAAAATCGGTTCCCAGGAAGCGGCCCGGCTGCATATCTAAAATATAGGAACGAATATCTCGAATATTATCATTTAAGCTATCAATTGCATGATCCAGATGAAAAATTGCATCGTCTGGATTCTTTCGAATCATAGTTCGAATAGAATCAAGAGTCAGCCCGACCGCGAAGATCGATTGGATGATGCCATCGTGCAGATCCATTGCGATCCGCTCGCGTTCCTCTGCAATCGCTATTTGTCTGACTTGGCGTTTTAACCTGGCATTGTCTATTCCAACCCCGACCCCGGCAGCAACCGCCCGCAGCAACCCAACATCGCGATCATTGCTCAATCGATCATGATAAAAACCCAAATTGAGTACACCAACAACATTAGCACCTGAAAATATGGGAACGCCGACGAGGGTCTCTAATCCTTCCTCCAGAATGTCTTCCCGAAAGAAGTAGGTTCCTGTCTTAAAATCCCTTCTCCAAATTAATTGTCGGCCTTGAGCCACCTCGCCAAGAAATCCTTCTTCCCGCTGAAAGATCGTCTTACTCCACATTGGGCCGGTATCACAGCAATGAACCACCATCTCGAATTGATCCTTATTCTCTCCAGTTATAAAAATATCCCCCACCGAAGAATCAAACACGTCCATCACTCGTGCGAGCATATCTCCCATAAGCTCTTTTAATTCCATCGATGAGCTAATCGCGTTGGTAAGCTGATTGATTAAGGCGAGCTGCTCGTTTCTTCGCGAAAGATCGTCCTCCTTTTTCAGCAACTCGCGGTAGAGGCGCGCATTCTCAATGGCCACTGCGGCATGTTCGGCCAGCAACTCGATTAGATTCTGATCATGTTCGGTAAAATAAGGAGCATTTTCTTTATCGGTTAGATAAATATGCCCAATTGGACGTCCGTAGCTAACGATGGGAACGCCCAAGAAGGAGTGCATCAGGGGGTGTCCTTCCGGAAAGCCATAGGATTTGGGGTGTTCACTGATTTCCTTTACACGCATCGTTTTGCCAGAATGCATGATTTGCCCAATCAGTCCCTTGCCAAGAGGCTGATGGGCGATTTGGCCAATTTCTTCCTTTGAAATTCCTTCGGTGATAAAAATCTCGAGGCCTTCATTTGCTCCAGGGATCCCCAGGGCAGCATAACGTGCATTTACCAGTTGGCGCGCCGCTGTTGTAATTCTGCGAAGCACCCCATCCAGCGAAAGATCGGCGAATAAACTTAATGTCGCTTGATGCAGCCCTTGGACATCGGAGGCAAGTTCTTCTCTATTTGTGGCCACAATTGCCTATCCTATTGCAATTCGAACTTTTTCCTTCTGGTCCATCGATCTCGAATTTTACCTCACGTCTTGCCAAGGATCATAACGGGTAGCATTGGTTTTGATAGTTTTTGCCAGCTACTCTGGATTATTAAGCTTGAGTACCTGTGCAAAGGACTCAAGTGACCGAAAAAAATACCTCCCGCTTCCGGGGATTCTACAAACTTTCGCTAAAACAGAGACTCGATCTGTTGGCGGCCACCTATGCACTCGATGATGCCACGTTGAGCGCCCTTCAGTGTCTTGATCCCACGCTCGCTGACCATATGATTGAAAATGTCATTGGCATTTACGGTTTGCCGCTCGGAGTAGCAACAAATTTCCTCATTAACGGCAAGGATTTTGTGGTTCCTATGGCTATCGAAGAGCCTTCCGTTGTTGCTGGCGCATCCTACATGGCGAGGCTGGTAAGTGAATCTGGTGGCTTTCATTCCAGCGCTTCCCCGGCATTGATGATTGCTCAAATTCAAGTGCTTGAGGTAACAGATCTAAACAAAGCCCGCCAGACTCTCCTCTCCAACAAGAGTGAGCTTTTGGAAGTAGCGAAATCCGCGGATCCTCTTCTCGTCGAATTGGGAGGTGGCCCACAAGATATCGAAGTACGCCTCTTCCCCGAATCACCCGTTGGTCCGATGCTGGTTGTTCACCTGATCCTCGACACAGTTGATGCGATGGGTGCCAATGCTGCAAATTCTTCCGCCGAACGAATCGCTCCGCTAGTCGAAGAATTTACAGGCGGCAGAGTCCATCTACGAATAGTGTCGAATTTGGCGGATCGTCGGCTGGCAACTTCCAGGTGTTCGATATCGCCTGCCGTATTAGCCTTTGACGGCTTTCGCGGGGATAAAGTGCGCGATGGTATCGTGGAGGCATGGGCATTTGCCGCAGTTGATCCTTATCGGGCGGCAACACATAACAAAGGCATCATGAACGGCATAGATGCCGTGATCATTGCTACGGGAAATGATTGGCGCGCGGTTGAAGCTGGGGCGCATGCCTATGCGAGTCGATCAGGAACCTATACCTCCCTCAGCCAATGGCAGGTTGCCGAAAATGGAGATCTAGAAGGAAAACTTGAACTGCCTCTCGCAGTAGGGACGGTTGGGGGCTCTACTCGCGTTCATCCGACCGCGAAGGCCTCACTACAACTATTGGGTGTAAAAAACGCGCGCGAGCTAGCCGAAATAATTGTTGCGGTTGGTCTGGCCCAGAATCTCGCCGCACTGCGCGCCCTGGCTACGGAAGGTATTCAAAAGGGCCATATGAGGCTTCATGCGCGCCAGATTGCAATTGCTGCCGGCGCGCAGCAAGGCCAAATTGATGGCATAGCCGAACAACTTGTAATCGATAATGATATTAATATTGAACATGCGAAAAAGCTTGTACATGAGATAGAAAATAAATAATCCGGTTCCCGTCAAAGGATGAATATGCCCGAAGATAAGCTGCTAAGACCAAATCGTGATGTTGGAATAATTGGCTATGGAGCCTATATTCCCCGCTATCGACTTCCTGCGAGTGAAGTCGCACGAATCTGGAAAGGTGAAAATTTTAAGGGGCCTCCCGGTGAAAAAGCAGTAGCAGGCCTGGATGAAGATGTGATTACAATGTCGATAGAAGCGTCGAGAAATGCTCTTGCTCGGGCAGCCATTGATCCCACAGAAATACGCGCGGTATGGGTTGGATCCGAATCCCATCCCTACGCGGTAAAACCAACCTCCACTGTCGTCGCCGAAGCCATCGGGGCAGTGCCCAATACGCTGGCTGCGGATTGGCAGTTCGCATGCAAGGCTGGAACGGAAGCAATGCAAGCGGCAATCGGATTTGTTGGATCTGGAATGGCTGAGGTCGCTCTCTCGGTTGGAATGGACAAAGCTCAGGGAAGGCCGGGAGGTGCGCTGGAATACACGGCCGGTGCTGGTGGGGCTGCATATCTAATCGGTACGGCCGATCGGAGTCTCGTCACGATCGAAGCATCTTATTCATTCACCACGGACACCCCCGACTTCTTTCGACGGGCGAACGAAAAATATCCTGAACATGGTGAACGCTTCACCGGGGAACCCGCTTACTTCAAACATGTTACTGCGGCTGCCGATGAAATCATGCAATCTAGCGGGTTGAAGGCTGAGGATTTCGCATTCGCTGTATTTCATCAGCCAAACGCCAAATTTCCCACCAGGGTCGCTCGGTCTCTTGGATTTATCCCGGAACAATTAAAACCAGGCTTGCTTGTCCCCATGATTGGCAATACCTATGCCGGATCAGCGTTGGTCGGTTTAACTGCCATTCTCGATATCGCCCGGCCAGATGAGCGTATTCTTATGGTTTCCTATGGCTCAGGTGCCGGATCGGATTCATTCATTTTCAAAACGACAGAAAATCTTATTCATCGCCGGGAGCTCGCACCGGCAACCCTTGAATATATTTCCCGCCGAACAGAAATTGATTACGCGACCTACGCGCGCTATCGTGGAAAGTTAGTATCCAAATGACAAACCATCAGCATGGATCAGGGGACGATGTTGTGATCATTGGTGTTGGTATGACACCGGTGGGTGAACACTGGGATACATCCATTAGGGAGTTAGCCTTGCAGGCCATTAAGATGGCAAGAGGCGGTTTGGCCGCGCTTATCCCGGATGCAATCTACGTTGCCAATATGCTCGCACCAGCACTCTCCTCTCAAACCCAGCTAGGGGCTTTGATATCAGATTTTGCTGGTTTAAGAGGTGTGGAAACACTGACGATCGAGGCGGCTGGAGCTTCCGGTGGGAGCGCAATCCGCCAGGCATTTATGGCTCTAAAATCGGGGTTGGCAAAATGCGTGCTTGTCATCGGTGTTGAAAAAGTTACCGATGGTGTCGGCACTGATGTCGATTCTGCCTTGGCGACGAGTACCGATGCAGACTATGAGGCGATCCATGGTATTACACCTACCTCGCAGGCGGCGTTGCTTATGCGACGCTATTTTTATGAGAATGATGCCCCAAAAGACGCCCTCGCCGGATTTAGCATCACAGCACATCAGAATGCGATCACCAATCCGAATGCGATGTTCAGGCAGGGAATGCAGCCCGTACAATACCTTAATGCCCCAATGATCAGTGCTCCCCTGAACATGTTTGATGCGGCCCCGCTGGCAGATGGCTCGGCCGCACTTTTGATCGCTCGCGCGGATGCGGTTCCCTCGGGATTAAGCGCACCCATGGTGCGTATTATTGCCTCTTCCTTGGCATCCACCACCTTGGCATTGCATGATCGGCCCGATATGTTGCACATGAGTGCTCTTGAGAGCTCTGTGCAGCAGGCATTGGAGATGAGTGATCTTAGGCTGGAAGATCTTGATCTGTTTGAACTGCATGATCAATACTCAATTTTGGCGGCACTAGCGCTCGAGGCAGCGGGGTTTGCGCCGCGAGGCAAAGGCTGGGAGCTCGCACGTAACGGGGAGATCAGTCAATCTGGTTCGATTCCCATCAGTACATTCGGGGGAAGCAAGGCGCGCGGCGATACCGGCGGCGCAACTGGCGTATATCAAGTCGCAGAGATTACGCGCCAATTGCAGGGGCTTGCTGGAGAAAATCAAGTAGCTGATGCCCGTTATGGAATGGCCCAATGTATTGGTGGTGTAGGGTCTACAGCAGCCACTCACATTCTCGCCCGAATTGAGCCCTAGGCCGGGTGGATTGATAGTTCTTGAGAGTTTGACAGACATACACTCTGGGCAAATACCATAATAAAAGAGGCGTTCATGGAGATATCAAGACATTGGCGGTTGGCGAAGCAACGTTATGCGTTGGTGGGTGAAGTTTGCCCCAACTGCGAGCATAAGATATTCCCGCCGCGGGATATTTGCCCTGATTGCGGGGAGGAAGCGCAAGATCTTTATCAATTTAGCGGTCGCGGTGAGGTTTATTCTTATACGCAGGTCCAACAAGCCCCCACTGGTTTTGAGGAATATGCGCCCTATACTGTAGCCCTGATTAAATTGGAGGAAGGCCCAATGCTCACCGCGCAGCTAACGGATATGGGGAAGCGGCCAGTCAGTATTGGCATGCCCGTCGAAATGGTCACGCGAAAATTGCGTTCAGACGGCGAACGAGGGATGCTAATTTACGGGTATAAGTTTCGACCAGCTATTGCAAGTTAATTCCCAGCTTTCAAATTCACGTACTCGAGCCTGATGCCCTGCGCTTCAGGCTCTATGTTGTAGCCATGTCTGCACGCATGTCAGTGTTTTTGCGGTTGGCTCCAAAACCCTGAAAATCCTACAATAGAAGCACCATCTGGCACCTTTCTTGCAAACTTTGATCTGGGAAAGACGTCATTCTTGACGCACCCAAACGGCTGTGCTACTATCCGCGATTGGTAGGCAGGTCCAAAACTTGGAGAGAAGGAACTTATGACAAGCTCGAAAATTCGCACGTTAACGTACATGAGCATCGGTTTACTCGCCGTTGTAGCGATTGGGTGCACCCGCTCTGCCTCCACCCCGCCCGCCTCATCGGATACCGGTCAGCTTTCCATCGAGGAAATCGACCAAAAAGCAACAATGGATGCTGTGCGGGATGCAATTCTCACCCAAGAGAGCGAGCCTCAAATTCAGCTCCCCACAGCTACATCGACACCGCCTCCGACGCCTCCCGAAGCAACTCAAACGCCAGTGATTGTTGTCAATTCGCCAACTCCGGGCGCCGCGCAAACGCAAACTTATGTCGTTCAACCAGGAGAATGGGTGTATTCAATTGCTCGAAAATTTGAAATTGATCCCAATGATATTATCGCACTGAACAACCTGCAATATCCATTCGATCTTGAAGTTGGACAAGAAATAACTCTTCCAGCTGCCAGATCATCTTCGAATGGTCCAAACGCGACTGTTGTGGCAGGCGGAACGGAGTATATCGTTAGAGCGGGTGACTCTGTCTATTCGATAGCGCAGGCGCATGGTGTTGACTACGACTCAATTATTGGCGTAAACAACTTGGTCTTCCCCTACAATATATACCCAGGTGATAGGCTCATCATCCCTTAAAAGTTCCATGTGGAGCAATCATCGGGGTTGTCCCAAAAGAACAATATTTTCGGTTTAAGGTTTAAAAACATTTCTTCTTCTTCACATCAGGCTGCTCACTGGAGTAAGGGGGACTGGCAATGAGCTTTAGCTTGCGTCGCCCCTCCATCTTATCCTAGATGTTGGAACATCAAAAAATAGCGGTTTTTTAGACGCCCCTTCCCCTTTTATGGAGACACAATGAAATATAAAGTTCTAACAAGCGAAATATATTTCGAAGGAAGGGCCTTCAAAGTGCGCGTGGATCAGGTTCAAACTTCCACAGGCCAAGTGATGCATGTTGAAGTTGTCGAGCATAGGGGCGCCGTGGTGCTTGTTCCAATTGAAGATGATGGAAGGATCGTCTTTGTCAAGCAATACCGTCATCCAACGGGCAAAATACTCCTGGAACTGCCAGCCGGGACCCTGGATCCTCATGAAGACCCTGAAAGCTGTGCCATCCGAGAATGTCGCGAGGAAATTGGAATGGCTCCCGGGAAAATTGCGCGTATCGGTGGATTTTACCTTGCTCCTGGTTACTCCACAGAATACTTGGACATTTATTTGGCCCAAGAAATGAGCCCGGCTCCGCTCGATCCGGATGAAGATGAAGACCTCGAAATTGAACGGTTAGACAGCCATCAAATCCAGAAGAAAATCGAAGCGGGGATTATTGAAGATGCAAAAACTCTTGCAAGTTTGTATCTCGTTTCTAAAAGATTTACCAACTGATCTCGAACATTTTACTATTATGTAGACATCCAAGAATCGCAATAGAAGGATCCTCGCGGAGGCTATAAGAAACCTTCGGGAAGGGTTACTTTTGGGGTGGTTTAGCGTAGTGTTGTCTTAATGCGAGCTGAAGACGAGGCCAGTTCTCATGCTGCCGGCGCATCAATTTTCTGATTCAACAAAGGAATACGGGGCGTATCGCACGATACGCATGGGCGATGAGCGGCGTCGCGCGCAATGACCTTCATCGCTAGGTAGAAAGCAATTTTTAAGTATGTTGCACCTGTATGGAAAAGGCGCTTCACAAAGGTAGAAAGCAGCTCTGAGGTGCGCCAGTTGGGCACAGCTCAGGCCTCTGGCCTGTCCCCCGGACAGAAAGCGCAATCTATCCTGCGCATTCGCCTGAAGCCAGAGCTTCGGAAATCCAGAACAATTCCGTCCAAAAGTCGCAACCCTGTACGCCTCGCGAGATCCTATTTCAGGGCTATGGTATACTTGGCCGGCTCCAAAAACCGGAGCGGAAAAATGACGGCAGGGCTAAGGTTAGTGAAAATGCAAGACCATATCAAAGCAGTTGAAGCGCCTGTAAATCCCAACATCCCCGAATTACGCGCAGGCGATTCGGTCAGCGTCCACGTGCGTATTACGGAAGGACAACGTGAACGTATTCAGGAATTTCGCGGGACGGTAATCCGCATGCGCAAGGGCGGAAACAATGCTAATTTCACCGTCCGAAGAATCGCCACTCACGGTATTGGCGTTGAGCGCACATTCCTCCTACGGTCTCCGCGTATTGAAAAAGTCGAAATCCAACGCAGTGCACACGTTCGCCGAGCGCAGCTCTATTTTCTTCGCGATCGAATAGGCAAGCGCGCCAGACTTAAAGAAAAACGACGTTCGTAATTTTCTACCATGCGCAGAGAAGTGATCGTTGACTTCTAGAATATTCCGTCGCCAACATCACCGTTAACAAAAAGGCCACCCTCCCTAAGATTTCAGATCCCCATAAAATCCGCCATTTCTTCCGACCATAGGGCCGCACATTTTCAATACTCGGGGTCTATTTACCGGGCGATGAAGTTAATTTGTTGCGCTCCCCTTGACCGCGATGCAATCCCGATAGTACCCTTGGGCTCATGAGAGCGATTGGAGTTTTTGATTCTGGCATAGGTGGCTTTTCAATTCTGCGCGAGATCCACAAGCTGCTTCCTGGGATGCCGATCCATTACTTCGCAGATCAGGCCCACGTACCCTATGGCCCCAGATCCCTCGAGGAGATACGCACCTTTGCCGAAGGCGTCACCCGCTTCCTGCTCGCAATTGAAGCGCAGCTGATTGTCGTAGCTTGCAACACTGCCTCCGCGGCCGCACTACATCATCTGCGCAAGGTTCATACGATGGTTCCCTTTGTGGGAATGGAACCTGCCGTGAAGCCTGCGGCTCAATCCAGCCGATCCCATAAGGTTGCTGTGCTGGCGACCCCTACAACATTCGATGGAGAGCTTTTTTCATCCGTTGTAGAACGTTTCGCTCAAGATGTTGAGGTAATTAAGATAACTTTGCCGGGGTTAGTGAAATTAATTGAAACGGGTGAGGTCGATGGCCGGCAAACTGACAACATTTTGAAAATGCATTTAGAAAGCGTAATCGCCGATGGCGTCGATACGCTGGTCCTCGCCTGCACGCATTATCCCTTTATTATCCCTTCGATTCACAGACTTTTTGGCTCTAAGATCAAGGTAATTGATCCAGCGCCGGCTATCGCAAAACAGACAAGCCGAGTGCTACGTAGGATGGCAAACAAAATAGAAAGTGGGACCCCTGCAAAAATTAATTATTATTCAACTGGGGACCCTGAAGCGCTGGCGAACTTGGCGCTGCAACTCATTGGAATTCCAGGCAATCCCTGCGCCGTGCATTGGGTGGGGATGAACGAAGTTCAAGACAAGCCTTAAACTAGCCTATAAAATTGCTTTCACATACACTATATTTTCCATAGTTTGGGATTAAATCTGTTGAGAACCAGGATATCGACATAGCGAACTCTGCATTCTATTAATCTTTTTTTATGAAGGGAGAAATTACGCATGGATTTCGGGTTGGCATTTTCATTTCCATTTCAAGATAAGAATTGGCTTCAAAAAATATTAATTGCCGGGCTGATTATGTTGATCCCCATCGTCGGCTGGTTTGCAGTGATTGGTTGGGCCTTGGAAATCACACGTTGAGTGGTACGACAATCACCCGACCCGCTTCCCGATTGGGTCGATTTTAGCAATTTCATAATCTTGGGACTTAAAGCTGGGGTTATTTTAATAATTTATATTCTGCCTATTTTCATCGTTGCGGTTCCGCTTTTTATCCTTCAAGCTGCTGGCTCAGATTTTGAAGGAATCGTAGCCCTGTTGTTACTTTGTTTCAGTTGCCTTGCTATCCTTTATTCTGTACTGTTTGCCTTTATTCTCCCGGTTTCTTTTGGCATTCTCGCGGAAACGGACGATATAGGAGCGGCCGTTAATCCAAGAAAAAATCTTGCGGTCTTCCGCTTAGCGCCGGCGGCATACATATTAGCAATTGTGGGGGCCATAATTGCTGGATTTATTTCAAACATCGGCGTAATTGCATGCTTCGTGGGGGTATTATTTACCGCTCCCTACGCACTTTCAATCCAAGGACATCTTTACGGCCAGGCTTATGTAGAGGCATCGAACGCGGCGTAACATTGCGGCTCAATTTTGGAGTGCACAAGGCTGTGGCCTGCGGACAGGACGTGCAACGGGGCTGTCCCAAAAGAGCGGTTTTGTGATGTGCCTTATCAAAAACCAGCAGTGAAGGCGACTGGCCCGAGCTTCAGCTCGCCGGTGCCCTTACACCTGTGATCGGATCGCGGCAAATTGAAAGAATTCGGTCTTCTATCGTATTTTCGAAGGCTCTGGCCTTTTGGGCCAGCCCCACTCCAGGTAAAACTTCTTAGTGGGATTGGGGCAAATAAAAACACCTAAATCTGACCGCATTTAATCGAGAAACGGTGTTTTTGGGACAGCCACACCTAAACTGCTAGCCATACAATAGCTTGCCCTAGTGCAGTGTGTTATGCCCCGTCATCCTCAACTCCAACCTGCTGGAGGTCTTTTGCGGCAATAACGGCCACAGAACCCACTGTTTCGCCGGGCTTGAGATCGATCACGCGAACACCCATGGTTGCCCTTCCAGCCTGCCTGATCTGCTTGACTTTCGTACGCAACACAATACCCCCACTAGAGATTATGGTCAGCTCGTCTTTCTCATCCACGACATGTGCAGAAGCTATCCGGCCGACAAGATCCAGTTTTCTCCTATCAAGGGTAAGCACACCCATCGTCCCCCGCCCCTTGGGCGAATATTCATCTACAGGTGTTCGTTTGCCGTAGCCATTTCGGGTAACAACGAGTAAATCCAATTTTGGTTCGATTACATCCATCCCTGTAACACTGTCACCCGATTTTAAATTGATCGCCCGCACGCCAGCCGCCTGCCGTCCCATTGAACGCACATTTTTCTCGTTGTATCTAAGAGCACGCCCGTTCTCGGTGACGACGATAATATCGTCCTTGCCGCTCGTGAGACGAACCCACCCCAGAATATCCCCTTTCGCAAGGCTAATGGCGATCAAACCAGATGGTCGCACAGCAGCAAATTTTGAAAGCGCTACACGTTTGATTTTCCCATTGCGGGTTGCCATGACGCAGAAATTGGCAGCCTTAAAATCAGGAACTACAACCGCAGCCGTGATTGTCTCTTCAGGCTCCAGTGCGAGGATATTTACCATCGGTATCCCGCGTGCAGTTCGGTCGGCGTCCGGGATTTGGTAGGCTTTCTCCGAATAGACTTTTCCACGATCGGAGAAAAAAAGTATGGTGTCCAGAGAATTGGCCAGAAAAAGCATACTCACTTCGTCTTCGCCCCGCATGCGGTGTCCCTTTACCCCGCGACCTCCACGATGCTGCTGGCGATAGGATTTTGCCGCAACTCGTTTTACATAACCACGCTCGGTCACGCTGATGAGCACCGCTTCATTCACCACGAGATCTTCTTCTCTAAACTCCTCGCTGGCATCTGGAGCGATTACTGTCCGGCGTGGATCGCCGAAATTCTTTACACCCTCCTCAAGATCTTCCAGGATTAAACCTAGGATTTTCTTTGGGTTCGCCAACAAATCTTCAAAATACACTATTTGATTCAAAACTTCCTTATATTCGTCTTCGATTTTTTTCTGTTCGAGGGCTGCCAAGCGACGCAGCTGCATATCCAAAATTGATTGCGCTTGATTTTCTGTCAAATCGAAATTCTTGATAAGTGCCGTCTTTGCCTCGTCCACATCGGCTGATCCACGAATCGTTTTAATGACTGCCTCGATATTTTTTAGCGCGATCAGCAAGCCATCCAAAATATGAAGTCGAGCCTGGGCTTTGGCAAGAGAAAATTCAGTCCTGCGGGTGATGACTGTACGCCGATGCTCTACAAAGATCTGCAACGCACGTTTCAACGGCAGCAGCCGGGGCTCACCGTCAACCAAGGCAAGCAATTGCACTCCAAATGTCGTTTGCAATTGGGTAAATTTATATAGCTGATTTAGAACCTTTTTTGGCTGCGAGCCACGTTTCAGCTCAATTATGATGCTCATTCCACGTCGATCAGATTCATCGCGTAGGTCTGAGATCTCTGCGATCTTGCCTGATCGCGCAAGATCGGCGATGCGCTCGATAAGAGTAGTCTTGTTTACCTGATAGGGAATTTCCGTGACGACAATTCGGAAGCGCCTTGTTCCTGTCTCCTCAATATGCGCCAATGCCCGCATTACAATTCTTCCTCTGCCGGTCGTGTAGGCTTGACGAATCCCTTCCGCGCCAATAATCATTCCACCGGTGGGAAAATCTGGTCCGGGAATGCGTTGCATGAGATCATCAATACTGATCTCATCGAAATTGTCGTAGTTTTCCACCATATAACGCAGCGCGTCCGCAACTTCCCCAAGATTGTGAGGCGGAATGTTGGTTGCCATCCCTACCGCGATTCCGGAAGCTCCATTTAACAGAAGATTCGGAAGACGCGAGGGAAGCACGGTTGGCTCTTGCAACGAACTATCAAAATTATCAACAAATTCGACCGTATCCTTTGCAATGTCAACCAGAAGCTCTTCAGCCATGCGGTGCAAACGCGCTTCCGTATAACGCATTGCCGCAGGGGAATCACCGTCGATTGAACCGAAATTCCCTTGTCCGTCAACAAGTGGATAGCGCAATGAGAAATCCTGTGCCATGCGTGCCATAGCGTCATAAATTGCAGAATCACCGTGAGGGTGATACTTTCCCAGCACATCCCCCACAATCCTTGCTGATTTGCGGTAGGGCGTGTTGGAGCGCAAAGCCATATCATGCATTGCATAGAGAATGCGCCGGTGTACCGGTTTAAGGCCATCGCGCGCATCTGGGAGCGCCCGCGCAACAATCACGCTCATCGCGTAATCGAGGTATGCACCCCGCATTTGCTCGTCTATATCAACTTGTCGGATCGTCCCTATGTCCATTTGCACCTATCCAGTAAATGTTTCAATCCCGAGGAAACGCCCGCCTGTGGCGGGCGTTTGTATTATTATACAACGAAGGAAACAGCTCTCCAAATTGCCATAATTTGACTATTCAAGATAAGCATGCTAGAAAGATCGGACCTCGCAAAGGTGAAAAAATGCAATCGAAATTCATGCTCATCTTTCGATCCATTTTGCTCATCCTTCTAGCCTTAATTCTCCTCCTCGGTGTGGCCGGATTCATCCTATCGCGACAATCATTTCCTCAGATCGAAGGAACTATCGTCCTCCCGGAGCTTAATGCACCGGTCGAAGTAATTCGCGATAGGAACGGAATTCCCCATATTTATGCGTCCAATGAACATGATTTATTCTTTGCCCAGGGATACGTTCACGCACAAGATCGATTTTTCCAAATGGACGTCTGGCGACATACGGGATCTGGTCGACTTTCTGAAATGTTTGGGAAGAGCCAAATTGAGACCGATAAATTCTTACGGACAATGGGCTGGGCGCGCATAGCTGCTAAGGAACTGGAATTAGCTGAACCCGGCACATTATCTGCTTTGGAAGACTATGCTGAAGGCGTTAACGCCTATCTTGCCGATCATCATGGTGCAAAGCTCTCTTTTGAATATGTGATTCTCAGTATACTTGCTCCAGATTATTCTCCTGAACCTTGGGAACCACTACACACTGCAACCTGGGGCAAGGTGTTGGCCTTTCAATTGAGTGGCAATTTGAGCGCCTGGAGGGATCTTAAGAGGGCTCAACTGGATGCATTGCTGGGAGAAGATCGGGCGAAGGAATTAATTCCAGATTACAAGGATACACACCCGATTATTGTTGCTCAAGGTTTTTCAAAAGAAAGAGATACCGGACTGTCTCTCGCTCAACGCGCTCTCGATGCCATCCAAGACAACGCGCTCGAATTTGCGGAGATTTACGGAGATGAAATTGTCGGATCTAACAATTGGGTAATTTCAGGAGATCGAACTGCCAGCGGTGATCCCATTCTGGCGAATGATCCCCATTTGGGTATTCAGCTTCCCTCGATATGGTACGAAGTAGGCCTGCATTGCCAGCCGATTAGTGAAATGTGTCGCTTCAATGTTGTGGGATTTTCTTTTGCTGGTGTTCCCGGTGTGATCATTGGCCATAATGACGCCATCGCCTGGGGAGTTACCAATGCCGGCCCCGACGTGCTCGACCTGTATATCGAAAAGATCAATCCGGAAAACGAGGACCAATACGAGGTAAAAGGCGAATGGATTGATATGCTGATCGTCGAGGAAGAAATATTGGTGGCCGGAGGTGAAATAGTCCCCATTAGCATTCGCTCAACCAGACATGGGCCTCTATTTTCCGACGTCGACGAACGCTTCGACGATATGAGGTCCAGCACCAATTTGGATCTACCTGCAGAATATGGTGTGAGCGTCCAATGGACTGCGCTTGAACCATCGAATGTATTTGAGTCGATTCTCAAAATCGATCTTGCCTCTAATTGGGATGAATTTCGATCAGCGCTCCAGCTTTGGTCTGTCCCTTCTCAGAATTTCGTCTACGCAGATAAAGCGGGGAATATCGGCTATCAATTGCCCGGCCAAATTCCAATAAGAGCCGGCGGTGATGGAACAATTCACTATCCAGGTTGGACAGATGAGCACGAGTGGATTGGATTTATCCCATTCGCCGATCTCCCCAGCGCCCTCAATCCCAGCAAGGGTTTTATTGTCACTGCCAATAATGCGATCGTTGGATCCGATTACGCTTATTCCCTCTCCAAAGTCTGGGATGCCGGATACCGAGCTCAGAGATTGGAGCAATTAATCGCGGATCGGTCTCAGGTATCGGTCAAAGATATACAAGCAATGTCCGGGGACAATTACAATGCCATGGGGCCACTATTGATTCCCTTGCTCACAAATCTAAGCTTTCAAGATTCGAAGCTGAATGAGATCATCCAGTCGCTCAATGGGTGGAACTATCAAAATGACATGGACTCCGCCCCTGCAACAGTATTCAATGCATTTTGGCGGCAATTGCTTGTTGCAACATTTGCAGACGAATTGCCCGAAAACATTCCCGGAAGCTCGCGAGCCTTCGCGATCATTGAGAATCTAATTCAAGATCCCAATAGCGACTGGTGGGATAATGTATTAACGCCGGAAGTCGAAAATTTAGAATCGATCCTGCGCACGGCATTTACGGCTGCAATCGATGAAATTGAGGATTTATTGGGCAGGGACGCGGATGACTGGACCTGGGGGGAACTGCACGTACGAACCTTCAAAAACCCCCTGGGAATAGGTCCATTGGGTTTGATCTTTAACCGGGGCCCCTTTCCAAGCTCCGGCGGTTCATCGATTGTGAATGCAACGGGGTGGAACGAAAGCCTTGATTATCAGGTGCGATCTTTGCCCTCGATGCGCATGGTAGTGGATTTTTCAAATTTCGACAATTCAGTTACGATGCACACAACCGGCCAAAGTGGCCATACCTTTCATCCCCACTATATGGATATGGCACAGGCGTGGGGGAATATCGAATTTCATACGATGTTCTGGACCAAGTCACTGCTTCAAGCCGCATCCGAAGGCACCCTTACCTTACTACCTGACTAGCTTAACACGCCGTTGCGAACAACGGCGTAGTTCGCAATAGCTTTTTCCCACATATTCAGAATCCGTTTTTCTTTCATCCCTGCTGAAGTCATCCCCCATGTGCCGCACTTTAAAGGCTTTTGAGCGATCGAGCACAGATCCAAAGCCACTTCACGCTAAAAAACGAGAGCCACCTTCTCAGCATGCGCCAACACGATAACACCAAAAGCAGAAACGGAGATCAGCAATAGCAGCGAAACAATGAAACGCTGGATGGAGGTCATTCCCAATACCCTGTACCCCCCGCGTACGCGCCGATTGGTTTCATAAGGTTCCAGCGTGTATATATCAAAGTTAAATTCTTCTTCCGCATAATCGGTAATACTTTCAACCATTGAACCCTCCTGGATTTCGTGCAGATTGATCCTGCTTTCATGACTTAAGGCGCAAAGACGAATGTTCGTAACCCAAAACCAGCTCTTCGCCCTGGATGATAATTCTCAGTCTTCCTTCATCATCCACTCCCAATAGTTTTCCGCCAAGCTGAGGATCATTGTCGATGACCACAGTTTGGTTAACAAAAGCCAAATGTTTATTCAAATTTACTGTCAATTCGTCCGTGTTGAGCCTATCAATCCATGCTACCAAAGCACGTAAAATAGCAAACAGAAGCTCATCGCGCGCAATTGGCTGAGTGCTGGTTTCCATTATGTACGTCGCAGGAAAGTTCAGAAGATTCAGGGATGGGAGAGACCTTTTTTTCACATTGACCCCAATCCCTAACACAGCGAACTCGGCTTGATCCGCGCGCCAAACTCCCTCAAGCAGTATTCCGGCAACCTTTTTCCCATCAAGCAGAACATCGTTGGGCCATTTGATCTCGGCCGAGAGACCGTAATCCTCCAATACCTTAACGACAGCTAACGCCGCGATTGCGTTTACTTTTTGCCAATCATTTGCCAATATCTGATCGGGTCTCACAACAATACTCATCGCTATAGCGCTATCAGGCGCAGTAATCCAGCGCCTGCCGGCTCGCCCTCTGCCCGCGCGTTGCTCGTTGGCAACGATGAGGGTTCCATGAGGGGCGCCTTCCTTCGCCAATCGATTACCTTCAGCATTCGTTGAGTCAATCGATTGGTGAAAATAAAAATTCTCGCCTATCCAGGCGATAGGTAATCCTGCCCTTAAAGAATCCTCATCAAGCATTGATTTCCCTGTAAATACGTCCGAGAATCGAATGAATTTCAAATAAAGATGCAGATTTCATGCCAAGCCTTTCGCGATTAGGTCAAAGTCTGCTAGAATTTCTGTGATTCGGATGAAACAACTTTGGGCTCCGTGGCGTATGGCATATATAGAAGGCAATCAGCAAGATAGCGGCTGCATATTTTGCGCTGCACTTCACCAATCTGATGGTCCGGAAAATCTAATCCTGTTTAGAGGATCGAATACGTTCCTTATTTTGAATCGCTACCCCTACTCCAACGGACATATGATGGTTGTGCCCTTTGATCATGTGCCCAGTCTAAATGATCTGGATGATGATACCCTCAAAGAACTTATGACAATGGCCAAAAGGGCCGTTGGTTCGTTACGAGCGACTTATGCCGCCGAGGCATTTAATATTGGCATGAATATCGGAGAGGCGGCTGGAGCAGGCATCAGTGACCACGTTCATCTGCATGTGGTACCGCGCTGGCCGGGAGACACCAATTTCATGTCGAGCACCGCGCAAACACGCGTGCTGCCTGAAGATCTTGAGCAGACCTACACGCGCCTCAAAGCTAAGTGGGAATAAACACGTAAGATCATTCATCAGAAATTGATCTAAAAGTTAAAAGGGAAACCCAATGGAAAATAAGAATGGCAACCAGGCTGTCATTTTAAGTGCGACTCGAACGCCGATCGGTCGTTTTCTTGGTGTCCTGAGCCCTTTGAGTGCAACCCAACTGGGGGCAATGGCTATTCGAGCTGCAGTTGAACGCGCCCAAATTGGAAAAGCGGAAGAAATTGACGAAGTT
The DNA here is from genome assembly GCA_022561215.1 of Chloroflexota bacterium. GTDB lineage: Bacteria > Chloroflexota > Anaerolineae > Anaerolineales > E44-bin32 > JADFRQ01. The sequence goes on along the minus strand of JADFRQ010000010.1, from coordinate 19,531 downwards.
CTAATGGGCAATGCGATTGCGGCCGGATTGGGGCAAGCACCAGCGCGACAGGCTGCAATTCACGCTGGAATCCCAACCAGCGTTGGCGCGACGACAATCAACAAGGTCTGCGGATCGGGTCTTAAGGCAGGAATGTTCGCCGCGCAAGCCATCCGAGCAGGTGACGCTGATTTGATCGTTGCGGGGGGGATGGAAAGTATGAGCAATCCCCCTTACCTGGTTTACGGTCGCAATGGGGAGCTGCATTATGGGCACTCAGAAATGGTGGACGCTTTGCTGCACGATGGAATTTGGGATTCCTTCGAGGACTGGGCGATGGGAATGGCTGCGGAACATATTGCCGATCGTTTTGAGGTGACCCGCGAGGAAATGGATCAATGGGCCTTCGACAGCCATAGGAAGGCAATCGCGGCGATCGACGCTAACAAATTTGTGGAGGAAATCACCGCCATAGAGATACGTGACAAGAATGGCAACACCACCACCATAACGGAAGATGAAGCACCTCGTCGGGATACCACCCTAAAAAAGCTTGCCGCGCTCAAACCCGCCTACTACGAGAATGGCAGAGTCACAGCAGGAAATGCCCCGGGTCTAAATGACGGCGCTTCTGCCCTCGTCTTTGCCAGCATGGATAAGGCGCAGCAATTAGGAGTTTCACCGCTCGCCGATGTTGTTGGTTACGCACAGGCCGCCGTTCCCCCGAAGGAGTTGTTTATTGCGCCAGCCTTTGCAATTCCCAAACTGTTAGAAAAGGTCAATTGGTCGCCTGAAGATGTTGATCTCATTGAACTAAATGAGGCCTTTGCGGCCCAGGTGCTTGCGGATGGACGTGCACTCGAAAACAGCGGATGGGATTGGGATAAGGTTAACGTGCATGGCGGCGCAATTGCTTTGGGACATCCTCTTGGAGCATCCGGAGCGAGGATTCTCACAACCCTGATCTATGCCCTTAAAGACAGAAAATTGAAGCGCGGCATCGCTGCCCTTTGCCTCGGCGGAGGGGAAGCCGTGGCGATGGCAATTGAGCTCTCGTAGTCCTAATAACAAGCCGGCAGATGCAGTGCGCGTTGAAGAGCATACGGCTGAGCTGGGATCCCTTGCCTTAATCAAATAGTAAGGAGAATAGATGGTATGGAAGTAAAAAATATCGTTGTCATCGGTGCAGGTGCGATGGGAAACGGCATTGCACAAACAGCGGCGATCGCGGGCTATACAGTCACGTTAACGGATATAGAGGCAGACGCGTTGGAGCGCGGTCTCGCGGCGATCCAGAAATCGATTGAAAAACTCTTGCGGAGAGGAAAAATTACCCAAGAGCAGAAGATCCTAGCAGAGAAGATTTCGACTTCGCTTGACCTTGACCCAGCGAAGGATGCCCAGCTCATTATTGAGGCAGCCAGCGAAAAAATTGACATAAAACGCGAGCTTTTCACAGCTCTCGATCAAATTGCACCTCCCCATGCGATCCTGGCTTCCAATACATCCTCCCTATCACTCACTCGCTTGGCGGCAGCGACCTCGCGACCGGACAAGGTAATCGGCATGCACTTTTTTAATCCAGTTCCGCTGATGAAACTCCTCGAAGTGATTCGCGGTTTGGCTACATCCGACGAAACCACGGCAATTGCGTTCGAGGTTGGCCGGAAAATGGGGAAGCACCCGATCGAAGCGAAGGATTCACCCGGGTTCATCTCCAACCGAATCCTCTGCCCTTTAATTAATGAGGCCATCTTTGCTCTTCAGGAAAACATCGGCTCGGCCGAAGCCATCGACACGGTAATGAAGCTTGGGATGAACCATCCTATTGGGCCGCTTGCTCTCGCTGATCTAATTGGACTTGACGTGATCCTCGATGTGGTGCGAGTGCTCCAGCGCGATCTGGGAGACAAATATCGTCCTGCACAATTACTCGTCAAAATGGTCGACGCGGGACAGTTGGGCAGGAAATCGGGCAAGGGCTTTTTCGAGTATGGATGAACCCCTCCCATAGAAACCATCTCCATCCCTTAGGCGTTGCCAAAAATCCCCCGGAAAACATCATCCCGTCCCCAGGAAATCCCTGATTTCGAAAACTAGCTCCTGGCAAAGAATGGGCTATAATCCGCGCTTGCGGGAGGATGAGCCATGGCCAAAATGCGTAGCATGCTCGCAGGAATGGTGGTTGCTTTTACCATCCTGGCTTGTGGCCGGGCCGAGCCGCTGGAATACAGCAAAGCAGACCAGGTTTCCATTATTGTCTCCGCCACACTCACGGCATTTCCAACCAAATCCATTGCACAGAGCGTGTCCCCTGAACCGTTTACAGCCGAAACAGATCTTCCCAACATCGATACGCCCTCGCGGTTGGCATATACAGATGATGGAAATGTCTGGCTGATCGAAGGTGATGATCCTGCAGTGCAACTTACATTCGATGGAGGAGCCGATCGCGTTGTGCTCTCGTCCGATAAGTCGAAGATTGTATTCATCCGCAAACCGGCAGAAGAAAACCACTCCGAACTGCGCTCGATTAATGTTGACGGCAGCGCCGATAGGCTTTTGCTTTCAGTGGATGAACTCAACGGACTCTATCCTATGGAAGCCGGTATGGCCGGTATCGAAATCAGCTTGCTGGCCTTTGTCTATGGAACGCATGATCTCCTTTTTAATACATTCATCCTCTTTGAGGGTCCTGGGCTGATAAAAAATGATGATTTGCTGCGAATCGACAGTGATTCTGGGAAACTCACCACAATCCTTTCCATAGGAGAAGGTGGCGACTTCGCGATTTCCCCAAACGGCATACAAGTCGCTGTTGTTCAGCCCGACAGAATTGGTTTGATAAATTCCGGCGGGAACAATCACCATCCCGATCTTTTAGCGTATCCTCCCGTTGCGACCTACAGCGAATTTCGATACTATGCCCAGCCGGTTTGGGCAGCGGATTCAAACGCACTGGGGGTTGCGATACCCTCGGCCGATCCGCTTGCAGAGGATGTCTCCGGCAGCCTCTGGCTCATACCATTGAATGGAGATCGGGCAATTAATGTCGGGAGCATCGATGGTGATTTTTATTTCACGCAAGTTTTTAGCGCTCCCGGCCTTTCTCCCGCGCTCGATCGCGTCGTATTCCTTCGCAACCGCCTTGAGGATCGGCAAGAACTGCATATCGCAAACCTTGATGGCAGTGATGACAACCTGTACTTGGAAGACGTAATAATTAATTGGCAGGGTTGGTCGCCGCTGGGATCTCGATTTACCTTCAGCCTGTCGGAACCCTTGAACGTAATCCTGGGTGAAGAAGGAGAAGAGCCCCAAGCCTTGCCTATGGGGATGAATCTCCAGTGGGTGAGCGAAACCGAATATTACTATTTGAGTGGAAGCAGGGGGGATTGGGAGATTAGGAAGGGCGAGGTTGGCGGAAGGTCGATTCCGATCGTCAGCCCGAGGGGAGATTTTATTTCCTTCGATGTTATCCCATGATCCCGAGACAGCGCACCGTAGCCATGATGGGATGCACAGGAAATGCCGGCAAGCAATACGGGTGGATATTAAACGTTCCTAAAATCCGGATGGAACTTTCCCGCTGATTGTCCCAACCTCCATTTTGCTGTATCTTTCACTAAGTTTAAGGCGCAAATATAAATGGAGGGCTGAGATGTTACCTATCGTTTGGTTCTTTTTTATGGCGGTATTTTTTTACCTTGGCATCGCCCATTTCCGCAATGCGCGCACGGAATTGCGTTCCTTCCGAATACGAAAACCTGCCGACCAAGAGAAAGATTCGACTGCTGGTGACGCGGCAATCGTAATTGAGGAATTTATTATCGATTTTAATAGATACCTTGATATCCTCAGTCAAAATCTACGGACCCAAAATCTCATCACTTCCGTAGCTTACTTTTTAGCCGGTTTCGCCGCTCTTGCTTCATGGGTTTTTGGGTATATCCAATAAGACAAATTCCAGGTAATCGGAAATTTCATGTGAATCCTTTCGCACTTCTACGATCCCAAGTCCCCATCGTTATCTAACAACTCCTGAAATATGCTTTGGACTATTTTGGCATCTGCGCGACCTTTGGTTGCGCGCATAAGTTGGCCAACAAACCAGCCAAGAATCGTTGCTTTCCCGGCCTTGTAGGTCGCAACTTGTTTTGGATTTTGATCGACAATTGTCATTGCCATGGATTTAAGTGTTTCTTCATCCGATACTTGCGCCAATCCCTCGAGCTCGACAAGCTCCAATGGCGTTTTTCCCTTATCCTCAACATTGACGAGCAATTCTTTACCCGTTCCCCTGGTTATCATTCCTGACTCGACAATCTCAATTATTTCTGCCAAGTATTTGGGGATCAAACGCAGTCCGCCGGCTGATATTTTCTTTTCTTTGATCAATCGCAGCACATCATTCATAACCCAATTGGAGATGGTTTTGGGGTCCCCGGCGCTCAGTTTCACGGTCGCTTCAAAGTAGCTGGATAAGCTGCGCTCCTCTGTGAGAATTGCCGCATCATAATCCGGCAGTCCATAATCGAGCGTAAACCGTTTTTGCCTTGCCAAAGGCAGTTCGGGCAGCGAGGATTTAATTTCCAGCAGCCATTCTTCGTCGATTCGGATGGGGAGTAAATCGGGCTCACGAAAGTAGCGGTAATCTGCTTCCGTCTCTTTGGAGCGCATTTTTCGCAGTGTCTCGGTATCTTCATCCCAACCCAGGGTCCAGGCCTCGATAGTTTGGCCGGCTTCCACAGTTTGGATCTGTCGTTTGACTTCCGTTTTAATTGCCGCGCGCACATTTTCAATGGAATTGATATTTTTTATCTCGGTTTTTGTGTTGAGCGAATCCTCGCCCAGTATACGAATAGATACATTGGCATCACAGCGCAGCTGGCCGCGTTCCATATCGGCTTCGCTTATTCCCAGCCACCGCAACAGCCGTCGTAATTGGATCAGGTAGGCCGCGGCATCATCTGCCGAGCGTATATCGGGAGCCGTTACCATTTCCACCAGGGGAACGCCGCAGCGGTTAAAATCGATTAGACGTTTCCCATTTTGGTGTACGGTTTTTCCGGCATCTTCTTCAATATGCAGCTTCTCAATGTTAACCACGCGATCCTCTCCATCCGCAGAGGGAATAATGAGACGACCGCCTCGCGCGAGAGGTTCAGCATACTGACTAATTTGATACCCTTTGGGAAGATCGGGGTAGAAATAATTTTTACGCGCCAAATACGAGATAGGAAGGATGTTATCTGCCTGAACTGCCAATGCAAGCAGGACTGCTTTCTCAACCACGCTCTTATTTAGAGTCGGTAATACCCCCGGTAACCCTGCACAAATAGGACAAATATTTACATTGGGGTCGTCTTCCCAAGAATCGGCCTTGCAGCCACAGAATATTTTCGATCTTGTGTTAAGTTGGATATGGGTTTCTAGGCCTATAACACTTTCATATTCAGGCATCCTGCACTCCGAAGGAGTTATTTCCTGGTGGCATTCGAATATCCCTTAAGCATGCAGCACTTTCGGCTGCAAGCGCCTCCATGGCTCATCAGCGGAGGCCTTCTCATAACTTCTGCCGATCCTCAATAGATTGGCTTCGGAAAAATCAGGCCCCAGGAATTGAATTCCAATGGGAAGCCCGGCGTTATCCACTCCTGCGGGGACGCTAAGCCCAGGAATTCCTGCATGGTTGGCTGGAACCGTCAAGAGATCGGCATATTGCATGGAGACGGAATTTCCATAAATGGCGCCAATCTTGAAGGCCGTCGTTGGAGTCGTTGCCGATAATAGACAATCCAATTGGTACGGTCCCTCGGGGTTAAAGGCATTCACAAAATCATTTCGGATCAGTGTCCGAATCTTGAGCGCGCGTTGATAGTATCCCTTCTCATATTGTTCCGCGGATACATACATCCCCATTAGAATCCGTAATTTTGCCTGTGAACCAAACCCGTGTGCACGAGTTTTACGGTAAAGTTCTCGGAGATTCGAAACCTCTCCGTCAAAACGGTAGCCATATTTAACGCCGTCGTAACGATGCAAATTGGACGCCGCTTCAACCCTTGAGATTACAAAATAGGCCGGAACCCCATAGCGCGTATTTGGCATGGCAACATTTTCCACAATCTCAGCCCCTGCATTTGTCAGATGATCTAGCACCCGACTTAATGCCTCCGCGATCTCTTCATCAACAGACTGTTCGCACATTTCCCCTGTTTTAGGATCCGGAAATTTGAGTTTGTGATAATCCGGCGAAATGCCAATGCGCATACCTTTTATCCCCTTTTCAATTGTAGAAAAATAGTCAGGGACAGATAATGCAGCAGCTGTGGCGTCGAATGGATCGCTGCCTGCCATGATTTGCAGAGCGATTGCGGCATCGGTTACGTTTCTCGCAATCGGTCCCGGACAATCGATCGAAGAGGCGAATGCAATGAGGCCGTAACGCGAAACTCTTCCATAGGTTGGCTTGATCCCGACAACTCCGCAGAAAGCGGCCGGTTGTCGAATCGAGCCCGCGGTATCCGTTCCCAAGGAGAGCACAGCCTCCCCCGCGGCGACGGCTGCTGCGCTTCCTCCCGAGGAACCTCCGGGGACTCTTGATGGGTCCCAGGGATTTCCAACAGGGGGCAAAAATGCGGATGATTCATTCGATGATCCGAAAGTGAATTCATCCAGGTTCACTTTTCCAACTGTGATCGCGCCAGCACTTTCAAGACGTTGGACGGATGTGGCGCTATAGGGAGAAATAAAGTTTTCCAGAATTTTCGAACCTGCAGTTGTAGGCGTGCCGTGAACGCAGAATATATCTTTCACCGCCAGGGTGACCCCGGCCAAGGGACCGGGATCCTCGCCCGCCTTGACGGCGTCATCGATTGCGCGGGCTTGCAAACGCGCCCGTTTTTCCGTAAGTGAAATGTAGGCGTGAACTTTATTTCGATCGTCACCTTCCGGCGAATAAGGATTCGTCGATGGTCGTCTGCCTTCCACCAAGCGGATTCGCTGCAGCGTTGAATCCAAAACCTCTTCGGCAGTGACCTCCCCATTTTTTACTCTGCGTGATATTTCCGTCGCAGAAAGATCGCAGAGCTCCTCGCTCATTCCAATTCCTCAGAAGGAATATCCGGGACCACAATATAACGCTCGAAAACATCCGCTGCTTGTGCAAGAATTTCATCCGATTCCTTGCAGGGTTCAATCCTATCCTCGCGTAATGGAGCGCGAATAACACGCGAATAAGGAATACCGTGTGATGTGGTACGAATGTCATCATCGATAGCAATGCCCTCAAGCTCATGAATCGCCCGCAGTTGACCATTGAGTTCGCTGCGCAGATATTCGCCCTCTTGTTCACCAATTTCAAGCGCGCCAAGATCTACGAGATAGTCGAAAATTTCTTTGGTAATTTCGTCTGTCACTAGAGTGATCCCTCCGATCCGAAATCCATTGTTAACGATTCTACTTCGTACGAATTGGTGGGTCAAAGATATTGCGTTTGAGAGATTTACTCACCGGAAGGTCTGCATGTCTTTACGGAGATCTACCTTTGGTGCAACTCAATGGTGATAACTCGTTTTTGCAATCGATCTGCGGGCGTTTCACAAAACGCCCCTACAGCTTCAAGTAGGGGCATCTCTTGACCCGTCATCTGAGTGTACGCAGTCGCACAGCGAGACTCAATATTCGGAATCATCGCTCTAAGCAGGCACGGTGCACCTTTGGGATAATATGAAGATAACTCGATTTTGCAACCGATCTACGGGCGTTTCACGAAACGCCCGAACGGCTCCAGGTAAGGGGCATCTTGCCTGAGCCCGAGGCCCGATAAATCTAGCCCAAAGCCCACATGCTATAATCCTCAAAGTTAGCGCCCTATCCAACTTGGAGGATTGCATGTCCGCGATTGACATACAGCACGCCGGCCCCAACCTGGATCTATCCCCTGAACACAAAATTATTCGCCAGGCGGCCCGCGAGTTTGCCATAAACGAAATTGCACCCATTGCTGCCAAGTTCGATGAGACCGGCGATTTTCCAATCGATACAATTCGAAAAATGGGAAAGATGGGCCTGATGGGCATTGAAGTTCCCGAAAAGTATGGTGGTGCAGGGTTGGACACCTTCTCCTACATCCTTGCACTGGAGGAAATTAGCAAGATAGATGCGGCGCATGGCACGATCATGTCGGTGAACAACTCGCTTTACTGTCATTCGATCTTGCATTTCGGAACGGAAGAACAAAAAAATAAATTTCTGCGACCTGTTGCTTCGGGGGAGATGATTGGCGCGTATTCACTCACCGAACCAACCTCTGGGTCTGATTCAGCGTCGATGCGCTCGCGCGCGGTAAGAAAAGATGATGGTTATCTCATCAACGGAAGAAAATCATGGGTAAGCAGCGCGCCGTTTGCTGACTTAATCATCCTTTTTAGTATCACAAATCCCGATAAAAAGCAGAAGGGCATCAGCGCATTTATTATCGAGACAAATAAGCCCGGCTTTAGCCGCGGGAAAACAGAACCCAAGCTCGGAATTCGAGCCTCGGGGACCAGTGAGATTCATTTTGAGAATTATTTGTGCCCATTAGAAAACCGACTGGGTGAGGAAGGAAAGGGCTTTAATATCGCGATGAGTGCCCTTGATTCTGGCCGAATCGGTATTGCGGCCCAGGCATTGGGGATCGCCGAGGCAGCCTATGAGGCCAGTGTTGCTTTTTCAAAAGAACGCGAAGCTTTTGGAAAGAAAATTGGCCAGTTCCAGGGAATTTCTTTTAAGATCGCGGACATGAAAACACGCATCGAAGCCAGCCGTCTTCTGATCTATAAGGCGAGCATCGCCAAGCAACGTGCAAAAACTAGCGGGGAACGATTTACACTTGATGCTTCCATAGCAAAACTATTCGCCTCGGAAACGGCGATGTTTTGTGCGCATGCCGCCGTGCAAATTCATGGTGGTATGGGCTACTCGAAGGAACTTCCGATCGAACGCTATTTTCGCGATGCAAAGATCACCGAAATTTACGAAGGCACCAGCGAAATCCAACGGCTGGTTATTTCGAGGCTGGAAACAGGACTGCGATAATACGCGGGGATTTCATTTTTTGACCAAAACGCTTCCTGCGCGGCATCCTCGTTTTACATGAAATCCCTATAACACTCCTCTACGCTGGAAGTAGAATTCAGCAAAGCGCGCTACGTAAAATATGATTGCTCTCAAGCTATAATGTACGGGCGCAGAGGGCGGCTTTTCCTCGCGCAAGAATTGTCCAAAACCCGTGGAGAGGAACTGTCCCAAAACGCCAATACTTTCGATAGGAGAATAGAAAACCGAATTCTTTCAATTAGCCGCGGTCCGATCACAGGTGTACGGCCACCGGCGAGCTGAAGCTCGGGCCAGTCGCCTTTACTTCTGGTTTTTGATAGGGCGCATTACAAAATCGCTCTTTTGGGACAGCCCCTATGTCAGAAAAACTGCAGAGGCGTGAGCTTTCTTCTCCCATGCAATATTGGGTTGTGCACAGGAGTCGGGTTTCACCGTCCCGTGAACATTAACGCAAAACGCAGGGGCCGGGTTTCCTCGCCCAGGGAACATGATATCAAGCGTAGGAGCCGGGTCTTCCCGCCCTATTAGCGCTAGCGCAGGGGCAGGATCTCCCCACACGCAATGAGCATGCGAACGAACATGCGGCCTTGCTCGTAACCTGACCTTTTTTCGCCGTTTAGCCCTGATTGCAGATAGGTGATTATCGATGAAGGCTGTATATCTTTACAATCATGGCGAGCCTGATGTGCTTGAATACGGCGATCTCGAGCCGCCTCTGCCTAACGATGGCGAGATACAAGTTCGTATTCGTGCGGCCGCGCTAAATCGCTCCGATATTTTCACCCGTGAAGGATGGCCAGGGCTGAAACTGCAATACCCCCATATTCTTGGTGGGGATGGAGCAGGAGAAGTGGCCAGAATCGGAAGCGGTCCTGTGAATTTCGAGGTGGGGGAGCGTGTTGTCATTAATCCCAGCATAGGCTGTGGGCACTGTGAAATTTGCCTTTCGGGAAGAGACAACCTATGCCGCGATTGGCATTTGCTCGGTGAGACACGTTTGGGAACCTATGCCGAATATGTTGTTGTCCCCGCAAAAAATCTGCTCAAAATTCCAGGCGATTTTCCCTTTCGGTCCGCTGCTGCCTCCGGATTGGTCTATCTGACGGCATGGCACTCCATGGTCACCAGAGGGAACCTTCAAAAAAATGAACGCGTGTTGATCGTTGGTGCATCCGGTGGCGTAAACACCGCAAGTATTCAAGTTGCGAAGCACATTGGTGCAGAAGTGATTGTCGTCGGATCAAACGAGGAAAAATTACGTCTCGCCGAGTCCCTTGGCGCCGACATGCTCATTGATCGTTCCCAGGATGAGAATTGGTCTAAAACAGCCTACATAATGACCAATAAGCAAGGAGTCGATGTGGTTGTTGATAATGTGGGCGCTGCGACATTTCCAATGAGTATGCGCATTGCACGCAAGGGTGGGCGCATCCTTACCGTGGGAAATACTGCCGGTCCGGTGTTTGAAATTGACAATCGTTACATTTTTGGAAAGCAATTATCGATCCTTGGCTCAACAATGGGCACTGCAGAAGATTTTAAGCGCGTGATGAGCCTCGTATTCGATGGGAGCCTGAAGGTCGTATTGGATCGAACGTATCCACTTAAAGATGCTGTTCAGGCACAAAAACATCTTGCCAGGGGAAACCAATTGGGAAAGATCACCCTCGATGTCTAACCAGCGCCCTCGCAGCGTAACTTGGACTACAGTTGGAGTGTTAATTTTTTCAGCTTCCAATATGGTCCGGCTTATCCTAAGCCTAAGCCTGGTGCCTCTCCAACTTACGGTCCCTCAATGGTATATATCACTAACGGGAGCATTTTGGAGCGCCGTCGGATTATGGATAACATACGGCCTTTTATTTCGAAAAAAATGGGCCCGAAAATGGATTCTGCGAGTAAGTTTAGGTTATGCGGTCTGGTACTGGTTGGATAAATTATTTTTTGTGAAAGCGGATTATGTGATTGCAACGCGCCTTGTTTCATTCGCTCTGACCATCTTGATTCTTGGGGTCATTAGGCACATCATGCAAAGATCAATACCGAAAGCCTATTTTATGGAGACTACGCAATGAGCGACACATCCAAAAATGAAGAATTGCAAAAAATGCGCGAAAAAGCATACGAAGGCGGTGGCGCAGAAAGAATTGAAGCACAGCATAATCGCGGCCGATTAACTGCGCGCGAAAGACTGGATTTGCTGCTTGATAAAGGCTCCTTCCATGAAACGGATATGTTCGTCACTCATCGCACCCATGACTTCGGACTCGCCGATAGGAAGTATCTGGGTGATAGTGTGGTCACGGGTTGGGGGACCATCGACGGTCGTCTAGTTTATGTGTTTTCACAAGATTTCACCGTTTTTGGCGGGAGCCTGGGTGAGGTGCATTCTGAGAAAATCGTCAAAATTATAGATATGGCACTGAAAAATGGTGCACCAATTATTGGACTGAACGATTCCGGGGGTGCCCGTATTCAGGAGGGAGTCGTCTCCCTGGGCGCCTATGCCGACATATTCTTGAAAAATACGCTCGCCTCTGGCGTTGTTCCTCAAATCAGCGCCATCATGGGGCCTTGTGCTGGTGGCGCAGTTTATTCCCCTGCACTCACCGATTTTATTTTTATGGTGAGGAATTCATCCTATATGTTTGTAACCGGCCCTGATGTCGTGCGCACCGTCACACATGAAGAAGTTAGTTTTGAGGATCTAGGAGGAGCCGATGTACACGCCAGCATTTCCGGAGTATGCCACTATGTCGCTGAGACTGAATCCGATTGCCTCTATATGATTCGTCTCCTGCTTTCCTATCTCCCCCAAAACAATCTCGAGGATCCGCCATTTAAAGCAACAAGCGATGATCGATTACGAACGGATGAGGCGCTCGACACAATCATCCCCGACGAGGCCAGTATTCCTTATGACATGATCGAGATTATTCGTCGCGTCGTCGATAATGGCGCTTTCTTCCAGATTCACGAAAATTACGCACGCAATATATTGGTGGGATTCGCCCACCTTGGAGGCCACAGTGTTGGAATTGTTGCCAATCAACCATCAGTTTTAGCTGGTGTACTTGATATCAATTCTTCGGAAAAAGCTGCGCGTTTTGTGCGATTCTGTGATTCCTTCAACGTCCCTATCATCACCTTTGTAGATGTCCCCGGATTCATGCCTGGTACCACTCAAGAGCATGGGGGGGTCATTCGAGCTGGGGCAAAACTGCTGCACGCGTTTTGTGAGGCAACCGTACCGAAAATCACTGTTGTCACCCGCAAGGCTTACGGCGGGGCATATGATGTAATGTCTTCCAAACATATTCGCGGCGATCTTAACCTCGCCTGGCCGAATGCCGAAATAGCGGTGATGGGATCGGATGGCGCCGTAAGCATTATCTTCCGCAAGGAATTGGCCGCCGCAGTTGATCCGGTTAAGACAAAAGCCAAATTAGTCAAAGAGTATCGAGAAAAGTTTGCCAACCCATACGTCGCGGCAGCACGCGGTTATTTGGACGATGTCATCGAACCACGGCTCACGAGGCCAAGGCTCATAAACGCCCTGGAAATGCTGGCAAACAAACGCGATAGTAACCCGGCAAAAAAACATGGGAATATCCCGCTGTAGTAATAATTCAAGACTTTGCGCTTTCTTCAGTTTGTTTCGAACGGCCCCGCAGCGGTTGTTGTTTCCAGGAAACACCATCATTGCAGATAAAGGTTTGATATGTTCAACAAGGTATTAATTGCAAATCGAGGGGAAATTGCAGTGCGTATCATTCGCGCCTGCCGGGAACTCGGGCTGGGTACGGTTGCAGTATTTTCCGATGCCGATCGCGAAGCGCTGCATGTTCGCTATGCGGATGAAGCCTATTATATAGGCTCATCGCATGCCCGCGACTCCTACCTTCGTGGAGATAAGCTGATCGCCATCGCCAAACAAAGTGGAGCCGGCGCAGTGCACCCTGGTTACGGCTTCCTGGCGGAGCGTGATGATTTTGCCCATATGGTGCAGGATGCTGGTCTTGTTTTTATCGGACCGCGACCTAGTGCAATTGCCGCGATGGGGGACAAAGCGACCGCGCGTGCGATGGTGACAAAAGCTGGAGTGCCCGTTGTTCCTGGGACCGAAGGCGAAGGCAGTCTCAGCGATGAAGAAATTGCGGATATCGCTCCCAAAATCGGCTTCCCATTGCTCATCAAGGCCACCGCGGGTGGCGGTGGTAGGGGTATGCGCGAAGTAAAAAGCCAGGCAGAACTACCTGATTTGCTGCGCGCAGCAAGACAGGAAGCGGAATCTGCGTTTGGTGATGGAAATGTCTATCTTGAAAAATTGCTGACCAAGGCGCGACATATTGAATTCCAAATCCTGGCAGATGACCACGGCAATATCATTCACCTCGGAGAACGCGAATGCTCCCTGCAAAGGCGCCACCAAAAGCTGCTCGAAGAATCTCCTTCCCCCTTTCTGGATGATGAACTGCGCAAAGAAATGGGCCAGGTTGCCATCAAAGCTTCCGCTGCTGTCGATTATCTGAACGCCGGGACCATCGAATTTTTGGTTGACGAGGATCAAAAATTTTACTTCCTGGAAATGAACACTCGCCTGCAGGTGGAACATCCCGTCACAGAAATGGTGACCGGGATTGACATCGTGAAGGAGCAAATTCGAATTTCGAGAGGTCGCAAACTACGCACCAAGCAAAAGGACGTTCGCCTTCAAGGCTGGGCAATTGAATGCCGCATTAATGCTGAAGACCCATACAATGATTTTCTACCATCCACGGGTAAGATTACCCAATCTCTGCTTCCAACAGGACCTGGGGTAAGGGTAGATACGGGCGTATACGCCGGTTTTGAGATCTCTCCCTATTACGATTCGCTTATTTCAAAATTAATTTGTTGGGGCGAAACGCGCGGCGAGGCCATACTGCGCATGCGACGAGCGTTGGAAGAATATCGAATTCTGGGCGTAAAAACCAACATTCCCTTTCACCAGAACATCCTCGCTTCGACGCGATTTATTGCTGGACGCTACGATACACGTTTTGTCGAAGAACGCTTCTCCATGGATCAAGCCGAGGCAGGCAAGAAAAATTTGGCGGCGATCGCTGCTCTCATGGCGACAATCGTTGCCCATCGTGAAGGCCAACGCGCCTCCCAAATTGTGCGCAAGTCTGAACGCGACACGAGCAACTGGAAGTGGATGGGGCGATGGGAGCGCGTCAATCGTTCCTAAACAATATTTCGTCGTGCGTAGCGGGAGTCAGAGATGAAATACATTGCCACGATTGAGGACCAAACATTCGAATTTGAGATCAACGGAGAGGATGACATCATCGCCGATGGAGATCATGTAGCCATTGATTTTCGTTCCATTGCCGGGCAATCGGTCTATTCCATGCTGGTCAACGGCCGATCGTATGAAGCACTCGTCCAGGTCGAAGACGACAATTTACAAGTGTTGCTGCGTGGTCGATTGTACATTGTAACGGTCGAGGATGAACGCCAAATCAGGTTGCGCGGAGCCTCAAGCTCCCAAACTATCCAGCAAGGCGATTTCCATCTAACATCGCCGATGCCGGGATTGATTGTCTCCATTCCTGTAAAGGAAGATCAAGAAGTTTCTGAGGGGGATCGATTGATCGTGCTCGAATCAATGAAAATGCAGAACGAACTAAAATCTCCGCGCGCGGGGATTGTGCGTAACATTCGCGTGAGCATAGGGGAAAATGTTGACCAGGATCAGGTCATGCTCACCATAAGTTAATATGCAATATCAAGACGATGATTTAGAAATTGAGGCGAAATTTTATTTGCCTCAAATGTCGGATATTCGTGATCGCCTGCAAAGTATGGGCGCTGTGTTGCTATCTGAGCGCACATTCGAAATAAACTGGCGATTCGATAGCAGCACGCACGCACTTACCACGGCGGGAAAAGTCCTTCGGCTGCGGAAGGACAACCGTATTCGGCTAACTTACAAGAGCGCGATTATCTCTCCCGAAACCAGAAAGGAAATCGAAATTGAGGTCGCTGATACCCAAAAAATGATCAGTCTATTAGGCGCTCTGGGCTACCAAGTGGTGGCAATCTATGAAAAATATCGCGAGACCTTCCGCTGGAATTCAACGGAAATCGTCTTGGATGAGCTTCCATTTGGAAATTTCCTCGAAGTAGAGGGGGCCTCGACGAGAAAGATTCGGAAGGCCACCGGTGATTTAGGCATCGATTGGAACACACGCATTTCATTAAGCTACTTGGGAATTTTCGAGCGCCTGAAAAGAAAACTTCAGTTATCGTTTAACGATGCGAGTTTTGAAAATTTCGCAAAAATTGAAACCATTCACGCCGACGATTTGGATCTTCAAGCATCTTCCAACTTACATTCCCCCGGGGAGCGAGTCTGATGAGCGATCCAATTGATAGACGGCGCAAACTTTGGGAATCCGAAACATTGGCACAAGCCCTAAACCGCAAGGCGGAGCGAAAATCTACCTTTAAAACATCCTCTGGAATTGAGCTGCCGCGCCTGCTGCTCCCCTCCCCGGGTGATGATTATTATCTGGATGATCTTGGCTTCCCGGGTGAATATCCCTATACACGCGGGGTTCAGGCAACTATGTATCGCGGTCAGCTTTGGACCATGCGTCAATACGCGGGTTATGCATCGGCAGCAGAAACCAATCAGCGATTTCGCTATTTGCTTGATCAGGGCCAAACAGGGCTCTCTGTAGCCTTTGACCTGCCAACCCAGATTGGGTACGACGCCGATGCCCCCCAGGCGGTCGGGGAAGTGGGAAAAGTGGGTGTATCGATCTCCAGTCTTGAAGATATGGCCCAGCTCTTCGAAGGGATTCCCCTCGATAAGATATCCGCGAGTATGACCATTAATGCACCGGCATCTATGTTACTGGCGATGTATATTGCTGTTGCTCAACGCCAAGGGATTCCCACCCAATATCTTAGGGGAACGGTTCAAAACGATATTCTCAAGGAATACATCGCCCGGGGAACCTATATTTTTCCCCCTGCGCCTTCGATGCGATTGATCACCGATACAATCCTTTACTGCCGCGATCAGTTGCCGCGCTGGAACTCCATTTCAATTTCCGGATATCATATTCGTGAAGCAGGCGCCACAGCGGTGCAGGAGATTGCATTTACGCTTTCCAACGCAATTGCTTATGTGCGCCACGCCCTGGAGGCGGGTTTAGAGATCGATGATTTCGCCCCCCAGTTGACCTTTTTTTTTAGTGCTGATAACAATTTTCTCGAGGAAATTGCAAAATATCGTGCTGCCCGCCGACTTTGGGCGAAGATCATGCGCCATCGATTTAACGCCCAAAATCCAAAATCTCTGCGCATGCGCTTTCATGCTCAAACAGCAGGCTCCAGTCTTACCGCCCAGCAACCGGAAAACAATATCATCCGCGTCGCCCTGCAAGCGCTTGCCGCGGTGCTGGGTGGAACACAATCGTTACACACCAACAGCATGGATGAAGCACTTGGCCTCCCGACGCAAAGTGCAGTCCAGATTGCCTTGCGCACCCAGCAAATTATCGCCCACGAATCGGGGGTCACGGACTCAATCGATCCCTTGGGAGGATCCTACACGATCGAATACCTGACCAACGAAATCGAACGGAAAGCCCAGGCCCTAATCGCCAAGATAGATGACCTGGGTGGCTCGCTAGCGGCTATTCAAAATAATTTTATCCAGGGCGAAATCCAGGAATCCGCCTATCTTGCGCAGCTAGAAGTCGAAAACGGGGAAACCGCCGTAGTCGGCGTGAATATTCACACTAGCGAAGAGCCGCTAAAGGTTTCTCCGTTAAAACTCGATCCCGAAATCGAACGTAGCCAGAAAAGGCGTTTGCAGGCCCTGCGTGCAAATCGAGATCCAAGAGAAGTCGAATCTCTACTAGAGCAGTTGACCAATATTGCTCAAGGAGACGAGAACCTCATTCCACATTTTGTCAAATGTTTCAAAGCTGATACCACGCTTGGAGAAATCTGCGATCGACTTCGATTGGTTTGGGGTGAATTCGAGCCGCCATAAACCTACGGCAACGCTACCCTCATCCACTCCGCAAGGGCCATGACCGGAGGAGACAAGATAGATGGCGCGAGCGGAGCGCTCCGAGCGATGAGTACATTCAAAACAGCCTCAGTCCTCCAATACTTAATGTTAAAATCTTCGATCCCAGATGTGATCCGGATTATGTGCCCAATACCACGCGCGAAGCATCAACAAACAATGCCGTGTCAGATGCACTTAAGTCGGGCGGCCAGAATGCCTGTTTTGTTTTGAACGGCCCCCGGCGGTGCACCCCATTTCTTGGACACTCTCAATCGCAGGGAATAAAATCTTTATAAAATTTTAGAGGGTTGGAAACTGACTCGTGAACGGCGTGTTGGAGAGAGCAATGGAGTTTCTTTCTTTAAAAAGATCTTGGCGAATCGAGAAGGAGAGTAAGGAACATCGAGCCCGCGTGAGTCTTTCCAATCGGGGAATCCAACCGCAATTTGAAGTTTGGGTTGAGCATCAAGGGCTGATCGACAAGAAATCATCCGACCTCAACGAAATAAGGGTAGATAATGAGGTCCATATTGATAGAAGCGCGCTCCGATGATGTGTTTTCAAGATGGGTTTATTGGGACTGGCCACGGATGTAGAGCTCTATCAAGTGAATAATATGATTCCCCAGGAATCCTTGTGTTGTCTTCCCGAAGCGGACATTAGACCGACGAAAGAGCTCAGGAATGGACGTATCTTTTGACTGGCCAGAAGCGATGATCCCTAAGATGCCCTCAAAATGCACACCATGCGGTGCTCCAGTGAGGTTGCAGAATATCGAATGGGTCGGACCACTCAGCGCGCAGGGTTCACGCCGTGGCTCGACAATTGATGTGGGATGGAAAAAAATTGGATGAACGAAGATTGTTATTTCGATTTCGAGACGCGAGATGAACGAAACCCCCCAGATTGCGAGGAATGCAGGTCTCTTTTTCCTGAAATAAAAAATCTGGAGAATCAATTTAGATGCAAGTTCTACCCGATAGGCAACTGCCTTCGACAAGTTCGCCTGGGAATAAGTTAATCTATGGCACGCGGGATGCCTACTTGTTATCGAATAATAGAGTGGGATCGCGGCAAGATGCGAATGATGGCCCTACGACAATACATGTTCGCTCACTCTCTTATCATCCACGAGAGTAATTTCCATTTGCGGGCATTAAATCCCGCCGGGATAATCGTATCCGGCGATGGTGCACAAACCTGGGGTGAAAAAGCCTACAATTAGGTTTGCATTGTCATTTCTGGAAATGTGCGCTGCGTAAGCCCACATTGAGCCATCCATACTGCCAGAAGGAAAGAAACCCGAACCCCGCAGCATGCCGCGCGCATATTAATCGGATGGGAACCATCCGTGGAAAATGCACAAAATGCCGGATAGAGTTGCCAAATTTCCGCAAGTCAGTTCATCCCGCAGCGCTCAAACCCCTGGGGAGCTACGGCATATTCTGGATATTCCCATAAACCACACTTTCGTCGATACGAATGGCATCCGCATGCATGTCGCCGAAGCCGGTAGCGGGGATTTGGTTATTCTTCTGCATGGCTGGCCGGAACTTTGGTATTCCTGGCGGCATCAATTGGCTGCACTATCGGCGGCAGGATACCGTGTTATTGCTCCGGATCAGAGAGGTTTTGGTCAATCGGAATCCCCCGATGCCATGGAGGCATTCAATATTCTTGAGTTAACGGCGGATATTGTCGGAATGGTCAGTGCCCTGGGTGAGGAGCGCGCCGTTATCGTAGGACACGATTGGGGATCGCAAGTCGCCGCACATTGCGCACTCCTTCGACCTGATCTCTTTCATGCTGTTGCTCTCCTCGCTGTCCCATTCCTGCGACGCACAAAAAGGGGGCATCCTCCCACCCTGTTTATGAAGCGCATCGCGCGCGACAGGGTGTTCTATCAACTCTATTTTCAAGAGCCTGGCCGCGCCGAAAATGAATTTGAACAAGATGTGTACCTGACGTTGCGCAAGCTGTTATTTAGCGGGTCCGGAGATATCGCCATGGATCAGCGGCCAAATTATTTTATAAAGGAAGATCAAGGACTTCTCGATGTTTGTGTTTCACCCAGTGAATTTCCCCAATGGTTGCAGGAAGAGGATCTCAGGTACTACGCTGCCGAATTCGAGCGCAGCGGTTTTCGCGGCGGTCTAAACTGGTACCGCAATATCGATAAGAATTAGGAACTAACCCATTTCTTGATCGGCGCTACGATCACCCAACCTGCTCTTTTTATAGGCGGAGAAGTCGACCAAACGATTGGTCTGTACAGCAATGCCTACGAATCGCTGGAAAGTAACCTACCCCAACTTTACAAAAAAGCACTCATTCCGAGCGCCGGACACTGGGTTCAGCAAGAGAAACCAG
>JADFRQ010000045.1 GCA_022561215.1 Chloroflexota bacterium | reverse complement strand
TGCGCCGCATATTTTTCGGGACTTCTCAAAAAGAGCCGGACACAGAACCCATCCCCGAGGGCTCGGCACTTCAGCCGGGAATCGAATCTCCCCAGAAACCACAAGAAAATGACTCTACGTCTGGCCAAGCGCTCAAGTATTTGGAGCGCGTGCAGGAGAAGATCAATAAATTGGCGGAAGAGTTCGCCACTGGCATAATCAATCAAAGCCAATTTCAAGAACTATTCGATCATTACCGGCGCGAACAACAGACGATTAAGCGCTGGATCCACATTGCACCAGATTCAGATGCCTGGAAAGCAGCAACCACCGAGGGGAAGAGTGTCCTCATTCGGGCGGGAAATGTCGCTCGTGTCGTTGGCTACGCGATTTATGAGAATGATTCCGGCATGCCGCTTAACACCATTGGGAAGTTTGATATCGATCGTGAGTTGGTCGTGCCCATGCTTTCGTCCTATCGCGCGGCAACCCAGGAAATCTTTGGCGCTGGAATGCGATCTTCTCAAATCGAGGGAGGTCAGTGGCTATGTTTCATCCCTGGAGAATTCACAACGCTGATGGCGCTATTTTCAACCAGCCCGGCCACCAGGCAGTTGAACTCGTTGGAAGAGCTGCATAAGCTCTTCGAGCTTGCCAATAAAAATTTGCTGAATAGTAAACTGATCGTCCCCGACGATCTGGTATTCCCTCACACCTTTTTTCTGGGACGTGTCGAGTGAAGGTGCATGGCGCCATCCGCAGCGTGTCTCCAGAAAACTAGACATTAGTGGCCGATACCTTCTTCAATCTTTCATTTGCGATAATGTTTAAAGTTCGCGTTAATACACGAGAGTACCTCGTATGAATCGTTTGCCGGTATTAAAAGTTGTCGTTGCAGGAGATGGGACGGTGGGAAAAACTTCCCTCATCCGCCGCTACTGTGAAGGTAAATTTGAAACAACGCGTGTGCAGACGATCGGCGTGGATTTTCAGACACAGACCGTCGAACTGCGCGATATCATCGTTAAACTTTCCATCTGGGACATGGCCGGGCAAGATCGTTTTGCGGTAATGAGAGCGGGATTTTATCGCGGCAGCCGCGCATCGGCGTTGGTTTTTGACCTCACCCAAGAGGTTAGTTTTGGCAATCTTGAGCGTTGGAGAGGTGAGATATTGGGCACCGTTAAAGAGCAGCCCTTTCTTGTTGTAGGCAATAAAGTTGATCTGGAACGAAGGGTATCGGTGGAGCAGGCCAACGCTTTCGCGGCCTCGATTGGCGCGGATTATATTGAAACAAGCGCCCTTACAGGGCAGGGAGTGCCGGCACTTTTCGAATTTTTGGCGGAGCGTGCGTTCCGGGGTTGAGATACAGCCATGGATTGCTCCTGTTGGTTCCATAACCAACAGGAGTTCTTTTGTACCCTAGATTTTCGAATGGGCTGCGAATGCACACCCCGATGTACGCAATATTGACGCGGCATCCGAATGTTGGTAAACATCCCTCGAATTATTCGGGTCAAATGGAGAACCAGGACGTATCGTTCACTCAAATTGGCGATGATGCTCATTAAATAACCTCGGCAGTCCCCCCTGATCGACAATTAAATCCGCAAAACACGCTCGATAAACACTCGCTCGCACGAAACGTACACGCTTGCCTGCTAACCTGTTGCCATCGCAAGCAAAACAAAAAGCTTTCGAATTCAAAGGAGGAAGAAATGCACAACGCACACACGATGTACCTGATCGGCAAAGAACGTATGGCAGACTTCCAGCGAGCAGCGGAACAGCAGCGTCAAGCGGCAAGGCTGAGGGAGCAGCGCTCGGGCGATGCGACGCGCGTCATCCTTGGAGTCGCGGCAAGGCTGATGATCGTCGTCGGATTGCTGGTTGGTTTGAGTGTCAGCGCATGACGGGTTGAGTGACCAGGCGGCGAATTAATACTATGCTGAGGCATTTTTCTGACGAGGGACCCCGATTTCCGAATAGGATGTTCCTTGCTAGTGGAAAATGTGATTCTTCGCTGCAATGTTCCGCCAAGCGAAACATTATCGCTCAGAATGACATTAAGGAGGAGCAGTCTCTTGTCATCCTGAGGAGCGAAGCGACGAAGGATCTCGTTTGGCAGGAGCAACGTTTGCTCAAATTAACAAACAAGGGTTCTGGGGTTGTCCCATATGCGCATATCAGATTTAACATGTTTGACTTATTAGAGAGGCTCAGTAATTACCCAAGATGTACGGGCAACCGGCCGGTTGCCCATTCGATTGGATAACGGAAATAGCGAAATGTATCTAGACACCTTATTGGCCAACCTCTTTTTCGCAGAATGACAGTAGCGCGGGGCGTTAAGCCGTATCTACGATCGTAATGAAGGGTTATATCCATCACCTTTGGTACTCGAGTACCATCGGGTCGTGCCGCTTTCGTTGGCGGAAAAATTGTTGAAAAGCAAGCAGGAGACTAATTTCGGATTGGTAACAAATGCATTCGTCATCCGTAAACATTTGCGAGCCTGGGTAATATTCGCGGACATCGATAGAGTGGATTAATAAAAAGCAACTGGCAAGATGAAAACGGCGAAGTATGTTGAAGGGTAGGGGACCGGTTCTTCGGATGGTCGCCTCAGCGATCGATGAAAAACCGGCTGCAGAGCCGGTTTATGTTTTCTTCGGGGAATGTGTTTTATGAAGTTAGTAAATAATGCCACGCACCCCATAAAGACCCAGCGCTTCCGGTCACTCTTTATTGTGGGCGCCCTCGGATTAAGTGCACTTTTTGCAGCGCCTGTAACGGTGCACGATGGATATGTTGATTTTTCCCGTGGAGAAGCCGCCACGCTTGGGGAAACGACGGAAAACAATCCCGCTGCAAATCTGCGCGTCGCAAGCGCAAAAGAAGGCACCTCTTTTTCATCCTCAATAGAGCGCGTCAATGATTTTATGGCGGTACTCGATCCTCCCGACGTTTTCCTTGGCATCTATACATCTGCTTCACTCCAGGTCTCGGCGAAGGAAATTGGCCAGGTCGATCAGTGGATGCGCACAAATGGACTGACGACTCGGGTTGCGATCGCCGGCACATTTATGGATATCGAGTTCCCCAATCCCGAATGGAACATTCCGCATGATCTGGATGCGGCATGGAGTGAAGGCGCGCTGCCCTTCGTAAATCTTGCAGTCGGCACCACAAGTCTGGGGACGCGCACAGCTTACGACGTCGCCAGTGGTGTGCTCGATGATGCCATTCGGGCCTGGGCTTCCGTCTACGCCGATTGGTCTCAAGGTGGCGAAAGAAGGGCTTTTATTGCCCCATTGCAGGAGATGAATACCGGTTGGGTTAGCTACGGATTGGACCCCGAAAATTTCAAATTGGCCTATGCGCGCATCCGACAAATTTTTCTGGAAGAAGGCGTCCTTGAAAGCGCGGTCCTATGGGTTTTTGCCCCCAATGGCTGGAGCTTGCCCGGCCATGAATTCGAGCGTTATTATCCTGGGGATAGCGCGGTTGATGTCGTGGGATTTAGTGCATTCAATTTCGGGGCCTGTGCCCTCAGCGGAGTAGGCTGGGATCCCTACGAGGTTTCTATCCGCCCCTACCTCGAGCGCATGCGCACATTGGCGCCTGACAAATCAATCTTCCTCGCGCAGACGGGAACGGTAGCGCAAGGCGGCGATAAATCCTTTTGGCTGAGAGAAAGTTTTGACAAAATCGCCGACTTTCCTATGGCGCAGGCCATCATTTACTTCAACCTTTCCAAGGTCGAACCGGGCGCGTCTTATTGCAACCCCGTCGATTGGCGCGTCTACAATCCTGAAAGGAATACAGGAGATTCTGGTTTTCTAGATGCGCTGCGCAGCTTCGAAAACCCACGTAATGGTTCAGAAACGCTTCATCAAGTACTTCTACCCTTGGTAGCGAGCCATTAAGTTATTTTTAGGATCGCGTTGCACCATTTCAACAGGATTTAATTTCATTCTACGTGAAAGGGTAGAATCATCGTTTTCCACAAGCCGAGGAATTTCCCATTCGGAAAACGAGATCCTTCGTCGCTCTGCTCCTCAGGATGACGTGTTGAGTGGTAAACGAGGTACCCCGCACTTCAAGAGTGCAATGCACCCCGAGATGATGTATTCGGAAAACACTCTCCTTCAGCACCCTTGCAAGGCAGGTAGTACAAGTCGGGTTCTGGAATAACATCCAATACAAAAATCGGACGTAATCCCATGGTTTCACTCACTGAAATAAAAGGAAGCAAAGACAAAGAATCCGATCTGCTTAGAGTCCCGCTATAATCCAATCTGCACCGCGCCCAACAAGATCAAGTCGACTCGATTGAAACGCGCAATCGGCGATGCGCACAATATCGATTAGGTAGGAAAGAGCACTGTATTGGAGTATGCGTACTCGCGCAGAAGACGAATGCTGAAGCTCTATAGGAGAGACGAATTGTGACCGAAACAACTGTTCCCCGACGCAGCGAAATCGCCGAAAAAGATACCTGGAACAGCACGAGTGTTTTTGATTCGATCGAAGCGTGGGAAATGGCCTGCAGCGATCTCGCGCAGACGATAACACAGATCGAGAGCTTCAAAGGACGCCTGGGCGAAGGGCCGGGCACTTTGGCGGATGTTTTGGAAGCGCTGGATGCCTTTGTTGTCCAGCTGGGAAAAATACAGGTCTACGCAGGCATGGCGCATTCGGTTGATACCTCCGATCAGGAAGCAGCCGGGCGATACAGTCAATCCAACAGTCTGGGAGGCAGAGCAAGTGCGGCGCTTGCCTTTCTCGACCCCGAGCTTTTAGCCATCGGGGAAGATACACTCAAGCAATGGATAGCAGACGAACCGCGTCTGACGATTTATACGCACTACATCAAAAACTTATTCAGGAAGCAGGCCCATGTGCGCTCGGCGGAGGTGGAAGAGGTGCTGGGCCTGCTGGGCGACCCCTTTGGTGGAACATCGGCTACGGCAAGCATGCTCACGAATGCCGATTTCCAGTTTGACTCTGTGCACACCAGCGAGGGTGTCGAAGTCGAGGTAACCCAGGGGACAATAACAAAGATTCGTACCATGCCCGATCGAGAGCTGCGCCGCATTGCGTGGGAAAATTATAGCGATCGTTACATAGCGTTCAAGAATACGCTCGCAAACAATCTAGCAACGTCGATCAAGCAGAACGTTTTCCGGGCGCGTGTGCGCAAACACGGCTCGACTCTCGAGGCCGCGCTTTATGCCAACAATATCTCTGTCGATGTCTTCCATAACCTGGTTAATACGTTTCAAAAGAATCTGCCCACCTGGCATCGCTACTGGGAGATCAGGCGCAAAGCCCTCGGAGTGAATGAACTGCACACCTATGATATCTGGGCCCCGCTGACCGACTCTCCCGCGGTAGTTCCATTCGAACAAGCCGTCGATTGGATTTGCGAAGGACTACTACCTTTGGGAAAGGACTATGTGGCGATTATGCGCAAGGGGAGCCTCGAGGATCGATGGATCGACGTCTATCCCAACATTGGCAAACGTTCCGGGGCGTTTTCGTACGGCGAGCCAGGCACCTTTCCTTTTATTATGATGAGTTATACCGACACTGTTTTTAGTTTGAGCACCCTGGCGCACGAGTTGGGGCATTCGATGCATTCCTACCTGGCTTGGCAAAACCAGCCTACCATCTATAGTGATTACTCTATATTCGTGGCCGAAGTTGCCTCTAACTTTCACCAGGCGATGGTGCGCGCCCACCTGCTCAACAGCAACCCAGACCCCGTGTTTCAAATTAATGTGATCGAGGAAGCGATTTCCAATTTTCATCGTTATTTCTTGATCATGCCTACCCTGGCGCGCTTCGAACTCGAAATGCATGAAGCGGTCGAACGCGGGGAAGGACTCACCGCGGATAGCATGACCAAACGTCTCTCCGAGCTGTTTCACGAGGCCTATGGAGAAGCAATGCAAATCGATCGCGATCGAGTGGGCATTCAATGGGCCATGTTCGGCCATCTCTATGCGGATTATTATGTCTTTCAATATGCCACCGGTATCTCCGGTGCTCACGCGCTTGCCAACCGTATCCTTGCGCGCGAAGAGGGCGCGGTCGAGGATTACCTCAATTTCTTGAAGGCAGGTGGATCAGGTTATCCCCTGGATATACTCCAATCGGCAGGGGTGGATCTTGCGCAACCCGATCCCGTGGAGGAGACTTTTGGCGTGCTGGCCGACATGGTGGACCGTTTGGAGAGGTTGCTCGCACAATAAATTCGCTGCCCTGCATGTATGTACACGCCCGTCACTCCTCGCGCGGCCGTTGCAGAATCCTATCCTGTGCTACACAAATTGGCCTGCTTACTAAGCCCTGCAGGTCCGGTTTTTCGACAGCCATGAAAAGCGCGCAATTCACGAAGTATGGCAGGGATATCGTTCGAGAGGCGTTGTTAAATAAGGCGAAAACGCACGCGCTAGGAAGATCGGCTGTGGCTCAAATGGGATGATCTGATGTATGATCCTTTTGTAATCGGCCATCTGTGCAAGAGCTGCGCGTCAGAGGCGCGGCACTGGAAAATACAGTCATAAAAATTGGGATGCGGGCATCTGTCCGACAGCGGGGAGATTAAGTACATGAGCAATGATGATATTAAGGCGGCTTGGTACTTTCATAACGGCACGAAGCATCCCAATGGTTATTTGCTGAGTCGAACGCATCGATTCAACCCCGCGCAGAAACCGCGCCTATTCAAGACCTATACGGATCTAAAACCGATTCCCTTGCCACTTGATGTCACCCAAAGGGAAATGTCGGCATTGGAAGCGATTTCCAATCCTGCCGCAACAACAGAGGATGAACAAATTCCGGACTTTGGAAGCATTGCACGCATCCTGCACTTTTCAGCCGGGATCACGAAACGTTTCCGTTATCCAGAACCCTACGGCGAAATACCCTTTCGCGCCGCTGCGTGTACCGGTGCGCTTTATCATATTGAGCTGTACTTGATCTGTGGCGATCTACCAGATCTGGATGCAGGCGTCTACCATTACGATTCCCAAAACAGTGGTCTCATCCAACTTCGTGAGGGTGATTACGTTCACCATCTCACCCAGGCGAGTGGCATGGAGGACGCTATTTCCCATGCGCCAGCAATCATTGCCTACACCCATATTTCATGGCGCAATGCTTGCAAATACCAGGCACGCGCCTATCGGCATGCCTTCTGGGATAGTGGCACCATCCTTTCTCATACCCTGGCGCTCGCCAACGCCGAGCGCTTGCGCGCCAAGGTGGTCATTGGCTTCGTGGACGAGGCAGTAAGTGAACTGCTGGGCCTCGATGAAGAGAAAGAACTTCCGCTGGTTTTGCTCTCCCTGGGATACGGCCCGGAGCCCAGCGTAGACAGCGGGGCCGCGTTGGATGCGCTCGACCTGGCGGTGGAGCCCATCGCGCAACGCGAGACTATTTTTCCAGCAATCCGAGAAATGCATACGGCTTCTTCCTTGTGGGACAGGAGTAAAGTCAAACAATGGAGGAAGGCACGTGTACATGTTGCGCGCACCAAGCCAGAAAACGGATTAGTTGCCTCTCAGCCGCTCGGCGCGGAGCAGGCACCGACGCAGGCCGTGGAAAAAGTAATTCTAAGGCGGGGTTCGTCGCGCAAGTTTAGCCACGATCCAATATCCTTCAACCAGCTTTCGACTCTCCTTGTTCATGCTCTGCGACCGATTCCCTTTGATGTCACGAGTGCGGACAATGGCCCGCTTACACAGGCCTACATAGTCGTCAACAACGTAAAGGGTCTTGCATCTGGAAAATATGCCTACCACCATGATCATGAGGGATTTGAGAGATTGGAGGCGGGTGTTTTTCGAGCGCAAGCGGGCAAATTGGCGCTGGACCAGAATTTAGGCGCGGATGCCAGCATTAATATTTATTTCTTGACTGGGCTGCGCAGCGCGCTTGAAGATTTGGGGAACCGCGGCTACCGCTTTGCCCAACTCGAGGCAAGCATAAGCGCAGGGAGAATATACCTCGGTGCCTATGCCCTGGGGCTGGGAGCCACTGGCCTTACGTTCTATGATGATGAGGTGACGAAATTTTTCTCGCCACATGCCGCAGAAAAAAGTGTCATGTTCCTGGTTGCTGTTGGCGCCCCGGCGGGAGGCAAGCACTGATCCGGCATGGGGCAGGGAGAAGGTTCAGCGCAGCATGGGCATCTTAATGGCATGACGCCGGGCGGCATCTTTTGCACGTTCATACCCGGCATCGGCATGGCGAACAATTCCTAAACCAGGGTCGGTGGTGAGCACGCGTTTTATTCGTTTGGCGGCGGCATCCGTTCCATCGGCCACGATAACCTGTCCCGCATGTTGGCTAAACCCAATTCCCACGCCGCCACCGTGATGAAAAGAAACCCACGTCGCACCGCCAACTGCGTTTAACATTGCATTGAGCAAAGGCCAATCGCTCACCGCATCCGATCCATCGAGCATGTTCTCCGTTTCACGATTGGGAGAGGCGACGGAGCCCGAATCCAAATGGTCGCGACCGATCACGATGGGCGCTTTCAGATCGCCGCGCGCGACCATCTCATTGAAGCGCAACCCCGCTCTGGCGCGCTCGCCGTAACCCAGCCAACAAATCCTTGCCGGTAACCCCTGGAAAGGCACCTTCTCCCTCGCCAGCCTCAGCCAGCGTTGCAGGTGTTCATTCTCGGGAAAGAGATCGATGATCGCCTCATCGGTGCGGTAAATGTCCTCGGGGTCTCCGGATAGCGCCACCCAACGAAAAGGCCCCTTTCCCTCACAGAAAAGCGGCCGAATGTAAGCGGCTACGAAACCGGGGTAATCAAATGCCTGCGCAACGCCGGCCTCCAAGGCACGTTGACGCAGGTTGTTCCCGTAATCGAATACCTCGGCGCCTTGTTTCTGGAAGGCAAGCATCGCTTCAACGTGCACCGCCATGCTTTGCAATGATTGTTTAGCATACGCATCAGGATCGTCGGCGCGCAGCGCGCGCGCTTCTTCGACACTCAGCTCGTGGGGTACATAGTCGAGGACACTATGGGCGGGAGTCTGATCGGTGACGATATCGGGAACGATCGCGCGTTTGTTAAGCTCATCGTAGATCGCCGCCGCATTGCCGATTAATCCCACCGAAAGTGGGCGCTCGTCATCAAGCGCCTCTTGCACATGCGTCATCGCCTGCTCGAGTTGATCGACGATAACGTCAACATAACCGTGCTGCAAACGACGCTGCGCCCGTGCGGGATCGACTTCGACGATCAGCCCGACCCCCTCATTCATCGTAATCGCCAGTGGTTGGGCGCCGCCCATACCGCCTAATCCTGCCGTGAGAACGAACTTGCCCTTTAGGGACTGCCAGCCTTTCTGGCGCGCGAGAGAGCCAAAGGTTTCATACGTGCCCTGCAAGATGCCCTGCGTGCCGATGTAAATCCATGATCCGGCGGTCATCTGCCCGTACATGATTAATCCCTGCGCGGCAAGTTTATCGAAATGTTCCTGGGTCGCCCAGTGAGGTACGAGGTTGGAATTGGCGATTAACACCCGTGGCGCGTCGGCGTGGGTCGTGAATACGGCCACAGGTTTACCGGATTGAATTAAAAGCGTTTCGTCATCCTCGAGGATCGTCAGGGTGTGCAGGATGGTCTCGAGACTTCGCCAATCGCGCGCCGCGCGGCCTTGACCACCGTAGACCACCAATTGTTCGGGATTTTCGGCAATTTCGGGATCGAGGTTGTTTTGCAACATACGGTAGGCGGCTTCCGTGAGCCAGGACTTGCAGGTGAGTTTTGAGCCGCGTGGGGCGCGGATCGTGCGCGGTTTAGGTTCGGTCATTTTGAGCCTCATGGTGGGTTGTGTTTGCTTCCTGCGGCTTTACAAGGATACCTCGTTTGGATGGGCAGAGGCTCCGACTGTTTCGGGGGAGATGGGAAAACGAGTGATCGGTAAGCAGGGATTGGAGTTTAGAGACCGGGGATCGTAATTCGTCAATCGATGATAAACAAATGCCTCCGTGTTCAATCCTGCACACCGATCCCTGTCCCCTGAACACGCTTCCTCCACAGGTATGATCAGCGTGCCCAAGGATGGCAGCTACACCGTATTGAAGGATACGGCAGCGGGCGATTGCCAATCGCCCCTACAACGAAGCAACTTATTTCAGCTAACCTATCTACAATGAAGGGTCTGTGTACCGGAATTATTCGGTGCATTCCAGTTTCCTGATCCCTGCTCCCCGAGCACTCTGCGCTCGGGCAACGAATCATCGATTTTTGAGTCAGTTCGTATTGAAAAATACAGCAAAGGGCATACCATTCGATGCATAGTATGGTGCAATTGAAGGGAACTAAAAACAATCAAAGGTGCATTCGATGGAACAAGTTCTACGATGGACACAGGATACGAAGCGTTGGCTGGGCATGATGGCCGCGGTGCTGCTCTTGGGAATGGGTTGGGTCGGATTATCGGCCGTACCCGAGCTTTCAACAACGGGGGGGCTCATCCCGAGCCCGCGTGAGGGATTTCTTGCGCCTGATTTCAGCCTCGATCTCCTCGGCGGCGGAACAAAAACCCTCTCCGACCAGCGCGGAAAAGTTGTTGTGATCAATCTTTGGGCCTCCTGGTGCCCACCCTGTAGGGCGGAGATGCCCGCGCTGCAAAGGGTGTACGACGCCAACCGAGATCGTCCGCTAGAGATCTTGGCTGTCAACACCACCTACCAGGATAGCGAATCGGAGGCGACGGCATTTATTCAGGCATTGGGTTTGAATTTTCCGGTGCTCTTCGATCGCACGGGGGACGTAGGCAGGCAATACCTCCTGCGGGCGATGCCCACGACCTTTTTTGTCGACCATGAAGGTGTGATTGCCAAAGTAATTATTGGTGGGCCCATGAGCGAGGCCACTCTTCAGACAACCGTTGAAGATTTATTGCAGAAGGTGCCCTAGTGTTTCCCATTCTACAGCTAGGCCCGTTAGCTATTCAAGTTCCCGGACTGGTTTTGCTGGCGGGGTTCTGGGTGCTGATCAATGTGATCGAGAAAGAGGCGCCGCGCCATAAAATTTCGCCGGATACCATGAGCAACATGATCTTGATCGGTCTTATCGCTGGAATTATCGGTGCGCGTTTATGGTACGTCGCGCGATTTATTTCCGTCTATATCGCTAACCCGCTGAGTTTGTTTTCGCTTAACCCGGCGACGTTGGCGACAACGGCGGGGATTTTCATAGGGCTGCTGGCGGCGGTAATTTATGCGCAGCGCAAGGATCTCCCGCTGTGGCCCACGTTAGACGCATTGGCTCCAGGGTTCGCCGTTTTTGCCCTGGCGCTCGGATTATCGCATGTGGCGAGTGGCGATGCGTTTGGTGCTCCAAGCACAGTACCCTGGGCGATCGAGTTGTGGGGAGCCATGCGACATCCCTCTCAGTTGTATGAAATCGCGGGAGCGATTATTGTGCTCCTGATCCTCTGGAGGGTAAAAAAGCAGAAAACCTTCCCTGGATTTACTTTCCTTGCTTGGGTGGCGCTGTCGGCAACCAGTCAAATTTTCCTCGAAGCTTTCCGCGGCGATAGCATCATCATCCTCAATTCCCTGCGCCGAAACCAGGTGGTGGGATTGGTTATCATGTTGGCCGCGTTGCTGGGATTGCATTTGTTGGTGCGGGAGAAAACGGCGAAGAAGACTTAAGATGAGAACTGCAGGTACATTGCACAATCCAAGTGCGTTGCACCTGGATTGTCAATCAAAGCGAGAGATTTTTGGGTACGGCTGGGGAGACCCCGCGCCTACAATTCACAGAAATGCATAATAATGCCTAAAGGCGGCACCCCCCCCGCAGATACCCGTCCGATTGCTGATTCCAGATTCCTGATCTCTGTTCTCTATCTCACGGCGCCCCGAGTTGCAGGTTAAAGAAACGCAGCACGCGCTGCATGAAGAGGCTATATCCCTCACCATAGAAAGTGTGCGGCTGGTCGGGGTAGCTGAAGCACTCGACGCTTTTTCCCATCGCATCGAGCAGTGCACATAACTCCTCCGACCATTCTGGGGGCACGGTGTTATCCTCGGCGCCATGATGGATGCTCGCTGCGGCCTGGATTTGCTCAAGATAAAAAAGCGGTGAAATGCCGCGCAGTTCATCTTCTGCGGGGTTCAATTCGAAATCACCCACATCGCCGTCCGTCCAGATCAAGATTTGCTCGAAATTCCTTCGTTCATCGGCGCTCATCGAGCCGTAGAGCACAGCGGCACCGATCTCAGGATCGACTGTAAGGACCCGTAGGGTGATTCCACCACCCATGCTGTGGCCTAGTAGACCAATATTTTCCCCATCCGCTTTTTCTAGGGCGCCCTCTCCGGCTTGCTGGCGCACCAGGGCAATGAGGTTGAGTACGTCAATTGCGTATCCGATACGGTAGGGGTTCGGGCCATCCTCCGAGGGAGGGTGATTACGGTAGTTGGGATGCAGCACAAAATAACCTGCATTGGCCAACGCATCAGCATACACCCTGGTGTAGGCAATTGTTCGATAGGTTGCCGGGGTTACAAACCCATGCAAAACCAAGACCACTGGCCGTGGGCCGCTTGTGTTGGGCACGTTCATAAAACCATATACCTGGAGGCCATCGCTTGGATAGCTGAACAGAAGCCGAGTAAAACGAGAAGAGGTTCCCATGCGGCTTTCAATCTCAAGCGTGCCTTCACCATAGCTGCGGACTTGCAGCTCATCAATTGTCAATCCCACATAAGGGTCTGGAGTGGGAGATGGAGTTAGCGTCTGCGCCGCGGAGGGAATACCGGTGGGCGCGATCGTCGGCTGACGTGTCGAGGAGAATAGGAGTGCCGTCGGCAGCGGCGCACGCGCTCCCGCGGCACATCCTGCAATTAGGAACGCCGCAGCCAAAACAAGCAGAACACTTAATTTCGAGGAGTGGGGGGGTAAACTTCGATTGGACGGCATGAGAATAGGAGCCCTCACGCCCAATTTTAACCAATCGGCGCGGGAATCATAGGTAGGTATTTGCGCATGGTCTCGCGGAAAATCCTCGATTGGATTGTTTGTTCCCGACCCAGTTTGCGCCATAGATTAAGGGAAGGCGTCCACAGCAAGCTCGAGTTATGGGTTATTTCGGTTTATCCCAAGAGATACATTGTGTTTGTCTTGCAAGATAGCTGCGGTACGTTTTACTTCGGCGTGTGTCTCCTCCTCCGACCACCCCAGTGACTCACCTACAATCTGTGCCAATTCCTCCAGCAGTTCTGGCGTCAGCTCACCCAACATCGCCAACAGCGAACGGCGTAGAACGAGGTCATCCAGATGCAGGATTTTTTCCTCGCGCACCAGATAGGATATCTCGCGCCTGCTGTAGGCAGCATGCTCACGTAGAGCCTCGTCGCGACCCGCGCCGATGAAGGAAGCGACCTCCTTGAAGCGCGTTCCATAACGTTCGAACAGCGTGATCAGGCGCTGGCGAGGGAGCGCCGTTTCCTCGACCCAATGCGTGAGCAATGCATCACGTGCATTATCGTCACGCGGATACCCTCTGCCGCCGCCAATCGCGAGATGCTCCGTGCTTACGAGGCGTTTGAGCCCCAGACGTTCGAGGACAACATTGCTAACTTCTTCGGAGAACGCGCGAAACGAAGTCCATTTTCCCCCAATGAGACAGAGGATCGGGAAATCGAGCTGCTCCCCGGGTTCGATGACCTCGATTTTATGATCCCGGCTAATCTGGCCAGTTTGCGAGGAGGCGCTCGAGGGAAGCGGACGTACGCCGGAAAAAGTGAAGACAATATCCGCATCAGCGACCTTTATCTGTGGGAAGACTTTCTCGATCATGCTCAAAAAGTAGTCGACCTCTTCCTGTGTACAGCGCGCTTCGCTGGGATCATCAATGCGGAGATCGGAAGTACCGACGAGCACCTTATCCATGAGAGGGAAAAGGAGCACGATGCGTCCATCTTTGTTTTCGAAGAAAAATTCCTGCCCTCCAAGTGCGGAATGCAGCTGCGGGTGATCAAGCACGAGGTGTGAGCCTTTGGTCCCACCGACCATTCTGGTTATCAAGCCCAGGGCACCATTGGCAAAATCGATCCATGGTCCGGCGGCGTTGATCACTATTTTGGGTTTTACCAGCAGGGCTTCGTCGCCGAATTCATCCTTCAAGCGGACGCTGGTTTTATCGGTGGCGATGACGCGCATATAGTTCAACGCTCTTGCGCCAGGGCTCGCCGCCTCCGCCTCGAGGATCAGTTCAATGCACAGCCTTTCCGGGGTGGGGATCATGGCGTCGTAGTACGTCGCCGTGCACTTTATCGCGGGATTAAGCTGAGGGTATTTTTCGAGGGATTGTTTTCGAAACGCCCAGGTGTGCACCGGGACGGTTCCCTGCAGGCGCGTATAGGCATCGTACAGAAGCAAACCAATCTTAATCACCACGGCGCCGCGCTCCGTAGGCTTGTTCAGCAAACCCAAAAACTTGAGCGGGGCATTAAATAGTCCCGAAAACCACTTGAAAATCGGGATCGTGGTTGCAAGCGGTTTTACATAGTGTGGTGCGTTCTGAAGCAGATTATTGCGTTCGCGAACCGCCTCCCGCACCAGACGAAACTCGCCATTTTCGAGATAGCGGATTCCGCCGTGGATCATATGCGAGGAAGCCGCGCTAGCCCCTGAGCAGAAATCGGCCTGATCGACGAGCAGTACGTCCATACCCTGCAGCGCAAGATCACGAAATGTGGCAATGCCATTGATCCCGGCGCCAATGATAAGTACGGAAATTTCAGGATTTTGGCGCAGCGCCTCAAGTATGTGATCGCGCGCATGGCTGTTCATCATTTTTCATCCACCCAGCCCAAGGACCGCTCGACGGCTTTTTTCCAATGGGCGAACAATGCCTCCTTTTGCTCCTCGGGCATCCGCGG
The DNA here is from genome assembly GCA_022561215.1 of Chloroflexota bacterium. Lineage (GTDB taxonomy): Bacteria > Chloroflexota > Anaerolineae > Anaerolineales > E44-bin32 > JADFRQ01. The sequence goes on along the minus strand of JADFRQ010000045.1, from coordinate 12,631 downwards.
CTGCCAGGTTTTCTGGGCGTGCCAGTTCTTGTTTAATTGCTCCTGGGATTCCCAAAAGCCCACGGCTAACCCCGCGGCATAGGCCGCGCCCAATGCGGTTGTCTCGCGAATCTCGGGCCGCACCACGCTGATTCCCAGGATGTCGGCTTGAAACTGCATTAATAACTCGTTGTCCACCATGCCACCATCAACTTTCAGTGAGAGCAAATCAACACCCGAGTCGCGGCGCATGGCTTCGAGCAGCTCGCGCGTTTGATAGGCGGCTGCTTCCAGCGTCGCCCGCGCAAGATGGCCCTTGTTGGCGAAGCGCGTCAAGCCGGCGATCACACCGCGCGCATCGCTGCGCCAGTGAGGTGCAAAGAGCCCCGAGAAGGCAGGCACAAAGTAAACGCCTCCGTTATTCTCGACACTGTTCGCCAAAACCTCGATTTCGGAAGATTGTTCGATAATGCCCAGATTATCTCGCAGCCACTGCACCAACGCGCCGGCGATGGCTACCGAACCTTCGAGTGCATAGACCGGCTCGTCGTTGGCAATTTGATAGGCAACCGTGGTAAGCAGCCCATTATCCGAGTGTACGATCTCCTTCCCCGTGTTGAGCAGCAGGAAACAACCCGTCCCGTAGGTATTTTTTACTTCACCTGGTAAAAAGCAAGTTTGCCCGAACAGGGCTGCTTGCTGATCGCCGAGATCACCACATAACGTGATGGTTTGGTCGTTTATTTGTGTCGTGCCGTAAAAATCGGGATCGCTGGAAGGGCGTATTTCCGGAAGCATCGACCGCGGGATGTCCATAATCTCCAGGATCTGCGCATCCCAGGCTAAAGTCTGTAAATCCATGAGCATGGTGCGGCTGGCATTGGTTGCATCGGTGATGTGTTTTTGACCGTCGGTTAATTTCCAGATCAACCAACTGTCGATCGTCCCAAACAGCGCGTGGCCGTCTTCGGCATCCTGCCGAAGGCCGGGGACGTTATCCAACAACCACATCAATTTTGGGCCGGAAAAATAGGTGGCCAAGGGCAAGCCTACGCGCTGGCGAAATCTGTCCAAACCGCCGTCCTTGGCCAACTGACGGCAAATTTGATCCGTGCGCATATCCTGCCAGACAAGTGCGTTGGCATACGGCCTGCCGCTGCGTTTGTCCCAAACTACCGTGGTTTCACGCTGGTTGGTGACTCCGATGGCGCTCAAACTACTGGCGGGGATGGCGCTTTTTTGCAATGCCCGTGCAATGACGCGTTGGGTGTTTTCCCATATTTCGACAGGGTCGTGTTCAACCCATCCCGGGGAGGGGTAGATCTGCTCATGTTCCATTTGTGCGCTGGCGTGTACCGTGCCCGCATGATCGAAGATCATGAAGCGTGTACTCGTCGTTCCCTGGTCGATTGCGGCAACAAAATCAGGCACAGCCCGGCCCCAGCAACTTATAGAGTTGATTCTACAGGAGAGGATGCAAGACGTAAAAGGCGCAGCGTGCTTTCCATAGTCGCTAGCGCTAGGTCATGCTGGATGGGACCGGTTGTCATTCGGAGCCGCAGTGCGCCGGATGCAAAGGCCTTTCAAAAAACAGAGGGATCTCGTTGTGCATGGAGAAGAACTTTTTCATCGGAAGACGAGATTCTTCGTCGCTCCGTCTCATGCAGCACTTTCGCTCCTCAGAATGACATCGTGCCATCTATAATATTTTGACTCAGTACTGGGAATGGTTTGACGCTGCTTGACAGCCCACATTCGGTGCAGTATGTTGTTGACCGGATAGAATCTAGCGATAAAGGAGACTCCTATGCGTGTAAAAATAGGGTACCTGCTCTTTTTTTTAATCCCGGTGCTTGCCGCGTGCAGCGCGGGGCCATCTGCCAGCGATGCGATTGAGGCGTATTTAAGCGCTTTGGTGGAAGGTGATCAACTGCAAGCGCTCAATAACTCCTGTGTGGATTGGGAATCGCAGGCCAAAGCCGAGGCGGCATCCTTCGAGGCGGTTGAAGCGCGACTGGAGGGTGTATCTTGCTCGCTCGTAGAAGGGGGCGAAAACGAAGGTGTGGTTGAATGCGCCGGATCAATCCTGGCAACTTATGGCGCCGAAGTACAGGAATTGAAATTGCAAGGCCGATCCTACATCGTCACCTTTGAAGCAGGGGACTGGAGGATGTGCGGCTATCAATGAGTCTTAAACGTTTCCTGCTTAAGCTCGTCACATTTGAGAACCTCCTCGCTCTGCTTCTGGCACTGATCGTGATCGCCGTGATCATCATGACGGCGGACACGGCGCCGCAGTGGATTTATCAGGGGTTCTAGTGGACCTGATCCAAATCCTGATTTTTATTACCATCTCCGTCCTCATTGGGTTTCTTGCTCGAGGTCGATGGCGAAGCTGGGCGATTCTCGGCATAAGCTCACTCGCGCTGTTTTGGCTTCAGCCAGCGAGCGCAATACGTCATTTGGATTTCTGGTTTCCGACCCTGGCGATGTTCTTGACGGCCCTCACCTGGATCGCCGTTCGCCCACGAGGACAGGCAATATCCCGCGAAGATTTGTATACCTTCGGCGGGATGACGGCCATCCCCATCTTGATCAGCTTGCTCCGCAATCTCGATCGCGCCTTTTTGATCACGGCCACGCGGCCTCCGCAACCGGTCGGCGTATTGTTTGCTGCATTGCTGGCCGGCGTGATCCTGGTCATCCTGGTGCGAGCAAGCAAACAAAACCTGTTGCTCACCCGCCTCGCTGTGCTGCTCATCCTCGGATTGTTCATCGTTCTCAAATCCGATAGCTTGGGACAAAACCTTAGCCGCGGCCTGCGTTCGTGGACCCAACAGCCAGCCGAGCTCGCCAGCGCGCTTGATCTGAGCTGGCTTGGATTTTCCTATATTGCTTTTCGCCTTCTGCATACACTGCGCGATGCGCAAACAGGCAAGTTGCCAGAGCTCTCTTTGCGCGCGTTTGCCGGATATGTGCTCTTTTTCCCCGCCCTTACGGCCGGCCCCATCGACCGCGTGGAACGTTTTCAAAAGGACCTGGGCCAGGCTGGGAGACTTTCTGCTGAAGAAGCCATCGCCGGAGGAACCAGGATTGTCGTCGGCGTATTTAAGAAGTTCGTCCTGGCCGACGGTCTGGCGCTCATCGCGCTCAACAACAGCAACGCCGCACAGGTCCAATCATCCGCCTGGCTGTGGGTGATAACCTATGCATTTTCCCTGCGCCTCTATTTCGATTTCAGCGGCTACACCGACGTGGCCATAGGGATGGCGCAGATTGCCGGCGTGCGCTTGCCCGAGAATTTCGATCGTCCCTACACGCGCCTCAATATCACCGCGTTCTGGAACAGTTGGCATATCACCCTGGCGCAATGGTTTCGAACTTATTTTTTCAACCCACTGACGCGCGCACTGCGCCGTGGGAGGATTCGGCCACCAGCGCCGGTGGTGATCTTCGTAACGCAAGTCAGCACAATGGTCTTAATCGGTTTATGGCATGGCATCGCCTGGAACTTTCTGCTCTGGGGTCTGTGGCATGGCGTCGGCCTGTTTATCCATAATCGCTGGGTTAATTTTCAACGCGCCAACCCAGATTTCCTCCCGCGGCCACTACAAAAGGCGCGAGCGATGAACATATTGAGTGGCTTGCTCACCTTCCATTTTGTCACCCTGGGCTGGATCTGGTTTGTGATTAGGGATGTGGAGCAGGCCTGGGCGACCTTTGCGAGGCTCTTCGGCGGATGAATTATTTTGGCGACAGAAAGCACATCCAGGGGACCTGGGCTTTTCTCGGCAGGCTGCTGATTAAGGCGCTGATCTTGTTCGCCATCTTCAACCTGCTCTTCTTGCTGCTCAGCCCTCTTCCTTTATTAGGTCCACTCTCTGGATACAACGTCTTCTTTCCGGGCCGCGCGCGGCTGCCTTTCGGGGAGGATATCGAGCGTTCCTACAATATCAGCATCTTGCAGCTTGAAGCGATGTTGAATTCGCATGTCATCAGCGCCGGGGATAAGCCTGAAGATGAATACCGCGTGCTGCTAATTGGCGATTCGTCGGTATGGGGTTTTCTTTTGCCCCCGGATCAAACGCTGAGTGCCACGATCAATGAGCATAATTATCGCCGTGAGGATGGCAGGATTGTGCGCGCCTTCAACCTTGGCTACCCCACGCTTTCGCTCACCAAAGACCTGCTCTTCCTTAATAGGGGGTTGCGTTATGAGCCGGATTTGATCCTTTGGTTTATCACGCTCGAAGCGCTTCCTTTAAAGAAACAACTCACCTCACCGGTGGTACAGCAAAATCCCGAAGCTGTCAAAACACTCCTGGCAGCGCACAATCTGCAATTATCCACCGCCGAGGCCCGATTTGTTGAGCCAACATTGTGGGAGCGCACGATTGTTGGTCAGCATCGGGCGTTGGCCGATTGGGTTCGATTGCAGCTCCTGGGGGTGATGTGGGCGGCGACAGGGATTGATCATGATGTGCCCGCGCAGTATGAACACCCGTCGGATGATCAATCGTCCGACCTGGAATTCCAGGGCTTTGAAGAGGGTGAGATGGCTGAAAGTGATCTTGGATTTGCGTTCTTGCGCGCGGGGATTAATGAGGCAGGCTCGGTACCAGTAATTTTTATAAACCAGCCGATCTTCATCGCCAATGGCGAAAACAGTGAAATGCGCTACAACGATTTCTATCCCCGTTGGGCTTACGATGCCTACCGCCAGATGCTTGCGCGGGTTGCCGCGGAGCAGGGATGGGGTTATCTTGATCTTTGGGATGTCGTCCCCTCCGATGCCTACACCGACAGTGCTATTCATTACTCTCCTCGCGGGGTGCAGGCGGTTGTCGAGCGGATTTCACAGGAAATTTTATTGCCCCAGAGATAAGTTTTGATAAAATACGGATTACCTGAACGCTTCATCAACCACGTAAGGACGACGGGCGAACAGGAGATGTGTTGAGAGGACGAAACGGAATGCGTAAGAGAGCCAACCCCAGAAATTGGTTTCAGAATCGCGATCGCCTCTTGAGCCGCGGGATGTTGCTTGGCTTGTTATTGTTGGTCGCCTGCGGCGCACAGCTCGATGTGCAACAAATCGAAGGCATCAGGCTCCCCGTTCAGCAGCCTCCCAAGCTCGATGCAGTAGAGGTGAATACGAGTGTGGAAGAGAGTCGTTCTACCATCTATGATCAGATTGACAAAGTGGTTGATGATCCGGAGATAGTGGAAGAAGTGCGCGTAGCTGTAGATGATCTAGCGTCAAGGCTGCTGCCCGAGGACTGGATGAATTGGCCGGTCGTCCCACAAGCGACCAACACCGCGATTGAAATTTACAATCGCGGTCTCGCGTTGGGCAACAATCCGCGCGCCTTCTCTAAGTTTGGAGACTGTCAAAACATCCCCTCCATGTTCATGTCCACATTCGATGATTCTTCCAGCTATAGTTTCGGCGAAGAGCATCTGTACCTTCTCGAGGCGATCGAGTGGTTTTCCGGATCGTACGCCAGAGAGAGCCAGTCGGTGCGCTCCGGGTTTAACGCCGCCTCGGTGGTTTCTCCACTATGGGCAGATCCAGAAAGCTGTGAGGTGGGGGAATCGCCGCTGGATTGTGAGGTAAGGATTTATCGACCTTCCTTTGCGCTTATCAGTCTGGAAACCTGGTGGGAAGGAGATCCCGCGGCGTATGAAAGATATGTGCGCGAGATTATCGAAAAGACGATCGACTACGGCATCGTGCCCATTATCACCACAAAGGCCGACAATCTTGAGGGCGATCACCGTATCAATGCGACGCTCGCTAGCTTAGCGTACGAATACGATATTCCCTTGTGGAATTTCTGGCGCGCGGTGCAGCCTCTACCCAACAACGGTCTATGGGAAGATGGCTTTCATCTCACCTACGCCTTCAACCAATTTGATAATGCCCAATCGATGAAGGCGGCCTGGCCATGGCGCAATTTAACCGCCTTGCAAGCACTGGACGCGGTATGGCGCGGGGTTACAAATTCCTGACGTGGCCGGGAAAGAGAGCCACTTCCAGGCCCGCGCTTGATTAATCCACGGCATCGCACCCATCGACTCCCCAATTGCAATCTTCTGATCTTCCTCCGGACAGATTTGGTAAACTGGTTTGGATAGGATCGTGATTGCCTGGAAAAAAAATTAACTCCCAGCATTTGTAGGACAGAGCTTCCCGTGCGCGTGTATGAACTGTAAAAAAAGCAGCGCCTGTCCCGTTATCGCAACACGCTGCGGGCGCTCGAGGTGGGCTGAGCCGCGGTCAAAAAACATTGAGGCCGTCGACGGACATTGAAGCGATCGACAGACTTGGACCGGGAAGGGTCGCTTGGCAAATCGATGAAGGAAAAAATCAAGCAATTTATCGTAACCGAGATCCTGAAAGATCCTCAGCGCGCGCTGGCCGACGACGAGGCGCTTATTTCAAGCGGCCTCATCGATTCCTTTTCGCTGGTGGATTTGGCGCTTTACATTGAGGATACATTTGGTGTGCGAGTGGAAGATACCGATCTTTCGGCCGCCGTTTTTGATACTATTTCCGAGCTCATCACCTTCATTGAAAAATCGAAGTGAAATCCTCGCAAATTCTGCCCCACATTCTCAAAAAGACGGTTGACGAAGACCCAGACAGGATAGCCATTCATCTCATTGGCGCCGACGGCGACGAAGCCCTAAGTTTTCATGACCTGCTTCATAGATCCGGCGGCTATGCGCGCGCATTTGAGCATGCCGGTATCCAACGTGGTGAGGTGGTCGTCATCATCCTCGAGCATGGCGCCGATTTACTGCAGGCGTTCATAGGCGGGATCTTGATGGGCGCCATTCCCTCGATCATGCCTTTTCTCACCGAGAAACTATCGCCGCAGCGTTATCGGGAATCATTAAGCGCTTTGATCGCCATTACCAAGCCGGTGGCTATCCTCACCTATCCCGCGTTTATCGAGGAAGTGCATGCCGCTCTCCGGGAGGGGGACAGTGTGCGCGTTGTTCTCGATTCGAGTGCGGTTGCGCAAGATGATGTGCTTGCCATTGAAACGATGGCGGGGTTCGATTCAAAACCCGAGGACATCGTTTTCCTGCAGCATTCCTCGGGCACGACCGGACTGCAGAAGGGAGTGGCCTTGTCGCATCGTGCGGTGATCAACCAGATCGCGGCGTATGCCGAGGCGTTGCAAATGACCTCCGTGGATACGGTTGTGAGTTGGCTGCCCCTGTATCACGATATGGGCTTAATTACCGGGTTCATTATGCCCCTCTTGCTGCGCTCTCCGTTGGTGCTGATGTCACCTTTCGCCTGGATGCGCGCGCCCTATAAATTATTTCAGGCGGTCTCGAAATACGGGGGCACGCTCACCTGGCTGCCGAATTTTGCCTACAACTACTGTGCGCGCAAGATACGCGATCGTGATTTGGTAGATGTGGATCTTTCGACGTGGCGGGCGGTGATTAACTGCTCCGAGCCAATGCGCTGGGCGAGTCAGCAAATGTTTTTGGAGCGTTTCGCGCCCTACGGGCTCAAGCCGCAGGCATTGGCGACCTGTTATGCGATGGCGGAGAACGTCTTCGCCGTCACCCAGGGAGGTATTAATTCGCCGGCAAATGTGGACGAGATCGATTTGCTCGCGCTGCAGGAAGAAGGGCGCGCAGTTCCCGCGCAGGGCGGGGCGCCGTCCCGTCTTATGCTCTCGGCGGGTACTCCCATCCCCGAGACCGAATTGCGCGTTTTGGATGAACAACACAAGCATCTTCCCGAACGCATAATCGGTGAGATTGCGCTGCAGAGCAACTGCATGCTCAACGGCTATTTCAACCGCACGGATTTGGAGAAAGAGGCTTTTCATGATGGCTGGTACCTTACCGGCGATCTGGGTTATTTGGCCGAGGGGCAGCTTTATGTAAGCGGACGCAAAAAAGAAATGATCATCGTCGGCGGCAAAAATATCTATCCCCAGGATCTGGAGCAGATTGCCGCCGACGTGGAAGGCGTACATCCTGGACGCGTGGTGGCTTTTGGGATTTTCAATGAGCAATCGGGAACGGAAGATGTGGTTGTGGTTGCCGAGACAGATAGTGAAAACGAGGATGAACGACGACGCATCGCGGGGGAAATCCGATTGCAGGTGAACAAGGGCACGGATATTGCGCTGCGCTACGTGCAGGTGGTGGACAGGATGTGGCTGTTGAAAACGAGCAGCGGAAAAATAGCACGCAACGCCAACCGTGAAAAATACATCGCTATGGTTCAGAATTGAGATTTAGAATGCAAGGTGCATTGCAAAAGTATGTTGCACCTCACAGGAGGACATTTTGTGTGAGCAGGGATCAGTGATCAAAAATCGGGAATGATCGTCCGAATGGATTGTCTCGGATTTTCTTGTTACCGCTCCCTGATTTCCAATCTCTACTTTCCCTTCGCCGCGTCCAACGCCGCCTGAATCTGATCCATATGATTGCGCTCGTGCACGTCGGGATCCTGCAACAGCGATTGACCTAGCCGCCAAAGTACGCCCTTCCGCGCTTTTAATTTCTCAGCCCGCATCAGTATCGCCAGCGTTTCTTCCTTGCACAAAGCAAATCGGTCGAGCAGCGCCTCGATAGTGGGGGTCGTGTCGACAATCGCGTGGATGCGTTCATGAACGTTGCCTGCGTTATCCGCAAATTCTCGGTTGCCATCATAGAAATAATCTGTGATTTGGACATGCGTATACGTCTCGGAGTCAATGAAGTGGGCGAGGACGTCCTTCGCCGACCATTCATCCGGCGCGGGAGCCATCCCAGCTTCTTCCTCGCTGACGCCATCAAACATCGCCCGCAAATCGTTCACCACAGTTGAATACACATCTCGCAGCTGGTCCGCAATGGCCGCGGGATCCAGCGGCACCTCAACCGTCGTTCTGCCCGAGAGCTCCATCGCAAAGCTGCGCTTTTCGCCCCTTCGATAAGCGACGACGGGGACGACGTCCCCGGCATATTGACCATCCAGCACGGCGCGCATATCCGCAAATCCCGCGATGGGAACCCCGTTCATTTCCACGATCACATCGTCTGTTTGCAACCCCGCTTTATCAGCTCCCAATCCTTCGACAGGGCTGTCAATGCGCACGCCTTGGGAGACCGGCACACTCAATTCATTGGCGATTTTCTCATCAAAGTCGTTGATGAAGATGCCCAACAAGGGGCGCCGAATGAAGCGCAGGTCCTTGCCATCATCAAAGATCGATTCCAGATTTTCGAGCCCCATCTCCCAGCCTTTGCGCGCTTCTTGTAGCGCATTGTTTCCGGCCTCGCTTTCGCCAAAGCCTTGATGGAGAATGCTGAGCTTTGTTCCGCCATTATGCGCCTCAAGATTAATCGAAACTTCGGTCATGCCAGCATCATCCTTGCCGCGCCATGTCAATTCTAAGCCAGCGCCGGGAACGATCTTTTTTACCGAACCGCTGGTGAACCAGCCGCTGCTCCAGGCAAGTTGGTAGCTGCCGCCCGCACGCGGCTCGAAGCGCGCCGAATCACACATCCAGTTACGCCAGCCCTGGGCCGTGGCGAACGCATAGAAAACGTCAACGGGTGCGGCATCAAGGGTGAGATCGAATGCAAGTTGCTCGTCGGCCATAGTCTTTAGCTCCATTGGGCGATCTTTAAAGTATCCGCGGGGTTACGGATTGTCAATCGGTTTTCGTAATGGAGCTTAAGATGCGCCTGTCGTCAGGTGTAAGAAATGGCAAGGTGATAGCGTCTGAAAGGTAGATTGGTGCGCATGAAAACAGCACGGTCAAGGAAGATGACAGAGAAAATCGCTGATAAACCCTTCAGACGAAAGGCCGGGAATTTCTTGTTTCCAGGAAACAAGAGAAAAATAAATAGTGTTCGTCTGCGGGACGGACGGTATGTCCTGATTGACTCGCAGGGGATCGTGGCCCTGGCGCTGGACGAGTTGGGCGCTATCCTCGTCGACGTCGAGGAGCGAAGCGCAGAAATCTTTGTTGGCTAACATTCTTCTTAATCCCTCATCTTTTCTTCTCTTCCAGTGCAGGTCGCTTCGGCGACCTGCACTTTTGCAATTACGCGCGCCCCACTTGCCAGAATTGCCTAACGCATAATTCCAACTTTGGAGTGGGACTGTCCCAAAAGGTTTATCAGATCCAACATTGTTGACTTCTTAAAGATGCTCGGCAATTACCCCAGGTGTAAGGGGCACCGGCGAGCTGAAGCTCGTTAGCTAAAGCACGTTGCCAGTCGCCCTTACGGCAGATTCTCGAAGAGGGAACATCAAAAGATTGCGTTTTTAGGACAGCCCCAACGCAAGCAGAGCTTGCGCACTCCAGAACTTATTGAGGTACTGATTTAACGAAAAAAATAATAAGTCTGTTAGCCGCTCAGCCCTGCTCTCAACAAACTATTTTCCCCTCCCAAGTCTTCCGTTACAATCGAAGCAACTCAAAATACGCATGTCAATTTACTGGAGAGGTGAGCATGAGCGAAGAGAAGCAACCGAAGGTAGATCTGCAGAATATCTTGGATTCTGCCGAACGTCTAGGCGTGGAGCTGGACGAGGAGGAGGCACTGCAGTGGCTGACCGCCATCAGTGCCGCGAAAAGCGGGAGCGATATCGTCGTCGATACCAAGGAAGGGGTCTTTGGCCACAAGGTCTCCATGCTCGATTTCAGCCCTGAAAATTTGGCTTACTTTCGCGAGATCGGACGCTTGGTCGAGTTCGAGGATCAGCCAGGCAAGGTTGAGACTGCCCTGGCGCTTTCCGGATCGGCGGCGCAATCAAAGATCCAGACCTATCCCGGCGATTGTGATTATTTCGAGCGCATCAACATTATCGCCGATACGCGGGAGCAAGCCTGTCTCACGCTGGCCGAGATCATGCGCGAGAAGGCACTGCAGACGGAGAAGGGGCCCACCTACCAATTGATCGAAGTGAAATTTGGCTCTTACCCCTATGCCTTCGTGAAAGACGGCGTAACATTAAGCAGTGGATCACCAATCTCCTGGAGGGTAGCGGACATTCGCCAGGGGAAGATCGAGGGTTTTCTTCCCGATGGCAATCCCGCCGTAATCAAATGGGAAGAGGCGGCTTTGGATCCCGGTTGGTGCAAAATGGATTGGGTGGTTGCCGACCCGGAGCGCGGCCGCTTGGCGAACGCCAGCAACATGCTCGATGTGACCTGGGAAGCACCCGATGGCAGCATCACGCCGCTGGACGGCTACCTGGATCCTTATTTCCAGGAGATTTACTTGGAGGCCGAATCCATCCCGGTGTTCTCGAAGCTGGTGAAGCATGTCTCTTCAAATGCCCTCGACGAATATGTCGACCAGCTGGAAAAAGAAGTCAACAAGTACGTCACTAAATCCCTGAACTACGGAAAAGCAGCCAAGCGCATGTACAATATTTTTCGGCTCACGGGTCGCTATGAGGAGGCGGCCTTCGTGCGCGAATTGTTTGATGAGCCGGCGACCGTGCTTTATCAGGTCTGGTCCCTGATCCGCACCATCGACGATGTCATTGATGAAAACAGCAGCATCCCCAGGGAGATGCTTCAGGAGCAGGCAGATAATCTCATCCTCTCGGTTATCAGCGGGCTGGAGGGCGAAAAGGAAGCCGAGATTGTGCGCTATCTGTTGCGCTTGCAGCGCAGCCTGGGCGAGTCGGGCAAGGGCGATGAATGGCAAGCGCAGGTCGAGGTTGCGCGCGCCGAGGTGATGAAAGTGGTGAACAACTTCTTTTACGAGCGCCTCAATGCGTTGCCCAGCATCCGCGAATACATCGCTAGCTTCCAGCGCAAAAAGAAACGAAACGAGCAGGGTGGGGGATGAAGCATTGCGTAAGGCAGGAGCTTCATCCTTGCTGATCTCAAATTTCCAGTTCCCATTCTCAAATCTCTAGTCTCAAGTCTCAAATCTCGAGCCCCTCACCGCCAATCTCATCTTCCCGACGCCCAATTTCCAATCCCTGCTCTCAAATTTCCAGTTCCCATTCTCCAGTCTCCAATCTCTAGTCTCAAGTCTCAAATCTCGAGCCCCTCACCGCCAATCTCATCTTCCCGACGCCCTATTTCCAATCCCCGTTTCCTGATCCCTGCTTCCCAATTCAATATGGGACAAAATTTAACAATCTGTGAGTAACTTTTATCTCCTGCGCATAGCCACCAGATGTAGAGCCAATGTCGAATGTGGATAATATGTGGACAAATGATCTGGTTAGACATGCGATGATGGGTTTAATGGGACCATGGTAGGTGGTAGGCGCAGCGTAAATTGGACTGACGTGGGGATTTAGGGGAGGAGAGGCTTTGATTAAAATTCAGGCGCGTGTTTTGAGCAGATCGATAAAATTCGTCACCCAATTAAATTCTGCTTCCAGAAGTTGAATACGGCGAGCGAAGGAAGCGTCCAGGTGGTAGGGCAGGCGGCTCTGGGCGGATTCCTGGCGGCTGCGCAGCTCCTGGATTTGCTCTGAAAGTGCCACGCGATAGGCGCGCAGTGCCTCCAGCGCATCATTATTAGGGATCCCGGGAAGGTTGCTGAGTGCCAGCGAAAACGCATCGTCGGGCGGGGAGGGCGCGGCGAGCGCGGCGAGCGTTCCCTCGCGCAGCGCCTGGTGGCCGGAGGGTGTGAGCCGGAAAACCTT
>JADFRQ010000103.1 GCA_022561215.1 Chloroflexota bacterium | reverse complement strand
CTTGAAGGATTGCATCAGCTTGTTGAGGTGCTCAATAACACTGAGGCAATCGCATTCGATGTCGAAACAACCAGCACCGATGCGATGAGCGCGGATCTCGTCGGAATATCGCTGGCAATTTCGATGAACGAAGGATATTACATCCCGGTCGGTCATCATCCTGATATTGCCGGGCAAGAACAGCTCGATCGAAAGGCAGTATTGGATACGCTGCGAGAGCCGCTCACCGACCCGAAAATCCCCAAAGTAGGCCACAATCTGAAATACGATTTCATTGTGCTTGCGCGACTTGGGCTGCGCGCGACCCCGCTCACCTTTGACACCATGATCGCAGAATGGCTTTCCGATCCAGGGTCGCGCAATCTAGGCCTGAAGAGTCTGGCCTGGGCCCGGCTGGGCATTGAAATGACCGACATTGAAAAGCTGATTGGCCGCGGGAGGAATCAGCGCACCATGGCACAGGTTTCGATTGACGAAGTTGCACCCTATGCCGCTGCTGACGCGCGGGTTTGTTTGGGTCTCATGCCTCAACTTCAAGAGGAATTGGAAGAAAAGGCCGTAATCGACCTTTTCCGTACGTTAGAAATGCCATTGGTTCCTATTCTCGCCGATATGGAAATCCGAGGTATTCTGCTGGATACAGTTTTTTTGACGGCATTTTCCGCCGAGCTTGAAAGCCGATTGGGCGAGATTAGGACGGAGACCTATGAGATTGTTGGCAGGGAATTTAATATCAATTCAACCCAACAACTTTCCAAAGTCCTGTTTAGTGAATTGGGCCTCACACCGCCCGATAGAACGCGCAAAACCGCTTCCGGCCATTACTCCACCGCCGCACCTGTTCTTGAAAGATTAAAAGATTCGCATCCGATTATTTCCCTGATTCTCGAGCAACGCGAGCTGGGCAAACTTAAATCAACGTATGCAGATGCATTGCGCCAGCGCGTCAATCCTGATACGGGGCGCGTGCATACCTCCTACAACCAGACCGGTTCGATAACCGGCCGTATCGCCTCTTCCGATCCAAATTTGCAAAACATTCCCATTCGAACGGAATTAGGCCGTCGCATACGTAGGGCTTTCATTGCTGCACCCGATCATGTTCTTCTCGCAGTTGATTACTCACAAATTGAGCTGCGCGTTGTCGCCCACATGGCAGACGACAAGACGATGATTGATGCTTTTCTTGCCAACCAGGATATCCACACTACTACCGCCGCCGCTATCTACGGCAAATCAAGCTCAGAAGTTACCAGCGCCATGCGCCGTCAGGCCAAAGCAGTGAATTTTGGGCTTATTTACGGTATGAGCCCGTTCGGCCTCACCCGCACAACTGATCTCACGCTTGCCGAAGCAGAGGATTTTGTAGAAACCTATTTCGAACAATTTCCAGGCATTCGCCGCTACCTTGATGAGACCCGCAAATCGGCAGCCCAAAATGGTTACGTTGAAACCTTGCTCGGTCGGCGACGATATTTCCCCCAACTGATCGAGGGTGGACCAAAAGTATCGGAAATTGCGCGCGCACGCGCAGAGCGCGAAGCGATCAATTCGCCGATCCAAGGTTCTGCGGCGGATATTATCAAACTGGCCATGCTGCAGCTTCCCCAAGAATTAGAGAATGCAGGCCTCGGCGGAAAAGTTTTGCTGCAGGTGCATGACGAGTTGGTATTGGAATGCCCCCAAGATGAGGTCGCGCGAACGACCAAGCTAGTGCAGAATGTGATGCAGGGCGCATTTAAACTCAAGGTACCCCTAAAAACAGATGCCAAAGTTGGCAACAATTGGGAGGAGATGGAATCCATCGGATAAATGCATTTCCAGGATGCTTTTGGGGGTTTCACGCTTAAGCAGACCTAAAACAAGCACCCAACTCACGGCAGCCTTCTAACGGCAAATGACATATTCTGCAGCAAGTCGATCTTTCATGGAAGTACCAACCAGGGACTATAGGCCCCCAGAGCCTCGCCCTGCCCTATCTGCGCACCAAGCTTGAGCTCCGGCGTATGCCGGGTTTTTTCCAATAATCGACCGTGAACTTCGCTCGAACGGCGATGGAGATGAAGTTATGCTATACTCGCCACGCTCTTCAATAGGGATGAAAAAGATTGTGCTATGACCGGTAGGCAAGACCTTTTTGATGAATCAATTCGCCTGGGGGACTCTGCGGCTTGGGACCTGGATTGGGATCGAGCGATCGAATTTTATCGCAAGGCGCTGGCCGAGTATCCAGATGATTCCCAAGCCCTTTCGAGCCTGGGCCTGGGGCTATTCGAGACAAGCCGAACCGATGAAGCACTTGCCGCATACCAGCAAGCTTCCGCCGCTTCGAATGACGATCCAATTCCAGCCGAAAGATGCGCGGAAATTTTTGAAAGCATGGGCGACATCAAACAAGCCATTGAGCAGCGAGAGCTGGCGGCCGATCGTTATGTCAATCAGCGCAATGCGGACAAGGCAATTGACAATTGGCGCCACAGCGCGCGTTTAGACCCAGAAAACCTCGCCGTTCGTTCCCGCCTGGCACTCACCTTTGAGCGCTTGGGCAGAAAAAAAGAGGCTGCGCACGAATATCTGGCGGTAGCCGCTATTCTGCAAAAAAATCGCAAAGTTGAACGCGCTCTTGAAGCTGCCCAGATGGCAACGCGTTTGAACCCCGCGGACCCTGAGGCACGCAACGGGCTTCGTGCACTGCGTCAGGGAGATACTCTCCCACCCGCTGCCCCTCCGCGCGGCGCAACCGCTCCCCTACGGATATCGCAATTCGAGGACATTTTAAAAACGGATTCCGCGGGATTCTCTAGTGATGGGGAGACAGAACTTGAAGATCCTGAAGAAGCCGGAAAAGATATTGCGGTAACAATGCTTGCGGGCATGCTCTTTGAAGATTCCTCCGATGACACGAAGGAGGAAGCTCCCGCCGAAACTGGACCAATTGAAGGCATGCGAGCACGCTTGGGACAAATACGACAAAGCTTCGGCAGGTCAAAAAAGTACCAGATATTGGGAAAAGCACTCGACCTGCAAACGCGTGGCAACACGCGCCAGGCCGCCAAGGAATTTGCAAAAGCGATCGACAACGGCTTCGATCATCCTGCGGCACATTACAATCTCGGAATATTGCTCAAGGAACTTCATGATTACGACGGGGCCCACCAACATCTTATGGTGGCTATAGGCCATCCGGAGCTCAAGTTGGGCGCCAATTTGGCCCTGGGGCGTATCAGCAGAGCGCAGGGTGATTTATCCAATGCTGCGCGTTACCTTCTCCAGGCTTTACGTCTAGCCGATACACTCTCCGTGGATGAGAGTCAGTCATCGCAGTTAAATAAACTGTACGACACGATCTTGGCAACGCAAACGGAAGGCGACGAAGATGCTCTATCGAGCATTGTCGAGAACACGTTAAATTTTCTCAGCGGACCAGATTGGCTCCATCGTATTAAAATTGCGCGTGAGCAATTGGGGAGTCAGGCGACGGATTCGGCCGTGGTACCGATTGCCGACATGCTCTCGATCGGACGAACGGATCGTGTCGTGCATGCCCTGGAGCGCATCGATCAATTGCTGTCCAAAGGATTTCACTCTTCTGCAATGGAAGAAGCCATGCTTGCCCTTGAATATGCACCAAGTTATTTAGGAATTCATTTGCGCATTGCGGAAATCCTTCTGCAGAGCGACCGTAAGGAAAGCGGCTTGGTAAAACTTAAGGCTATTGCCGCGACGCATCGGGTTCGCGGCGAAACCGTTCAAGCGACCAAAATCTATAATCGCATGCTTCGTCTATCGCCGATTGACAAAAATATACGCAAAACCTTAATCGAATTATATGTACAGCAAGATCAGATTGATGAGGCGTTAAAGCAACATATTGAATTGGCGGAGATTTACCGACAGATGGCCCAAATTAATGAGGCGCGCAAATCTCTGGGCGACGCGCTTAAAATTTCGCAACTGCACAATGTTGATCGCAGCTGGCTAATTAATCTCCTGAAAAAAATTGGGGATATGGACAACTCACGCCTTGATTGGCGGCGTGCCTTGCGCGCCTACGAACAAATCGGCAACCTTGATCCAACCGATGAAGACGCTCAACTTCAAATAATCGATCTAAATCTTCGCCTGGGGGAAGACAAGGGGGCTTCGAAAGCATTGGATCTTTACCTGAAATATTTGGTGGGCAAGGAGCGCGGCGCCGATATCCTGCCAATGCTGGAGGATTTGGCCCGCCAATATCCTGGACGGCAAGCGGTTCACGCGCGTTTGGCTGAAGCCTACAAGGCCGTGGGACGCAAAGCCGACGCGATTGCCCAATACGATGCCCTCGGAGAAATATTACTCGATGCTGGTGATGTAAAAGAAGCGGCTAAAACAATCATGAGGATCATTAACCTTGAGCCTCCCGACCTAGACGGGTATCGCGAGTTACTAAAAAACCTCGAGGCAAGCGCCTCCTAGCATAAGCAAGATATTAAATTTATTGTGGACGATTTAATCGTTGATCTTTCATTTCTCCTTGCGCGTTTCGACCTTCTCACCTTTGTCGATTTGGTCCTGGTCACGCTCACTTTTGCTTTCCTTCTAAGTCTTGTCCGAGGAACTCAGGCCGTATTGATCATCCGTGGGATGATCCTCTTTATCATTGTGGTCTCCGTTCTTTCTGGGTTTGATAGCCTGCCCGCATTTTCCTGGTTAATTCGCACTGCTCTTCCCGCGTTGATCGTGGCCATTCCAGTTATTTTCGCTCCCGAGATACGGCGTGCATTGGAGCGTCTGGGAAGGGCAGGGAATGTTTTTGCAATCAGCACAGAGATGGATAAAATTGAACGTATCGTCAATATAGTCGTAACTTCCGCCCAACATCTCTCGGAACAGCGCTATGGTGCACTCATCGTAATCGAGCGCGATACCCCTCTGGATGAATATGCCGAAACCGGGGTATTCCTCGATGCCCAACTTACATCCGACCTGCTCCAGCAAATCTTTTACCTGAACACGCCGCTCCACGATGGAGCCGCCATTTTGCGTAGCGAACGGATACTTGCCGCTGCCTGCGTAATGCCGCTATCGACCAGTGGGACCACCTCTCGTTCACTAGATCGCCATATGGGCCTGCGTCATCGTGCCGGATTAGGAATCAGCGAAGTAAGCGACTCTGTATCTGTGGTCGTGTCTGAGGAAACAGGTGCGATAACAGTTACTCAAAATGGGCGCATGATTCGACGCCTCGATCGCAGCCGCCTGAAGAATGTTCTTACAGCTTTTTTCCGGCCGCGCGCCAGACGCAATTGGCCAGCGGGGATCAACCAACTTTCCTCATTGTTTGAGAATTTCTATCTCCGGATTCTAAAGCGATGATAATCTTGCGTTGGTTCTGGACGAACAAGGGCTCTTTCCTGCTGTCTTTTGTTCTTTCCATCACCGTTTGGGTGGCCGCAGTCACCGCCGAAGATCCTACAATTGAAAATACAATCCCGGAGCCAATTGCGATTACCTATCTGCCTCCAACCGAAGGCCTGCAGCTGGTTGGTTTGCCGCCGCTAGAAGCCCTGGTGACCATCCGGGCCCCAGAGTCGGTATGGAGAGATATTTCAAGCGATACAGTGAAGATCGAGGTAGATCTGCTCGGCCTGGAGCCAGGGTTCCACGAGATCACGCTGACGCACTTCTCCGATCTCGAACCCTACCATGTTAAATCAATTGATCCACCCAGGGTACTCATAAAACTTGAATCGCTGTTATCTATCGAGCTCGAGATTAATGTCCGTCTCCGCGGAGATTCTGCATTTGGCTATGACGTCGACAATCCGATCGTTTCGCCGGAGAAGGCCACCGTCGTAGGTCCTTCATCTTCCGTATCCGAAATCGTTGGCCTGCGGGTGGAAGTCAATCTTGCCGGCGAAAGCCAAAATATCGATCAGGAATTTGAAGTGATCGCCTATGATGTAGATCTTCAGCAAGTTGAGGGGGTGGAAATCACTCCCCAATTTGTAAATGTGTTCATAGGGATTGAGCAAGGGGAACAATACAAGATCGTCTCCATCATCCCCAAGACGGTTGGCTCGCCTGCCTACGGGTATCGGGTGGTTGGGATCGAGCCGCTGCCCAATCAAGTCCTTGTGACCTCATCGGATCCCGGCGTCTTTGACGGCCTGCCAGGTTTTATCGAAACCGTTCCTATTGATATCAGCGGCGCGACGGAAACGGTCGAACAGAATGTCTCTCTGGTGCTGCCAGAAGGAATTTCACCTGTGCTCGAACAGACCGTCCTGGTAATCGTCACGATCAACGCCATCGAAACATCGATTACCTTTGATCTGCCAATTGAAACCCAAGGTCTCGGTCTGGGACTTGCCGCTGGACTCTCTCCAGAAACCATTAAAGTGCTGCTGACGGGACCTCTCGCATTCCTTGAGCCCCTGCAGCCAGAAGACGTGCGCATAGTCTTGAACCTGGTGGATCTTGGTCTCGGATCGTATGAATTAACCCCCGAAGTTATCGTCGCGCTGACAGAGATTGCAATCGAGATATTCCCCGCGCAAATTGAAGTCGAAATCGTGATTGCACCTCCTGCTACTCCGACACCCAGCTCCCTCAG
>JADFRQ010000044.1 GCA_022561215.1 Chloroflexota bacterium | reverse complement strand
GATTCGGGTGATGTGGTGGACCATGTCCATGCCGCCTAGCGTTCCCTTTGTTCTGATTTGGTCGCCAATCTTCATTCGTGGATTGAACGAAGCATACGGGTCTTGAAATACGATCTGCATCCTGCGTCTGAGCTTTCGCAATTCCTCGCCGCGCAACGTCGTAATTTCCTCACCATCGAAGTAGATCTGACCGTCAGTAGGCTCAAGCAGGCGCAAAACCAGGCGGCCGATCGTCGTTTTGCCGCTGCCACTTTCACCTGCCAATCCTAAAACCTCACCCCGCGCGAGTTCGAAGGAAACCCCGTCAACTGCGCGCACGTACATTGACTTTCTGGATAACAGTTGATCCAGGAAACCTTGTTGTATGGGGAACCATTTCTTGAGATTAACCACACGAATCAATGCGTTGCCATTCGCAGGGTTGGCGGGCTGCAAATTCGACGTCATGGAGTTTTTGCATCTGCTGCAAGATGCTCAGGGATTTCTTCGTAAAGCCAGCAATTGACATTCCAATTCGGCTCGATGGATTTAAGGGTCGGAGTCAGCTGCGAGCATACGTCCATGACTTTCGGACAGCGCGGATGAAAGCGGCATCCGCTGGGGGGATGGGTCAAGTCTGGAGGACTCCCGGCCATTTGATACAAATCTAGCTCCTCAAGTTTGATCGTGGGTACGGATTGCAACAACCCTTGTGAATAAGGATGTTTGGGGGCAAAGAAGCAGTTGTGGATTCCGCCAATTTCAGCCAATCGGGCAGCGTACATTATTGCAATGCGATCGGCCAGTTGGGCGACGATTCCGATATTGTGGGTAATCAGCAAGATGGTGAGGTCGAATTCGTCGCGCAATTCGCGCAAAAGATCGAGGAACTGAGCTTCGACGATGACGTCCAGCGAAGTGGTGGCTTCGTCGGCGATTACCAAATCCGCACGCAGGGAAAGCGCCAGGCTGATCATCGTCCTTTGGCGCATGCCGCCAGATAACTGATGCGGGTAGTCGTCGAGGCGATTGCTGCTGATTCCCAATCGATCCACAAGTTCTGCAGCCCGCGCCCTGGCTGCCTTATCAGAAACATGCGATTCATGCGCTTGAATGGTTTCGGTCAGGTGCTCGACAACTTTTTGAACAGGGTTAAGCGAAGTTAATGGATCTTGAAAGATCATGCTAATTCGGCTGCCGCGCAATTCACGCATCTGCGCTTCGGGCAATTGCATAATGTCAATACCATCGAAATTAAGCTCTCCGGAGACAATTTTCCCGGGTTCTTCGATCATACGCATAAGTGCTTTGCCGAGCGTGGACTTCCCGCAGCCCGATTCACCGACGAGTCCTAGAACTTCGCCGCGTTTTATCTCGAATGTTAAATCATCCACCGCTCTCAGTATGCCCAGGCGCGTGTGATATTCAACGGTGAGGTGGTTAATTGTGTATAGGTTCTCTCGATTGGCCATGCGGCTTCCTAGTGTTCCGTCCAACATGATTCTTTAGACAGGATAGACAAAGGACGGAACACTTTAAGCTTTGTCAATGATTTAGGAACCCGGTTCATGAATCGTATCTTTATCATTGGCAAAGCACTAGTTCTTTACCAGTCGCGGATTGAGGATCTCACTTAATCCCTCGCCCAGCAGGCTGAAACCCAGGGCGACAAGTGTAATCATAAAGCCGGGGAGCGTGATCATCCACCAGTGCCCGGCCACCAATAATTGACGTCCCTTGCTTATATCAAATCCCCAGTCGGGAATATCAGGCGGCAGCCCTAAGCCGAGAAAACTTAAGCCTGCTTCGGTGAGGATCGCATCGGCGATATTGAGCGAGAAAACTACGACCACAGAGGGAAGCACATTTGGGAAAATATAACGCGCCAATATCTCTCTCGACGTTGCCCCCAAACTTCGCGCGGCTTCAATGTAAAGCTGTTCCTTAATGGAGAGGACCTGGCCACGCACAATACGGAAAAAAGTTGGAATGTAAATTACGGAGATTGCGATGGTGACATTCAATACACCAGGTCCGAGCATCGCCGCCAAGGCGATGGTTAAGAGCAACCCTGGAAACGCATAAAGGCTGTCCATGATCAACGTAAGCACGCGGTCGATGGGACCGGATATGAATCCCGATACCAGACCTAGGCTTATGCCGATGGTCGAAGAAAAAATTGCAGATAATGTCGCCACCCCGAGAATGGTCCGAGCACCCCAAATTAGACGGCTGAGGATATCGCGCCCAAGATGATCGGTGCCCAGGAGAAAGCGCTAGCCGATGCCGCTGCCCGTCACTTCGAACCCGGGGTATTCCAACAATACTTCCTTGGTCGCCTGCTCATCAATGAGGATTACGTCCACTTCGCCGCTACTGAGCGCTTCAAGCAATTCGTCTTGTAATTGAAAGCGAGTGAAATTCAATTCAAGTTCGTTGGCGAGGATATTCCCATTTTTATTGCGGTGAACGCCGACATGCGGGCCAAGAAGTTCAGCCTCCGAAGAAATGGGATTTTCATCGGCGCGCACAAGGATCGCCTGATGCCCGCGGCCAGGTGGGATAAATTGGCCTCCCACGAACCCGTTTGGGTCGAAAGGTGCAAGTTGAGGAGCAAGCAGCGTTATCGCCGTTATGAGGACCAGGATTGATCCGCCAAGTACGGTGAGGTACCATTCTGTGCCATACCATATCCGCCCACGCCAAAATCGCCGAAGCAGACCAACATCGTCCCCGATAATTGTGGGGATTGGCTCAGGCGCTATTTCCCTTGCTGTTGTGGCCATACCTAGTACCTTATCCTGGGATCGAGAAAACCATAGAGAATATCGACGAATAGGTTTACGCCAGCAACGAGAAGAGCGAAAAATAGAATGCTTCCCTGCACGGTGTTGAAATCGCGATCGAATATACGATCAACGACCAAGCGTCCCATCCCGGGCCATGAAAACGTCGTTTCGGTGAGAATTGCCCCGGCCAACAAGAGAGCAAACTGCAGGCCGAGCAGGGTGACTATCGGAATGAAGGCATTGCGCAGCCCATGTTTATAAACCAGGACCCTCTCCCTCAATCCCCTCGCTCGTCCGGCGGTGATGAAATCCTGCTCGAGAACATCGAGCATATTCGCCCTGGTTAATCTTGTAAAAATGCCGGCGAGCACCAAGCCTAGCGTTATGGATGGCAGTACAAGATGTTTGAGTGCATCGGCGAGCAAGTCCCAATTCTGAGTGAGGATGGCATCAATTGTATAAATCCCTGTGATTGAAAATTGGGGCGTCATCCCCGGACTGAGCCTTCCAGAAACAGGCAGCCATCCCAATCCGGCACCGAATGTCATTTGCAGCATCAATCCAAACCAGAAAATCGGGATGGAATACAAAATTATGCTTACTATGCGTATCGCATAATCCCTTGTTTTTTTCCGGTGCTGCGCCGCGTAAGCACCCGCAAAGATACCGACGACGGTGGTGACCAATATACTGAACATGGCAAGTTCAACCGTTGCCGGGAAGAAAGTTTAAATTTCTTGGGTGACAGGCATAGAACGAACCATCGATTCGCCAAAATCAAAGCGCAATACTCCGCTAATGAATTTAATGTATTGGATGTGTATCGGCGCGTCGGTGCCCAACCTCACTCGAAATGCTTGCAGCTGCTCTTCGGAGGCGCCCTCGCGCATGATGGCAACCGCAGGATCTCCGGGAACCACTCGCAGAACGAGAAATACAATCGAAACCAAAATTAACACCATCGGGATCGTAAGTAAGACACGTATGAAGATGTAACGTCGCAGGCCTGCTGACATAGTTACCTAGTTTGACAGTGGGATAGGGTTAGAAAATTCTTCTATAACCGCTTGAGAGCAAAAAAGGGACCCGAGCATTAAGATTATCGGCTCGGATCCCCATTTAACACCTCTTCAGATGTTGTCCACAACCTCTCGGCGATTATTTCTCGAGCAAGAAATAATGGAAGAGTGCAAGTGGATCCAAAACTACGCCGGATACACCCTCGCGATAAGCAGCAAAGAGCTTGCCCTGTGATAGCGGAACGAACGGGCTCTCTATCACCCAAAGATCCTGGATTTCTTCCAAGACTGCGATTCGAGTAGCTTCATCCTGTTCTAAGGCTTGTGCATCAAGCAGCGCATCCATATCAGGATTGTTGTAGTACGAGCCAGACCACGCGGCAGGTGAATGGGCAAAGACGTTGGTGAAGTTATCCGGGTCGAGATAGTCCGGATACCATCCCAAAAGGGAAACGGGTAGTTCACCGCCACGACCTGCGTCACGATAGGCTGCCCACTCAAGGGTTTGCAGCGATACTTGAAGTACTCCAGTCGCCTCCCACTGCTGTTTAAGAACCGCGGCAACATCGGGTTCCGTGTCGCCATAGTGGGTCGGGCTGTACCAGAGATCCAGGACGAGTGGATTGTCGGCATCGAAGCCAGCTTCCGCTAGCAGGGCCAAGCCTGCCTCCACGTCCTCAGTACCAGCATAGGTGGGTTTGTGGCCCAAGAAGCCTGGAGGAACCATGGAAAAGAGGGGCACTTTAATTCCCCCCCAACCAAGATCCGCAAGTTGCTCTCGATCAACCAGCTTTGCCAGCGCAAGGCGAACGTTGGGATCATCGTAGGGAGGCGTTGTGGCATTGAAGACAATGTAGCGGATTTCCGTACCACCCGCAGTCTCCGTGATGATGCCACTGGCACTCGCAAGGGCTTCTTGATCGGCGGGAGCGATGCTCTTCCAAGCAACGTCAATCTCGCCATTCTTAAGCGCAAGCGCCATCGTCGGTGAATCGGCGAAATAACGCACAATCAATTTTTCTGATTTGGGCGCATCATCATAGTAGGACTCGTTGGCCTCAAAAATGGCCTCTTCGCCCTCAGTAAAGCTGGTCAATGTGTACGGTCCAATCCCGCAAGCTTGGTTGTTTGTATCCTGGGTATCCGAAGTCCATTGGTTGGGATTAAGGATCTTCCAAGGATTCGTCGCCACCAACTGCGGCGCGAAGCTGAAGGCCTCCGCAAAGGTGACCTTGACGGTCATGTCGTCGATCTTCTCCACACCAGTCGCATAGGCGGTATACAGGAAGCCGGCATTCTCGTCGTTATCGACAGGAGCAATACGGTTCAGGGAAAATACTACGGCGTCGGCGTTGAAGGGATCGCCATTGGGGAAGGTGACACCCTCGCGAAGATTGAAAGTATATTCCGTGCCATCGGCGCTAACAGTGTAGCTCTCGGCCAATGCCGGTTCAACTTCGCCTGCACTACCGGGAACGTTGTTGAGCAGCCCATCGGCGCATTGGTGGAAGAGCTCCCAATCGTGGAAACTATACACCCATGCAGATTCAAAGCTCGACCAGCTGTCGGTCGTACCGACCACAAATGGTTCTGCGGCCGGCTCATCGGTCGCCCCACCAGAAGCGCATGCCGTAAGCACGACGCTGGCGATGATGAAGAGACTTAAGGTAGAAAATAAAGTTCGGCGCTTCACTTGTTCCTCCTCAATTAGTTATACAAGTACTTGTTCCAATATATTTCAAATCGAAAGTTTGGATGGTTAAATATCGCTAAGAACCTCCTTTTGGTGATGATGATACATGTTCATTACGAGAGGCTTGTAGAGCCTCGATTTTGGTAGTTTTCTTAAAGGGAATACTCTCAACGTCTGTTCCGGCTTCCGAAGATTGTATTACTGCTGTGGAATGCCTTCAACCTTAAATTTGGAAGCGGAAAACTTCAAGAAGGATACTTAAAATAAATACGTATGTTGTGCCTGCTTCAAAGGACTTTTTTCTAGAATATTGTGATTTTTAAGTGTGGATTATGCGTGCAACCCGAGCACAGCTCTGCACACGACTTGTGCGGAGCCTTAGCTGAACCGAGAGCTTCGGCATTCCGCCGAAATTCATCTACGATGAGAAAGCGCTTGACTTCAATATCTGAGAACGTATAATCCGCATCAAAGCATAGGTATGCTTAGCACCTACGTGTGCTTAGCACCATTGACGACGCAAGCGGAAACACTCCTTCACTGATCTTCCTTCAGAGAATCGTCGGTTGCTGGAAGACGATGGAGATCGTAGGGGAATCCATTCCGTCGGCCTGATCAAGGTCCGTTGTCCCTCAATGGGGAACGGTTCCGCCCGATATCGCGGTTTGAGGTCAGCGAAACCACTGGCGATGCTGACAAATGCAGGTGGCACCACGGGCGCCCACTCGTCCTGCGGATGAGGGGCGTTTGTTGTTTCTAGGGGAGGTGAACCTTGTTAGATATTCAACTTATTCGAGCGAATCCTGATCAAATTAAAAATGATCTTGCGCGCAGAGGCATCGATCCCCCGATTGATAAGATCCTTGAACTCGATTCCGACAGGAGGAGCTTGCTCGCCAAAGTCGAAGGACTGAAAGCGGAAAGAAACAAGACCTCCAAGGATATCGGTCGCATGCAGGAGGATAGTCAGCGGAAGAAAATGATTGCCGCTATGCGCAGCTTGGGTACGGAGATTGATAAACTTGATCGTCGAACTGCTGATTTAGAGGCCGAGCTTCATCAGCTGATGATCTATATCCCCAATTTACCCCATCCATCCGTGCCCGATGGAGTGGATGAGGCCGATAATGTGGTCATTAAAGAGGTGGGCGAAAAAAAACCATTCGCCTTTGAACCCAAGCCACACTGGGAATTAGGCCCCGATCTTGGAATCATTAATTTCGAGCAAGGTGTGAAAATCACGGGAACACGCTTCTACGTATTGAGTGGAGCAGGGGCGCGGCTGCAGCGAGCCTTGATCTCCTGGATGATCGATCTCCACATCCGTCAGGGCTATCTTGAAAAATACATGCCATTTATGGTGCGCGAAGAGACGCTTTTTGCCGCCGGTCAACTTCCAAAATTTGAAGACAACTTATATCGCGATCATGAGGATGACCGCTGGATGATTCCAACCTCGGAGGTTACGCTCACGGGGTTGCATATGCAGGAAATCCTCGACGGAAGTAAACTTCCCCTTCGCTACACGGCCTTCTCGGCGTGTTTTCGTCGGGAGAAAATGTCCGCCGGCAGGGACGTGCGCGGTATAAAACGCGGTCACCAGTTTGATAAGGTGGAGATGTATGTTTACTGTATTAAAGAAGATTCAGATCAAGAGATGGAGCGAATGATGGCTCACGCTGAAGAGACATGCAGCCAACTGGGGCTGGCCTATCGCCAACTGGAATTAAGCGCCGGCGACCTGGGATTTACGGCGAGAAAAACATACGATATCGAGGTGTGGGCGCCAGGTTCTGGTGAATGGCTGGAGGTTTCTTCCCTTTCCAACTGTGGCGATTTTCAAGCACGGCGGGCGAACATTCGTTTTCGGGAAAAAGAAGGTGAACCAACGCAATTCCCACACACATTGAATGGCTCGGGTCTTGCTCTCCCGCGGACGTTAATTGCCATCATGGAAAACTATCAACAAGCCGATGGCAGCATTGTTGTGCCCGAAGTCTTAAAACCGTGGATGGGAGGCGTCGAGGTAATCGAACAAGAAGAAGAGCGATGAGCGAATTGCTCGTCTCGATTGTAATTGCCCTCATAATGTTGGTCGGGTTGGTGGGTATTTTTATCCCCTTTTTCCCCGACTTGTTGCTGATCTGGGGTGCAGCACTGGGTTACGGATTAATCCTCAACTGGAGGGCGGACGGCATAATTTATTTCGTTTTGATCACAGGCCTTATGCTGATCGGCATTTTCGCCGATTTTTGGATGGGCAGCCTTGGAGGAATGCTTGGTGGCGCGTCTTGGAAATCCATCCTGTTGGGATCGCTCGCAGGATTTTTGGGGATGTTCTTGTTCTCACCCATCGGGGGATTGGCACTTATGCTGCTGAGCATTTTTCTTCTTGAGTATCGAAAGGCGCAAAGTGCAGAGGAGGCGCTTAAGGCAATGCTCGGCGTTGGCATCGGTTACGGCGCATCATTTGCAATTAAAATCTTCATCGCGCTAGCAATGATCGCGGCGTGGCTGGCATGGGTGTTGGGATAGAACACGCTAAACATCAAAGAACAACATGCCTACCTTGAGTTTATTCAATCCCTCTTCGACCCAGAACCGAACGATCGATGATGAATCATCTAGTGCAGAAAAAAGGATTGCGATCGTTGCCTGATCCTCCATTTTAGCTAAAACACGCGCCGCTTCGCCTCGAACTGCCGAATTCTCATTCCGCAATATTTCTGCTAAGTCGGGAATGGTGGCGGCGCCAATTAGCGTGAGTGCATCCCCTGCCAATCGGCTGAGCAACCGATCTTGATCTTGCAGGGCATCGAGCAGCGCCTCTATAGCCTTCGGCGTGGCCCTTTTTCTCAGGGCAATCGCGGCACATTGCCTGACACTGAGATCAGCGTCTGCAAGCGATCGGATTAGCGCGCTGGTTGATTGTTCGTTATCGAATGCAGCCAGAGCACGAACTGCCCACCAGCGGTGATCTGCGTTTTCATTTTGCGACAGAATAAGCAGAGGGCCTATCGCTTCGTCGTGTAATTTTTCGAGGTGTTCGAGTGCCTTGATTGCTCGTGAATCATCATTGCAGGTAAGTTCAGCGAGGAGTTGAGCAAGGTGGTCCAACGAAATAGTCAATCCTCAGGCGGGGGTACGGGTAAGTCTTCTTCATCAGTATCGATCCACTTATCACCTTCATCGATTAACATCACAGGGATATCATCACGGATGGGGTATTTTCTACCGCAATCTTCTTCCTGACAGATAAGCCAAGTTTCCTTGTAAAGTTTTAAGTTCCCTTCCTTATCTTGCACACATTCTGGGCACCGTAGGATCTCGAGAAGGTCTTCTCTGATCATTTCTTCCTCCATCTGAACGGGGAGATTCTACCATGTTGGAGATCTTGGATTTTATTCCGCCTCGGTTTTTGCACCTTTGGGTAATTTTGTCCCTGGACCATATTCATAGATTGCTCGCCAGGGTAGGTAGTATGTC
This sequence comes from Chloroflexota bacterium, assembly GCA_022561215.1. Lineage (GTDB taxonomy): Bacteria > Chloroflexota > Anaerolineae > Anaerolineales > E44-bin32 > JADFRQ01. The sequence goes on along the minus strand of JADFRQ010000044.1, from coordinate 19,178 downwards.
TCGATGCGATCTTCGTAGAGGTTTTCACCGTCAAGCGTCACATTGCGAGTGACAATTACATCAAGTCCATCCGCGGCCCAATCGACTTTCTTGATCTCGCCTTTCTTCAGATCCTCGTTCTCCTTGTAGAGAGCTTCGGGGGCATCCTGGGCATTGAATTGCTGGCGCGACCATTCAACCTCTCGTCCATCCGAAGTCGAATAAAATTTCCAGACCAGTTGCCTATCGTAGACATAGGTTTCCATTAGCAGCCAGGTATCGCGGTCATTCGTGAATTTAAAATCTACTAGTGGTACATACACGGTCGCATCGAATCCAGGGCCCGGTGAGGAGGCGCCCAATTCGTAATAACGCACACGGTATGCGTGTGGATAGCGTTCTACAAGTTGGTAGCCGCCAAAAAAAGCCGCGCGGTACAGGGTTGTACTTACTTGACAAACTCCTCCTCCGACGCCCTTAATCGTGCGGTCGCCAAAAATAATCAATGCTTCCGCATAACCTGTATCAAGGCTGATATCGCCAAGCACCTGCGCCATAGAAAGAGTTTCGCCCGGAGCAATTAAAAGGCCGTGGAAAGCCGCAGCTGAGGTTTTTATATTTTGAACACGTGCGCTACCGGAACCACTGAAGTAGCTGGATACGACGCTGACAACTTCACGAATTCCCAATTCTTCTGCTGTGGCATCGTCGCCGACACCAGGCTCATCGCTTTGAAAAACCATCTCGACCTCATGTATTCCATTCCTGAGATCACTTTGAAGTTTGGCGATCGTCGCGGGGATATCGAGTGCGCGTCCCACAACCGCAGACTCTAGGAGATCGAGTTCACCGCTATCCTCGTTAAAGATAAAGCGCGCATTTTGTGGAACAATGATCAGATCTGCTGCTAGCGCTTCTAAGGTCAGAGATATAAGATCTTCGTCGAGGCCGACTTCATATTGCGCGCCATCCTCCGTATCAACAAGGTTAAATCGCAACAATTGTGCAAGTTCAGCGGGCTCAATTACGCTAACTGCATCCGTCTCGACGGTGAGCACAAGCGCTTCAGCTAATATCATTTCGGCGATGACGGACTGTTCAGACACATCCAACACCAGCGGCGGAGTTTCCTCGATGGTCAATTTTATTTGTGCATCATAAAGTTTGGAAAATGGCTCAATGAGGTCGCCCAATGTTGTGTCGATATCCAATTGGCGTCCAATCTGGCCAGGATTCATTGCGACGCTTACTCCATCCACACCGATCACGGCTTCGATCTGTGGGCGGTTAATCTGATCGGCAATTTTGTCTAAGAACTTTGCGCCGAATTCTTGATCAAAAAAGATAACGGGTGCAATTGAGTGGCCGCGCAACCACGCACTCCACTGCCCACCCAGACGCTCTATTAGTCCGCCCTCTCTTCCGACAAGGAGGGCACGCTCGGCAATTGCTTTAAAATTAAGTCCAACGCCTAATTCTTGCGGATGAATTGCCCAAAGCCGATCTTGATCTTGCAATACGATCAGGCCGTTGCTGGGGTAGACGAACACTTCTTGAAGGGAATCGCGGATCTCGGCTTCTGTAAGACCCGCTAAATTAACCCCCGCTGAGGAGACGCCGGGAAGAACTTTTCCTACATAGTAAATACGCGCGGCCAGAGAATAGACGCCTGCAAGCACGAGGAAGACCCCGGTAATTGCTACCGCTCCATAAAGCGCGTGTATACCTGTCGAGATTGATCGCTTATACATCCTAGAAACCCTACGTATGCCAATCTTATTTTATCCCGCAAGAGAGTGAATTATATCATTCTGAGGATTGCAGGCATGCGGCACAACTGCCTGCGCAAAGTGCGCAAGGGTATGCAAAAAAAAGGGCATGGCTGCGAAATGTCACTTTCATCGCCGATCAGGGCTTTAATTGCACACTTATGCTGGTGTAATGCACAATTCCAGGCACATTGGTGCTGCGCTCATAAACTGCAATTCGTACCTGTTGCGGTTCATCGATTTGATACGCCACGCTGATTTCAAACGTTCCAGCCACACCAATTTCATCTGAACTTAACCTCACGAGACCAGAGCCGAGAAGGGCGCCCTCCGCGCCTATTATTTCGATCCTAAGCGCTGTATCGGAGTCCACCCACCCTCTTCCTTGAATGTTGACCTCGCCACCCTCGAATGTTTCGCCCCCTCGCGGGAAATCAATTTCAAGTTTCTCACTACCCAGATTCATTAAGTAGATGCGTGGGCTGCCAATGGAAAGCAAAGTGAGATTTACCGAGGCGCTATGATCCAATTCGCCATTGATCGTACTAAAATTGTGAACCTCCAGCCTTGCAGCTTCCGCAAACATTGGAGTCGTGAATTCGATTTCTTTGTTAAAAGAACCTAGATTTCCGGGGATGTTATTTAAATAAACGATCAATTCAGTAATTACACGACCGTCTTCACCGATTAGCTTGATCTCAACGCGGTCCAGCCATGTTGGCCCTGCCTGCCCGCGAACCCGAAAAGGACTGGTAACAAAAGAGCCCGGGCCCGGTCTTAAAATCGAAACGATCTCTGTGGATAGCCCAATGGAAGGCGGTTCTGGGGTTTGCGTTAAGTGTGAAAATGGATTTTCAATAACAATCACCGGAGTCGTCGTTGTGAAGGGAGGTGGCGGTCCCGGCGAATTCTGGATTGAAACTTCTGTTGATGGAGGTGTTGTGGTGGGGATTATGACTTCAACGGTTGGCTGCGGAGGCGACGTGCATGCCGCGGCCATCAACATACAAGCCGGAATGGCGACAAAGGATGCCTTCATACGGGATCGACAAAACTCTCTACGACTTGCTCACGAAAGCGCTGCATTGCTTCTTCACGCTGCTGTTGAGAGTCGCCAGGGAATGTGATCACAGGGTAGCTTAATCCTGCCAATTGATATTGGCGTAAACCATCTATGATCGCTTTCGGGGAGCCGCGCAGTTGAGCCTGTGGGTCATCACCATTAAAGGACAAACGCAAACGTGCGCTGATGATCGGGCTGCGGTCTGTCGGGATGGCCTGGAATTCCCGGGCAAGTTTTATAAAACGATCGAGCGAAAGAGTGCTGGGATGCCACGCATCGCCGCGTTGGGCCGCGCGCCGAAGAGCGGCTTTGGAGCTGCCTGCCACCCAGAGCGCGGGCCCTCCAGGCTGCACGGGGGGTGGCGAAAAAAGAGCATCCTTAAACTGGTAATATTTGCCGTTGTAGCTGATTTTTTCATCCTCGCCCGCGCGCCAAAGAATGCGTAGGACGTCCATGGCTTCATCCATTCGACGACCCCGATTATGGAAAGGTTGGTTAAGATTTTGATACTCGCCTTGTGACCAGCCAACCCCCACGCATAGAATGGTTCTACCGCCTGAAAGAGTATCCAGCGCAGCAATTTGCTTGGCGACGAGAACGGGATCTCGTTGGGGAAGGACGAGGCTCGATATTCCCAGTTTTATGGTTTCTGTTTGACCAGCGAGATACGCCAAAGACGTGATGCTCTCAAGAATTCTTCCAAAGCGAGCAGCGTCTGCATGTGGCAGGAGAATATGATCCGTCGTCCAGATGGAGGCGTACCCGAGACGCTCCGCCGCCTGCGCCGTAGCAAGCATATGTGCACGTGTACTATCCGGTCCAAAGTGCGGTAGGATCACGCCAAATTTCATAGTCAGACCTGTGTTTTCTTAATCACCGGGCATGGATTCGGGTAAAGTACCCCAAATGTCCAATTTAGCGATTACTCTATCGATCACATCATCGGTAAATGCACTTGTCGAGGAGCCGCCGCCCAGATCTGGTGTTGCTATTCCGTGATAGATGGCTTCAAAGGCTGCTTCGTAGATTGCTCTTGAGGCGAGCCTGGCTTTTTTATCTGGAATATAGGACAGTAATGCAGATGCGGCGAGCAGCATAGCCATCGGATTGGCGATATTTTTTCCTTCAAGCGCGGGTGCTGTACCGTGCGGTGCTTCCGCCATGACAATTTCAATTTCCAGTGCATTTTTCTTGAAGGAGAGCACCAATGATTCCGCTCCGGCGATCGAACCGTACATCTGCAGAACAAGATCGGATAGGCTATCGCCATCGCGATTTAACGCGGGGATGACGAGTGCCTCGCCGGCATTGCGGAGCAGAAGGGCGTATGTGGCATCAATCAATTGTGGTTCATAGGTAACGTTAGGATGCCGCGCCGCGGCAGCATTGAGTTCCTCTTGGAACAATCCCTCATAGACGGGGCTTACTGTGTACTTGGGTCCGCCAAAAACTTTTGCTCCGGTCTTCTCTGCATGTTGAAAAGAAAATTCAGCAACAGCCCTGCATGTCTGACGCGATATACGTTCCGTTCGATAGGCATATTCAATGCCATCCTCTTCTTTTGCGCGCCATTCCCTGGCATTGTAGGCGCCGCCAACAGCCATGCGCACAATGGAAATCGGCGCATGAACGCCAGCGACTGGCGGGATTTTTGGCAACCGCCGACCCGTTCGCAGGATGACTTCCGCGCCGAGGTACTCGCGTAAGAGCGCATTGGGACTCCCAACATCATCAGGATCAGCAGGTGTGATGGTGGCTGCTTTAAGACCCATCCCTGTCTTTGCCATGGCTTCTGCAGCAAATTTGATCACCGCATTGTTGGTGGCACGTCGATTCGTTAAGCTCAAATCATAATGATCGAACGCCAGGGCCACCCGGCAGACCCCAGGATCCAATACACGCAAAGCTTCTCCGAGCAGTTCCTGTCCGGTTTGGTCCCCTTCTAAAACAATGATTGTTTGCACTGGTTCAGTCATTCGATCATTCACTTCTCGTAATGCTGCCGATCACAACGTCTTGCATTCGAAAAGGCCATTAAACCCATCGAAAGGTAGTTGCCGAAGGTGGAATGATAACAAAGAAGATGTTTTAGGGAAAAATTGCAGTTGATGTTGCGCGCATGCCGACGCCAACAAGGAAAAGGCAGATTAATCCATAAGCAAAGGTTGCACGATTATCGTCCCTGCCTTTGCTAATCGCAAAATATCCGGGAAGGGTGATGAGGGATACTATTCCGTAAAGAATATGGACACCACGTGCTGGTGAAAAACCCTGAGCCGAGAGCGTAAAGCCGAGCACTCCCTGGACAACAATCAGAAGCTCACCAAGGATAAGAATACCCCAGTAGCTGGCCTGCATATTTTTTCCGCGAACATAGGCGACCAACCCCAATGCGCCAGCAATACCGAAGTAAAGCATAAACGAATTTGAGAGTTGGCTGTGAATCTCGGTCAGGTTCATGCAGGATGCCTCAGTAGTTTGACAATGTCAATTTAAGCGAACCAAATAACAATTGTCAACGATCGTCCACGTTGTGATTATAACTTGTATATCTCTCCAAATTTGGCCTCAAGGTAGCGCATGTACGGATCTGCATCCAATGCGGATCCCGTCACCATTTTTAACAATTCCATGGGTTCATACTTGGCGCCATGTACGTAAATATTCGCTCGCAGCCACTCGAGCAAACCTCCAAATTCCGCTTTTTCAAACTGACTCTGAAGATCGGGCAGGTCCCCCTGGATAACTTCCCACAACATTGAGGAAATGAGATTCCCCAGGCTATAAGTCGAAAAATAACCGAAGCCACCAAACGACCAGTGAATATCCTGGAGCACGCCTTGTGCATCATCTGGAGGTGTTATCCCCAGGTAGTCCTCATATTTCTGGTTCCACGCCTCCGGTAAATTCACAGCGGATAATTCGCCCGTCATTAATGCGATCTCGAGCTCAAATCGCACCATGATGTGGAGATTGTATGTAGTTTCGTCCGCCTCAACGCGAATCAGCGATCGTTCGACTTTATTGATTGCCCTATAAAAATCATCCAGGTTAACGTCGCGCAACGCTTCGGGGAAGTATTCTTGAAGTCGCGGGAAAAAGGCAATCCAGAACGGCTTTCCGCGTCCCACCAAGTTTTCCCACATTCGTGATTGCGATTCATGAAATCCGAAAGAAGCGCCGTGGGAAATCGGGGTTCTGGCAAGTTGCTTGCCGATTCCCTGTTCATACATGCCGTGGCCGGCCTCATGCAAAGTTCCAAATAATGCCGTATTGAAATAATTAGGAGCAACACGTGTCGTAATGCGCACGTCATCGTTCCCAAACGACGACGTAAAGGGATGCACGGATTTATCTTGCCTGCCGCGATTGAAATCGTAACCAAAGGCCTTAATTACTTCTTCACCAAAGGCCCACTGCGTGCTTTCGTCAAACTCCTGATGGAGTACCGAATCATCGACTTGATAAGAACTTTCGGCGATGGCATTTACGAGCGCAACTTGCCTGGGGCGCAAATCAGCGAAAACTTTCTTGACGTCAGCCGTTTTCATCCCTGCTTCAAAATCGTCCAGAAGAGGGTCATAAATATGATCATAGGGCTGGAAAAAATTAGCGTACTCCTGGCGCATCGCAATAATCTTCTCCAGATCCGCGCGAAAAATTGAAAAATCAGATTCCTGCCGCGCTTTTTCCCAGGTCTGGTGGGTAAGCGCCGTTATCCTCGCAAACTCGGCAACATACTCATTCGGGACTTTACGCTGTTTGTCAAATTCCTTCGAAACTTGAGCGATAAGTCTGGCATCGTCTGAGTTGGGATCGAGCTCTTCCACGATCGATTTAAGATCTTCGAGCGCGCTGCCCAGTTCATCACTGGTAAATTTTTCGTGGGTCAAACGGCTGAGTGTGGCAAGCTGCATCGACCGGCCTTCGTTGCTCCCGGGGGGCATATAAGTTTGCTGGTCCCAACCGAGAAGTTCAGCGGTGGCAGCAAGATCCATCACTTCGCCAAGGTAGGTTCTTAGTTGCTTAAATTTATCCTGCATTCTATTTCCCTTCGGTACGTTAGATAACCCTCCAGCGCAAAGACTGATGTCTCAATGCTGCGAGCACCTCACTCGCAATGTCCAACGCAGTTCGCGCTTGGGCTTCCTTTGTTTGTGCGCCGATATGCGGCGTGCTGATAACATTGCGATGCTGAACGAGCCCGTCGGGCCTCGGGGGTTCGTTTTCAAAAACATCCAAAGCTGCGCCCGCAAGGTGCCCTGAATTTAATTTTTCGAGCAACGCGGTTTCATCCACAATACCACCCCGGGCGGTAGAAACGATACGCGCGCCTGCTTTCATCATGGATAATTCATCGGCTCCCAGCATGCCACGTGTGTCTTCTGTCAGTGGGAGATGAATGCTAATATAATCCGATTCTTTTAAAATGTTCGCAAATGTGGAAGGCTGGGCGCCGCGTTCTTTTATTGCATCTTCTTCAAGATACGCATCAAACCCCAAGATTATCATCCCCATGGCTGCGGCGCGAATCCCGAGAGCCGATCCGATCTTTCCCATCCCCATGATCCCCAGGGTTTTCCCGGCTAATTCGGATCCGATAAATTCGGACTTTTGCCATTTCCCGCTGCGCATCGATGCATCCGCTTGGGGAATGTTACGAGCCAGGCCAAGAATCAGTCCAAGCGCGTGTTCCGCCACAGCAATCGTGGGTGCAAAAGGCGAATTTACCACGACAATCCCGTACCGCTTCGCCGCTTGCAAATCGATGTTGTCCACACCTACGCCAGCTCTCCCGATCACCCTTAGTCGGGGAGAGCCGGTGGAAATAACGCCCGCAGTTAATTTGGTTTTCCCTCTCACGATGACGGCGTCGAATTTAGGTAGTTCGTCCACTGCAGGTGAAAGTACAATCTCCGCCGCTCTTTCAAGAATCTCGACTCCTTCACTGGAGAGGCCATCGGTAATTAATATTCGCGGTTTATCCATTTTGAGCCTCTATCGAAAAATTCCACCCTACGAAAGGACTTGCTGCGGGGATGAAGTGCACGCCCTGGTTTGTGAGCAACATCCCTCTATTGGTTTTTACCTTGATTGAACCATGCCACTTATTGTGGGATTCTGCACTCGAGTTCGCGCAATTGTACACCTTCGGCAATGATGGGTTAATAATGTCCCCAGCGGCCAGAACGGCGCTGCCGAATCTCGCTTTTCCCGTAGACTGATTGTGGGATAATATGGCGCGATCTATGGGAGGGACCAAGGTGGATTTTAACAAGGTTTGTGTGCTTGGTATGGGCTATATTGGGCTGCCAACCGCGAGCACATTGGCAATGCAGGGCATGGAGGTTGTGGGGGTCGATGCCAATGCACGCGTCGTCCGTATTCTTCGGGATGGCGAAATTCACATCCATGAACCCGGGCTAAGGACTCTTGCCCAGGCGGCGTTCAATTCGGGTCGACTTACGATCAAAGATGAGCCTGAAGAGGCGGATGCATTCATCCTTGCCGTGCAGACCCCGCTGCGGGAGAACCATCAAGCGGATATGGCCTATGTGGTTTCAGCGGCAGAGTCGATTGTACCTTTTTTGCGAAGTGGGAATTTGGTTGTGCTCGAATCCACGTCGCCTCCCAGGACCACCATGGATCTCCTTGCCCCTATTCTCGAGCAATCCGGTTTAACTACGGGAGAAGATTATTATCTGGCCTATACACCAGAACGAGTCCTGCCGGGACAGATTTTAAAAGAGTTGATTGACAATGCGCGCGTCATAGGGGGTTATGATCGCTCATCCGCCGAAGCAGGACGCGATCTCTACTTGAGCTTCGTACGCGGAGAAATTTATTTGACGGATGCGACAACGGCAGAAATGGTCAAACTTATGGAAAATACGGCGCGCGATATCAGCATTGCGGTTGCGAACGAATTTTCGCGCCTGGCGGAGCATTTTGGCCTCAGCGTATGGGAGGCCATTGAATTGGCAAATTTGCATCCGCGGGTAAATATTCTGCGTCCGGGACCTGGCGTTGGGGGGCACTGCATAAGCATCGATCCCTATTTTCTAATCCAAGCTGCGCCCGAGATGACCGGCCTGATGCAGCGCGCACGCACAGTGAATGATGGCCAACCGGCATTTGTTGTTGCAAGGATCGAAAGGGATTTGCAGGGGTTATCGGATCGCAGGATCGCAGCCCTTGGCCTGGCTTATAAAGCCGATGTGGATGATCTGCGCAATAGCCCGGCCGTGGAGGTTGCGCGCTTGCTTGCTTCCAAGGGAGCGAAGGTCGCTACCTTCGAACCCTTCGCGCTTGAGGCTGTCCCAGAGGGCTGTGTGCCGGCCGGTTCCCTTGAAGATGCCGTGAAAGATGCGGATGCGGTGGCATTGCTTGTCGACCATCGCCAGTTCCGGGAGCTTGATCCCCAAGCTCTCGCCAGCCAAATGCCGGGGCGTGAGGCTTTCGATACTCGAGGCGTCTGGAGCAGCAGCGTTTGGGAGCAGGGTGGTTTTCGACTGCACACATTGGGGGTTAGAGCACCTGATGCCTGAGAAATACCTGCGCGTGCTCTCCATTTTTGGAACTCGGCCTGAGGCAGTAAAAATGGCGCCGGTCGTGCAGGAGCTGAAAATGCGCAAAAGGATCGAATCGATCGTTTGCGTTACCGCGCAGCATCGAGAGATGCTCGATCAAGTGCTAGATCTGTTTGCGATTCACGCGGACTATGATTTGGATTTAATGCAGCATAACCAGACGCTGGCTTCTTTGACGGCCGGGGTGTTTACTGGTCTAGATCCAATTCTGCGCACATCAAAGCCGGATTGGATTCTGGTTCAGGGAGACACGACGACAGTCATGGCGGCCTCTTTGCTCGCATATTATCATCGTATAAATGTTGGCCATGTTGAGGCCGGGTTGCGGACGGCGGATAAATGGCAACCCTTTCCAGAAGAAATAAATCGGCGCGTCACCGGCGCGGTTGCCGATCTGCATTTTGCACCAACGAAGTGGGCCCGGGACAACTTGTTGAGCGAGGGCGTTTCGCAAGAGAAAATAATAATCACCGGCAATCCCGTGATCGATGCCCTGCAACAGGTAATCGAACAACCGTATGATCTTGCCTCGGGACCGCTGCGGGGGATCCCAGATAACAAGAGAATTATCCTGGTGACCGCGCATCGTCGTGAGAATTTTGGTGAGCCGATGCGCCGAATATTTTCCGCGCTGCGGAAGATTGCACAATCCTACGCGCAGGATGTCGTTCTCGTGTATCCGGTTCACCTTAATCCGAATGTGCATGCTTTGGCACATGAAATGTTAGGCGACATTGAAAATATAAGATTGCTGGAGCCCCTTGATTACCTGCCGATGGTTCATTTAATGGCGCATGCATACCTCGTGCTCACGGATTCCGGTGGATTGCAAGAGGAAGCCCCGGCATTGGGCACTCCCGTGATTGTGCTGAGGGATGTCACAGAACGCCCGGAAGCAATTGAAGCTGGCACCGCGCGTCTGGTAGGAACTGATTTCGATAGGATCGTTGAACAGACGCAACTGCTGCTCGAGGACGAAGAAGAATATGCCAAAATGGCCAGGGCGATTAATCCCTTTGGCGACGGCCACGCGGCAACTCGGATTGTCGATGCCCTCCTGACATCCGCATGACTCGACATCTGGAATCGCATCTTCTGACTTACAAGCGACCTTAATTCTAGACACTTTTAACACGGATATGAAAAGTCCCATCAGAACCCTGCAACGTGATTTCAGAAAACAGTGAGGAATAGTTTATTTCCAGCACATTACGTTTAGGCATGCCATCCAAAATTCCTGGTGTCGCCGGGCCGGCCACCTTTCAGCGCAGATTGGAAAGAGGGCTTTCCGAGCTGGGTGTATCGATAACTTATGGCTTGCATGATGATGCTCTGGATGCGATCCTCGTAATTGGGGGAACGCGGGCTTTGGGGGGATTGGCTCGTGCGCGACGCAAGGGGATTCGCATCTTCCATCGCCTGAATGGGATGAACTGGATTCATAAGCGGCGACGCACAGGGCTCCGCCATTATCTTCGTTCAGAAATGAATAATTTGCTTTTGCGCTGGATTCGGGATCGATTTGCGAATCACGTGATTTATCAAAGTGCGTTTGCCCAAAACTGGTGGGAGAAAACTTATGGGGCAGCGCGGGTTAACAAGAGCGTTATTTACAATGGAGTGCCGCTTGAGATCTTCAAGCCTAACCCTGCTTTGCAACCGCCATCAAACCCGATCCAGCTGCTTATGGTGGAAGGCAATCTCGATAGTGGATACGAAGTAGGCCTGCAGATGGGGGTGGAACTCGCGAATCGCCTGCAGAGCAACCTATCGCAGTCAGTCAAGCTTGCGGTAGTGGGTAAAATTTCCAAAGAATTGGAAGCGCAATGTGAAAAAACAAGCGACGTTCCGATTCGATGGTTGGGGCTCGTTACGCCAGAAAAAATACCTCACCTCGATCAATCCGCGCATATCTTCTATTCCGGTGATCCTAACCCGGCGTGCCCGAATGCGGTGATCGAGGCTCTGGCCTGCGGTTTGCCAGTGGTGGCGTTTGCAACTGGAGCCATACCCGAAATAATTACAAAGAATGCCGGCGCTGCAGTCGAGTATGGTGGTGATGTCTGGAAGTTGGAAAAGCCTGATTTGGAAGCCCTGGCAGCGGCGGCGGCCAATATTTTTTCGAAGCAAGCCCTATTCAGAGAAGGAGCGAGGGAACGCGCACAGGAAGCCTTCAGTTTGCGATCGATGGTCGCGTCCTATCTGCGGGTTTTCGAAGAAATGGCCTAGTCTAGTACACAGTCAAGATGATTATGTGTGGAACGATGTCGTTCTGAGGAGCGAAGGCGCTTGAGAAAACGAAGCGCCGGAAGAATCTCCTTTTCCGAAGAAAAAGTGCTTGTGCATGCGCAACGGCGATTCTTCACCAGCCCAGCGCATCGGATCAGAGTGATAACCTATGCCATCCACCATGAGAGGGCGCAAAGACGTGGGCGCAGATTGCTTCGTCCACAGCGACACATCATGGAGAAAAAGGTTGCCGATGATTGACGGACGGGTCGCACTACAGCAGCGTGTCCTCCCCAGCTATCGAAAATTATTTTTGGATCGACTTGCGCAAGCATGTCCAGATGGATTGAGTGTATTTGCCGGTCCACCGCGTAAAGCGGAAGCGATAGAAACAACCATCGACTTGCAAAGCGCGAATTACGAAAGTGCAAGAAATGTCCACCTCCTTTGGGGAAGGTATTATCTGTGCCTGCAGCTAAATCTAATGGCCTGGCTTAAGCGTTGGGACCCGGCGATTTTAATCCTTGAAGCGAACGCGCGCTATCCTTTTAATCGTTTGGCCATTCAATGGATGGTGCGCCGCGGACGTCCTGTGCTCGGCTGGGGTCTCGGCGCACCCAAGCCAACAGGATTTTTCTCCTCCTATCGAAGACAATGGCGTAATCGTTATTTGGCCGGGTTTGATGGGCTCATTGCCTACAGCACACAGGGCGCCGATCAATACAGGCAGACGGGGTTTGCCGCACATAAAATCCATGTCGCGCTCAATGCCGTCTCACCCCCGCCAAGCAATCCACCCATTCGAACAAAAACTGCCGATCCTCTGCGCTTGCTTTTTGTGGGAAGATTGCAGAAACGCAAAAGATTGGATCTATTGATGCGAGCATGTGCGACAATCGATGCGCCTCCCCAGCTATGGATTGTGGGTGACGGTCCATATTCTTCCAAACTGAAGGAAATAGCAGGACGCATTTACCCGGACACCAAGTTTTTCGGTGCAATTCACGGGGAAGATTTGAAGCCTATTTATTCCCAAGCCGATCTATTCGTTCTGCCCGGAACCGGTGGATTGGCCCTGCAGCAGGCGATGGCGAATGGTCTTGCGGTGTTGGCAGCAGACGGTGATGGAACGCAACGCGATCTCATCGGCAAGGAAAATGGTTGGCTGGTCAAACCTGATGACATCCATGATCTAAGAAAAACCCTGGTTGAGGCGCTCAGCGATCGCGGACGATTGGTAACGTTTGGAAAAGCCTCCTACCAGATTGTCCTTCAGCGGGCGAATAGCGATGTGATGGCTCGGGAATTCGTGAGGGCAATTAATAAAATTGCCGGGGCAGAGCGCTGACATGCGTTTGCTTTTTATCGCTGATGGTCGCAGCCCGACGGCGACGAATTGGATGAGCTTCTTTATTGAGGCCGGCCATGAAGTTCATCTTATTTCGACGTTCCCCTTTGACTCAATATTGAGATTTCGCTCAGAGATAGTCATCCCGGTGGCATTTAGCGCCTCGCTGAGGCGTGTTGCACGCAAAGAGAACAAGAGAGCTCCTGGTGGGTACAAATTGCGATCGAAAATTCGGGATTGGTTTGGACCTCTTACAGTGGGGACGGCGGCAAGAATGGTATCCGACCGAATGGAAGCCGTTGCGCCAGATTTAGTACATGCGATGCGCATTCCTTTTGAGGGGATGATTGGCGCGGCAGCCAATTCACATTTCCCTTTTGCTGTCTCGGTTTGGGGCAACGACTTTACGCTGCATGCTGCCGTATCGCCCTGGATGAAAAAATTGACGCGGCACACCTTGCAAACCGCGAACGCTCTGCATGTTGACTGTCTTCGAGATAAGAGGCTTGCACGAGAATGGGGGTTTGCGGATGAAAAGGAAATCGTCGTGTTACCCGGAGGCGGAGGGGTTAAAGAAGATGTGTTTCATCTTGCCGAGGATTCCGAAAAATATTTATCCGCCAACAAAGATACTCCATTGGAGAGGCTCCCGGTGAAGGGTTCCATAATCGTAAATCCTCGAGGCTTTCGCACCTATGTGCGCAATGATGTCTTCTTTCAATCGATCCCGCATATTCTGGAGAAAATGCCGAATACGTTTTTTGTATGTCCTTCGATGGAAAATGATAGCCGGGCAGAAGGTTGGATTATGCGCCTGGGTATCGAAGAATCAGTGCTCTTGCTTCCTCCATTGACTGCGCAGCAGATGGGGTTGCTATTTCGCCAGGCAATGATTACGGTATCACCTACCGAGCATGATGGAACGCCCAATACACTGCTTGAAGCGATGGCGTGTGGCTGTTTTCCCATTGCAGGAGATCTCGAATCAATTCGCGAATGGATCGATAATGGCGTAAATGGATTATTGGTAAATGCGGCCGATCCCGGCGAACTTGCGGAAGCAGTTTTGCGTGTGATCGGTGATCCGGAACTAAGGTCTTCGGCCGCCATGAGAAACAAAAACCTAATCCAGGAGAAAGCGCGCTATGCGGATGTGATGCATGAGGCGGAAGCCTTTTATTCTCGCATAATTGGCCAGTAGTCTATTGGTTAATTCCTCGAATGCAGCCTAAATTCATAAACCTTGCCCAGTGCTATAATCCTTGGACTGGAAATTTAATCGCGTTGGAATTGCCAAGTATTTTCGCTGCAAAATGTTAAGAACGCTTGAAAACAATTCGCTTATGAAGCAAGTTGTTCAAGATCTCCAGAAAAAAGAAATTCGCATTCTCGATGTCCCTGTACCAAAACCAAATGCAGGGATGGCTCTGGTTAAAACCAGAGCATCACTGGTATCCACAGGCACCGAGCGCAAGCTTGTAAATTTTGCTGAACAAAACCTGTTAAATAAAGCGCGTGCTCGCCCAGATCTTGTACGGCAGACGTTGGATAAGGCGAAGCGAGACGGCCTAGCATCCACCATCGAAGCCGTACGAAATCGCCTGGATCAGTCGATTCCGCTGGGGTATTCGTCAGCGGGGATCATTGTGGAATTAGGTGATGGATGCAATTTCAGCGTTGGTGATCGCGTGGCGTGTGCTGGCGGGGGCTATGCTGTGCATGCCGAATACGCCGTGGTCCCTGAGCATCTTATGGCCCGACTTTCAGAGAATGTGAGTTTCGAGGAAGGGGCTTTCGCTACTCTGGGGGCGATTGCTCTGCACGGCTACCGCCTGGCGGAACTTCAGCTTGGAGAACGTGTTGCCGTCATTGGCCTGGGATTGGTCGGCCTATTGGCTGCCCAGATTGCAGAGGCAGGCGGCTGCCAGGTCCTGGGAATAGATTCGGATGAGGATCGCGTTGCACTCGCTCGCCGGCTGGGGATAGATGCCGTAATCCGGGAAGGTGCGGAAGCTATCGCCAACACGTCAGAGCATAATCGTTACGACGCAGTCATCATTTGTGCGGATACGAGCTCCAACGACCCAGTCACTCTTGCGGGAGAATTGGCACGCGATCGAGGCAAAATCGTCGCAGTAGGCGCCGTGGGAATGCAGATTCCGCGCAAACTCTATTTCGAAAAGGAATTATCGTTCAAGGTTTCTCGATCCTATGGTCCTGGGCGATACGATCCGTCGTATGAAGAAAAAGGTGTGGACTATCCAATTGGATACGTACGCTGGACCGAAGGGCGTAACCTGTCCACATTTTTGGACCTGGTGGATGCAGGGAAGATTAAGATTGAGCCCTTGATCAGTCATCGCTATGATATTGCGAGAGCTGCGGAAGCTTATGAAACCATTGCCGGGGAAGGGACGGCACCTTTCGTTGGTGTAGTCATTCAATACCCAGCGGATGGAGAGTATGCACCTGAGCAAAGGAAAGTTATTCTTGCCCGGGATCGAATGGCCTCAACTGACAATATACGCCTGGGCGTACTGGGCGCAGGTAATTTCGCGCGGGCCGTGATGTTTCCTGTGTTAAAGCGCCTCAAGTCAATTGAGTTGGTCGGCCTTGCTGCCTCCTCCGGTCTTAGCGCCCGCGCGGCAAGTGATCGATATGGGTTCCAATTCGCCACAACCGATGAAAATCTGATCATCGATGACACCTCTATCAATACGCTTTTGTTGCTTACGCGGCATCATTTGCATGCGCGCCAAGTTATTGCTGGTCTCAACGCCGAAAAGAATGTGTTCTGCGAAAAGCCGCTGGCGATGAATCAACAACAAGTCGAAGAAATCATCGAGGCGTTGAACGCGAGTGACAAACTTTTGATGGTGGGTTTTAACCGCCGTTTTGCTCCCCTGGCGGTGAAGCTGAAACATTTTTTGCAAGACATTCATAGTCCGTTGATGATGCATTATCGGGTAAATGCGGGCAATCTGCCCGATTCGCATTGGACGCTGGATGCAGAGCAAGGTGGGGGCAGGATTATCGGCGAAGGATGTCACTTTATCGATTTCATGATTTTCCTCACGGGTTCACTCCCCATTCGAGTAAGAACGGAGGGTATCGGCGGAGATCATGCTTCGTCTGAAGAAAATGTAACCATCACGTTACAGTTCGCCGACGGCTCGTTGGGCACAATCGTGTACACATCGGAAGGGGACCGGGCCTTCTCAAAGGAACGTCTGGAGGTGTTTGCTGGAGGCCGGGTGGCGGTGCTGGATGATTTTAAGAGTCTGGAAATGGTATCCCAAGGGAAACGGAAAATAAAACGGACGCGCGGCGCCCAGGATAAAGGGCACTTTGCTGAGTGGAAGGCATTTGTTGCGGCAATTATGCAAGGTGGTCCGCCACCAATCCCCTATGATCATCTACTTGCCGCAACGAGTGCTTCATTCGCTGCGCTCGAATCACTGCACAGTCGTCAGACAGTTGACCTAAAAACATCTACGCAGAGCTAATGCGAATATCGAAACCATCGCTGCAAGTGTTACGCGAGATTGGCCTGGGGCCCCTAGCTCTACTGGGCCTCTACCGGATTAAACAAAAAAGTGGCTGGTTAAAATTACGCAGTCCAGTTTCAGATTGGGCTTCGAGAGATCTGCGAAAACATCTACTTCCCCAATTCGCATTGCATCCGGAAAACACCTATCTCCATGCGCGAGAACGAATAAATACTCAATTTTTCTTTGATCCAGATGCCGATCTTTCCAAGGATCTGGCTGCTATCCTCGGGAATGAAAAAAATGAATTAAATCGTCAAGCTAAGGAGATCCTTTCTGGAAAATTTCGCTTTTTCAATTTTTCTCTTGTGGATCTCGGTTACCCTCCAGCTTGGGATACACTTCGGAACCTTGATGATCACCATTCGTCGCTCAAGATTAAGTTCGATCGCCACTGGTCGGCTTATTCAACTTCTGATTTTCCTGGGGATATCAAGCTGCTGTGGGAGATATCACGCTTCGGCTGGGTGTACATCCTGGCGCGTGCTTATCGTCTTAACAAGCAGGACGAATATTTCGAGGGATTTTGGAAACTGCTGATTTCGTGGCGTTCTGCCAATAGACCCAATGAAGGACCTAACTGGATTTCTGCGCAGGAGGTGGCGATAAGGCTGCTGGCCTTAATTTTCGCCTGGAACGCTTTTTATCCCGAGCTGCGCAAGGTCCCCGAGCGATTGCTGCTTTTGGCGGATATGATCGCAAATCATGCGCAGAGAATCCCACATACGCTGGAATATTCGCGTGCGCAGGGGAATAATCACTTGATCACCGAGGCTGTCGGCCTCTACTCGGTAGGTTTGTTATTCCCTGAATTCCGCCGTGCGGCGCAATGGAAAAAGCAAGGCCGCCATTGGGTGGAGCGCGCCATCGATGTTCAAATATTTGCAGATGGCGGCTATGTACAACACTCCGCCAACTACCATCGCCACGCCCTGTATGCTCTGCTCTGGGCATTTCAACTAGCGAAGCTCAACCTTGAGCCCTTTTCAACGCGCTGCGCCGATCTGCTGCGCAAGAGCAGTGAGCTGCTGAGACAAATGACCGATCCATTATCAGGATCGGCTTCCAATTATGGGCATAATGATGGCAGCCATTTATTTCCGCTCAGCACCGCGCATCATCGTGATTTCCGACCGCTCCTTCAATTCGCCCATTATGTGCTTCGTGGCAGAAGTGCCTATACTGCCGGGGCATGGGATGAAGCGGGGTTTTGGCTGGGGGTCCCTGCCAGCGAATTCTCCGACAGAGAGCATGCTGGCTCCGAGAATGACAATCGTCAGCCTAAGAAACAATTGCAGGCGCAGCACCCGCGCATCTATCCCCACGCCGGTCTTGTATTTATGAAAAGCACGACATCATGGGCGATGTTGCGTTGTGCACACTTCAGCTCTCGCCCAGGTCACAGCGATCAATTGCATCTCGATCTTTGGTGGGGTGGTGAAAACATAATCTTGGACGCGGGAACCTATCTCTACAACGGCCCAATGCCATGGCAAAATGGCCTTGCCGCGGCAAACGTTCATAATGGCATGTTGGTTGATGAGCTTGAACCCATGCAGAGAAGGGGTCGTTTTCTGTGGCTACATTGGGCGCAAGGTAGGTTTCTGGAATCGAAGAGCACTCCGAGTGGTCAAATGCAGGTTGTCGTCGCCGAGCATGATGGGTACGCAAAAATCGGCGTATTGGCGAAGCGCACGTTAATTCGGGCGGGAAATAATTTATGGACCGTGGTTGATGAGTTGACCGGAATTGGAGAACATAGCCTACGGGTTGGCTGGCTATTGCGCGATGGTAAGTGGGAAATCGAGGGCACTATTCTTCATTACGAATCGACGGCGGGCAATGTACGCTTGGATTTTTCAGGTCCGGACATAACCTACGCCATGTTTCGTGCCGGACAACGGCTCGCCGGCGAGCTGAGAGTCAAGAGCGAGGGACTGCTCGGCTGGTTCTCACCATCTTACTCTGTGAAACAACCTGCCTTATTCCTGGCAATCGCCATCAATGGAAAGGCGCCGTTAAGGATGATATCCAAATGGAGTCTTGGCTCTGCTGATCCCTCCAATTTTGAAATTCGATTGGATACGCCAAGCAATGGCAAAAGCCAGGCAATCTATAGGGAAGAACACCTGGATTTTTGACATGCATATCCTGCTGATCCACCAGGCATTTGCCTCCGTGAATGAACCTGGGGGAACTCGACATCATGAGATCGCACGAAAACTTGTCGCGCGGGGTCATCAGGTCACCGTAATTACGGGACAAATCAATTATCTAACCGGCAAAAGACTCCGCCCAATGGATGGGCGCGATGACAAAACGGACGAGATGGGCGTGAGGATTATTAAGTCTTTCACCTATCGCGGCTATCATAAATCTTTCCCTCAGCGAATTTTGAGCTACTTAAGTTTCATGATTTCATCCTTGTTGATGGGCTTCAGCATTCGAGAGGTTGATATTGTCTGGGGAACGTCCCCGCCTCTTTTTCAAGCAATCACGGCCTGGCTGCTCGCGCGCATGAAAGGAGCGGGATTTCTTCTTGAAGTGCGTGATCTTTGGCCTTCATTTGCAGTAGCGTTGGGAATCTTGCGCAATCCAATTTTGATCCGACTTTCTGAAATCATGGAGCGATTTTTATACCGGCACGCGGAC
>JADFRQ010000043.1 GCA_022561215.1 Chloroflexota bacterium | reverse complement strand
CCTTGGGTCGCGGTTTCGTGTATGTATCTTGGACAGACCGATTCGAATCACAAGGTAAAATTGCGTACCAAATTGGGCCTGGAGAATTCATCCGCGGCGATAATGTTTCTCGGATCTCAACGCCTACTTTTCTCGGGCTCACATTTACGCAAACACCAGATCGTCCCTTTGGCTGGATCATGCGCGGCGGTAACTCGTATATCGCTCCCGGGCGCGACCAGCTGCAGACATCAAAAACCTACTACAGATTTGAGAATGTTCGTGTTTACGATGCGGTTACTGTCGGGGAGTACGAGTGGTACATGATCGCCCCCGGCGAATGGATCGAGCAGCGTAACATTGCAATGGTGACGCCCGATTTAACCAAGCCCGAAGGTGTGGAGGATGATCGCTGGATTTCGGTCAATCTCTTCGAACAAACATTGGCAGCTTACGAGAATGGGGAGTTGGTTTTTGCGACGGCAATCGCCAGCGGGTTGAGGGGATGGTGGACGCAGCCCGGCGTATTCCAGGTCTATGCCAAATTGGATAGAACCAATATGTCAGGTGCGTTTGAGGCAGACCGTTCAGATTTCTATTCTCTGCAAGATGTCCCATGGGTACTTTACTATGATCAGTCGTATGCAATTCATGGTACCTATTGGCATAATAACTATGGATACCAGCAATCGCATGGTTGCGTAAACCTCGCTCCCGCCGATGCACAATGGATCTATAATTGGGCTGAAAAGGGTACTACAATCCATATTTGGGATCCTTCCAATATCACCCCAACAGACCCAGCGCTCTACGGCGCCGGTGGCGCGTAACCCCCCTGAATGTTTCAACCAGTAAAAGCAACAGAGGCCTATTCCCAAAACGTGCGCTCCTTCGGCGTAGCGATTACGCCGTGAAAATGCAGGCCATTAATATTTTCTACAGGCCATGCCTGCGGAAACACGTTTCTTGTGACTCATTCCCATCGTTTAATGGGCTGTGATAACAACAATTCAGCATTCCTCGGACTGTCCCCCTCTCACAGTTTTAGCCCTTGACCAAATTGCATCCCCCATTATTTTCTAGGCACCAAGCCAGCTATGGAAGGTTAGTCGGTGAGGTCGAAATACTGTTTTACAGCCCCTGCAGGAGACCTAGGTATTCAGAGAAATATTATTTCTTCCTTATCTGTCGTGGGATTGGCAAACCCCGAGCACTTCAATTGATTTAGCACAAATTGACCGTATTTGGACTAATCTAACGGCAACTTTTGCTGGTTGACCCCAAAATCCATTAATTGGGGATTAATTGGCCTATAGTACCAAAGTACCGTGCAAGTACTCTAGTACTTCGCTCTACAATAATACGGCACCGGTCGGCGGCGCAAAAAATACTATTGGTTAGGGGAGTGATTAAGGGTATGTATACAGATAATGATATTTTGTTTTCACCTGAGACGATTCCGCATATTCGAAATTCTCGGGGACCGGAATGGAAGCAATTAATCGACAGGGTTGATTGCCTCCCACAAGATCATATAGAAAGCCTGGCGTTTTCACTTTCCATGATCCGACTTAACGGCTGCATGGAGTGCGAAACGGACTCTTACAGGGCAATGCGCGGATGTACCCCGTGTGTCCTGCAAGGCTTGCGCAGGTTTAAGGGCCCAGACACGAAATTAATTGAGATGTATGACCTTGCATTGGAAGACATGCGAGGATATATGGCCACGCATAAACTACATCTAACGGGTGAGCAGGAAATTACCCACGCACGCGCAGCATAAATGCAACCACTGTTATCCAAACATGCGGGACGTATTGTGCGTCCCGCATATACTTTAATTTCGCTCGAACAACTAGGGCTGTGCATAAAACAATCGAATACACCTCATCTCTCAACCAGGTGTATGTTCAACGTATCCTGAATAGGCGAATGGAAGCAGCAAGCTAAATCTGCAAGCTGAAGCTGCGAGCTAAAGCTGCGAGCTAAAGCTCGGGGGTGGTTGCCGCATACGTCCGGTCGTTGATAGTCATTTAGGAAAGGTAAGATTATGATTTCCGGGTGGATGAAGTTGTTCCTTTTTCGACAGAGTCTCCACGTTTAAGCTAGATAAAGGAGCACGCCTACAACAGGGGGGTACGTACCAACATGAATTGAAAGTCGATATCTTCGTGGATTAAAAGATCGCTTTGTGTTCCGCAGAAAAACTACGTTTTTAGTGAGATTTGGCATGTAGGACGCAAATGTCCCATATGGTACACTTGCGTTGAATTTGCACCTTGAAGATCATGTCCTCTGCAAAGCATTGTGCATAGCCTCAGCCTATGGATTTAGTTTATGCTCACTGACCCTGAAAGAATCCTCTTTCTTCTCGCTTCACTTGCAACGGCGCTATTCATAGTTCAATCGACGCACAAAATAGTCAAAATTATTGGCAGGGGCAACGGGAAACCCGATTGGAATCTCTTGCCCCGCCGATTAATTGGGGTGCTTGCAAAGACGCTGTCGTTCAGCACCGTTTTTCGAGCACGCAAGCTCACCAGCCTTATGCACGCGTTTGTCGCCTGGGGGTTTATCTACTACTTGCTCGTCAATTTCGGGGACGTGTTGCGCGGTTATATCCCGGATTACGAATTTCTGGGAAGTGGCATGATCGGAAACCTAGGTCGTCTTGCAGCTGATTTTTTCAGTGTTCTTGTGCTGGTGGGGATGCTCTCCCTTTTATTTAGGCGATTTATCGTTCGGCCAACATCATTGGAGATCCGCCAGGATACATTGCTGCATCCGAAGGCGAGAAAAGGCATCCGGCGCGACTCCTTAATTGTAGGCGCTTTTATCCTATTCCATGTGGGAGCCAGGTTGCTCGGCGAAAGCTTTCAGATAGCAATCACGGGGAGCGATATTTGGCAGCCGTTTGCCTCGACTGTTGCGCGTCTATGGGGATTTTGGCAAGAGGGTTCCCTCAATCTCGCCAGACATTTAAGTTGGTGGGGAGCGCTCGGCGCTATCATGCTCTTTTTCCCCTATTTTCCTCGTTCAAAGCACCTTCATTTATTTATGGCGCCGATCAATTTTTTGCTGCAGCCAGAACGCCGCTCCATGGGAGAACTTAGCGCGCTTGATTTTGAGGATAGCAGCATTGAGCAATTCGGCGCCCAGCGCCTGGAAGATTTGTCCTGGTCGGGAATCATGGATGCTTACGCATGTATCATGTGCAATCGGTGTCAAGATGCCTGCCCGGCATACGAAACGGGTAAAGTTCTTTCTCCCGCAGCACTGGAGATCAACAAGCGCTATTTTATCAACCAGGAAAGCTCACGTTTAGCCAAGGGAGAGCAAAGTAGTGAAACTTTGCTGGATTTCGCGATTACGCCTGAAGCCGTCTGGGCATGCACGGCTTGCGGGGCTTGTATCGAAGTTTGCCCCGTAGGGATTGAACCGATGCGCGATATTCTCGAGATTCGCCGGCATTTGGTCCTTACCGAGAACGTATTCCCTGAGCAACTTCAAGTTGCCTTTCGGGGGATGGAGCGCGCTGCAAATCCGTGGAATATTGCTCCGGATCAGCGATTGAATTGGGCGGAAGGATTGAACATACCCACAATCGATCAAAATCCGGACGCGGATATTCTCTGGTGGGTGGGTTGCGCACCAGCAACAGACGCACGCGCGCAGAAAACGGCATCTGCATTTGCCAAAATTCTTGAAAATGCTGGGGTAAATTATGCAGTCCTTGGCACGCAGGAACGCTGCACTGGAGATTCTGCTCGGCGCGCCGGGAACGAATATATCTTCAATGAATTAGCCACGCAAAATGTAAAAACCTTGAATAAACTCTCACAAAAACGTATCGTAACAACTTGTCCGCATTGTTTGCACACGCTCAGCAATGAATACCCCGACTTTGGGGGAAATTATGAAGTTATCCACCATTCACAATTGATTGAGGAGCTTCTCGATTCAAATGCCCTAAAGGTTTCAAACGATACAGATAAGGATACGATCACATTTCATGACCCATGTTATTTGGGTCGACAGAACAATATCGTTAATTCGCCAAGAGCATCATTGCTCAACGTGGGCCTTGAATTGCAGGAATTACCGCGCTCTGGCGTGGATTCATTTTGCTGCGGTGCCGGCGGTGGTCAGATGTGGAAAGAAGAAGAACAGGGAGAGTCGAGAGTAAGCGCGGAAAGGATGCGCGAGATAGAGAGCCTTGGGGTATCCGAAGTTGCAGTGGGTTGTCCTTTCTGTATGATTATGCTCACGGATGCGGCAGGCTCCGCCGGAAATACAATCAATGTTAAAGATATTGCGGAAATTGTAGCGGAGCGTCTCGAAGAAAATGTCGAAGGGCCGCCGCTGTCACAGCAAAAATAATTGCCAAGCGAATATGGGCGGTTCGCCCGCGAGCAACGAGGATCTCAATGCGTCGTGCGTTTCGCCATCCCGTTCTACACTTATTGCGCTGCTTGGAAGACCACTCTGAACAATAAGAACATTGGCACCGCTTGATGGAGCAATGGAACGAGGGGAAGCCGCAATTGAGCAAGTTATTGTAGGAGCCCTCAGTAAGTGATCGCATAGGAATTTTCCAGATTAAAAACAGGAAGGGATCTACACAAGAATGTAGAGGAGGCAATTCGATGGAAGTGCGTGAAAAAATCCAGACTGAACTAACGCATGAACTTATGCTGGAAATGTATTGGATTATGCTGCTCTCACGCCGCATCGATGAAAGAGCATGGTTGCTACATAGGCAAGGAAAATTTCCCTTTCACATTTCTGGGATCGGCCATGAAGCGGCTCAGGTGGGAGCTGCGTTCGCCTTAAAGAGGGGTAAAGATTGGCTGGTGCCCTACTATCGCGACCTGGCGATGGTATTGGCCTTTGGATTGACTCCCGCCGAATTTGCTTTAGGGCTGATGGGTAAAAAGGGAGAACCCAGTTCCGGCGCTCGTCAAATGCCGAGTCATTGGGGATTGAGGCGCGCAAATATCATCAGTACTTCATCGCCGGTGGGAACGCAAACTCCCCACGCCGCGGGTATTGGATTCGCCATAAAGTATCGCGGTGATGATGCCATTGTATTAACTTCCATTGGCGAGGGGTCAACATCTCAAGGGGAATGGTATGAAGGAGTTAATTGGGCCGCTATTCATCAGTTGCCCGTCATATTCCTTGTTGAGAATAATGAATACGCAATATCGGTTCCTCGATCAAAACAAATGGCCGTCTCCAATGTTGCTGAAAAGGCGAACGGCTTGGGTCTTCCTGGGATTACGGTTAATGGATTGGACGTGATCGAGGTCTACGACGCCGTCAAATCTGCGGCTGATCGTGCTCGCGCAGGAGGAGGGCCCACGCTTATCGAAGCGACTGTTTTGCGCATGACGCCGCATTCCTCAGATGATGACGATAGAATGTACCGCTCTCGAGAAGAAATTGAGGAGATGAAACAAAAAGATCCCGTCAATGCATTTCGTGATTACCTTATTCAACAAAACATTATCACCGAAGCTGCACAAGAAAAATTCCAATCACGCGCAAAAGAGGAAGTTAATGCAGCGATAAAATTCGCGGAGGACACACCTTATCCTGATGTAGAGGATGCCAGCTACCCGGTTTACGCGGAGGATATACGCCATGGCTGAAGTTACCTTGATCGAGGGAATTCGCCAGGCGATGGATGAGGAACTGGCGCGTGATGAACGCGTTTTTATCGTTGGGGAAGATGTTGGGCCGCGCGGTGGGGTATTTCGAGCAACAGAAGGGTTATATGAAAAATACGGTGGCAGCAGAGTAGTCGATTCCCCGTTAGCCGAATTGTCAATTGTTGGGATGGGTATTGGCGCAGCGCTTTATGGGCTGCGCCCGATCTGCGAAATTCAGTTTGCCGATTTTATCCATCCGGCATTCAACCAGATCGTTAACGAAGCGGCGAAAATGTGTTATCGATCAAATGGCGCCTGGACTGTGCCTATGGTAATCCGTGCGCCATATGGCGGTGGTATTGGTGGGGGCCTTTACCATTCCCAATCTGTAGAGGCGTTTTTCACACATGTGCCAGGCCTAAAAGTAGTTGTTCCGTCCAATCCAAGGGATGCCAAGGGTTTGCTAAAATCGGCCGTTCGCGATCCGAACCCTGTAATTTATTTTGAGCCTAAAAAGGGTTATCGCCTGATCAAAGGTGAGCTACCTGAAGAGGATGATCTGCTTGTACCCATAGGGCAGGCATCCATCTCCCGCCAAGGTAAGGACCTAAGCGTCTTTGCTTATGGAATGATGCATTACTACACCCTTCAAGCCGCGGAAATAGTTGCCGAGGAAGGGATT
This sequence comes from Chloroflexota bacterium, assembly GCA_022561215.1. Taxonomy (GTDB): domain Bacteria; phylum Chloroflexota; class Anaerolineae; order Anaerolineales; family E44-bin32; genus JADFRQ01. The sequence goes on along the minus strand of JADFRQ010000043.1, from coordinate 21,829 downwards.
GATGTCGAAGTAGTGGATCTGCGCACGTTGCTCCCTATCGATGAGCAAACGATCCTCAAATCCGTGGAAAAAACCGGCAAGGCATTAATCGTTTATGAAGGTAACCTCACTGGAGGTTATGGAGCAGAAATAAGTGCTATCCTCGCAGAGAAGGCATTTGTATCCCTTGATGCCCCAATCCGGCGGCTTGCAGGGCCTGATGTACCCGCGGCCCCGTTTAGCCATCCGTTGCAGGATTGGTTTATGCTCGATGTATCCAAAATTGCCGCAGGCATTCGTTCGATGGCCGAGTATTAAGTGCAGAATCGCGCACCCCGCGCCTACCTGCGGGCATCTTCATTGGAGGAGTACCATCCGCGGAAAAGGCGACATTGGGACTGCCGCACCCAATACGCCCGCTTGGTATGCAACCTCGCAGCAAGGTTGAGCTACGGCTTATTCTGGTTTTCCGCCATAGAGAGTGGAGCACAAAATGTCGATTGAAGTACGTATGCCGCAGTTAGGAGAATCAATCGTCGAGGGAACGATTACAAAATGGTTGAAGGAGGAAGGTGAGACAGTCGAGGAATTTGAGCCCTTGCTGGAAATAAATACGGATAAAGTCGATACAGAAATCCCTTCTCCGGGGAGCGGAACTGTCTTAAAAATCTATTTTGGGGAAGATCAAACCGTTCAGGCCGGGACAATAGTAGCGATGCTCGGCGAACCGGGCGAGTCTGTTCCCGATTCGACTGCGATTGCACCCGTGAAAAAAGCGCCGCCCACGGAAAAACCTGCGGAAGCGGCTCCGAGTCCTGTCAAGATCACAAGCGCCTCTGATCGTTTCATATCACCCGTGGTAGCGCGTATCGCTGTGGAGCGTGAGATCGATTTGAGCCAGGTGAGCGGCACTGGGCGCGAGGGCAGAATAACGAAGAAGGATGTCTTGGCTTTTATAGAGGCAGAACCGCACACAGCGCCCTGGGAAGAACCTGGCTCCGGTGAATTATTCCGGCCCTCTGAGGAAGTGTACGGGTCAAAAGGATTACCGCCGCGTTCAAGCAGCGCCCGGGCAGGCTCTGTGCTTCCGATCACAATCATTCGCAAATCAATCGCAGAACACATGTTGCGCTCGCGAAAAACAAGCCCGCATGTGACGACGATTATGGAAGCCGATCTTAGCCGGGTGGTTGCCCATCGCAGCGAGCAAAAGGCTAGCTTTAAACGCGATGGCGTGAAATTAACCTATTTGGCGTACTTTGTTCGTGCTGCGGTTGCCGGGTTGAAGGAGTGGCCGATCGCCAATTCCAGTTGGGCTGATGACGGCATTCATCTGCACAGTAAGGTTAATATTGGGTTCGCCGTATCGATGAAAGAGGAAGGACTTATTGTGCCCGTCATCAAGGATGCGGATCAAGCATCCTTGCTGGGGCTGGCAAGATCCATTGAGGATTTGGCTTCCCGCGCTCGAGACCATCAATTAAACCCCGATGAGGTACAGGAGGGGACATTTACAATTACCAATCATGGGGGTTCAGGATCTTTATTTGCTACACCGATTATTAACCAACCCCAGGCAGCCATTCTGGGTATAGGAAAGGTTCAGAAGAGAGTCGTGGTGCTGGAGGCCGGGCCCGATGCAGGGAATCGTACCGATGCCGGGCATCATTCTGATGCCATTGCCATTCGGCCGATGGTGTATTTAACCCTGACCTTTGACCATCGCATTTTGGATGGGGCGATCGCGGATTATTTCTTGAACACCGTAGTCTCGAGACTTGAAAATTGGGGTTGAGCTTCGCGCCGGTCAGAGGAAGCGCGGTCAGAAAAGCATAGGGGTCGTCTGCCGGGCAAAGTAGAAAACATTGGCAATTATCTAAACATTGGCGGAGGAATACTGCATGCAAGAATATGATGTAATCGTGGTTGGCGCTGGGCCAGGGGGTTATGTCTGCGCCATTCGCGCCGCCCAACTGGGAATGAAAACAGCCATCGTCGATCGCGAATGGCTGGGTGGAGTATGCCTCAACGTCGGTTGTATTCCTTCGAAAGCGCTGCTTAAGAATGCCGAGGTGGCGCATACCTTACGCCATCGCGGGAGTGAATTCGGCTTCAAAATCGAGGGTTTGGAGCTTGATTATGGCGCTGCGGTTAAACGCAGCCGCCAAGTATCCGATCGGTTGGTAAAAGGCGTTGATTTTTTAATGAAGAAAAACAATATCGACGTTCATATGGGTCAAGCCGAATTTTCCGATCAAAACAAACTAAGCATAAGCCAAGCAGATGGCACGCTCGAATTGGAAGCAAAAAACATTGTCCTTGCCACGGGCGCTTCCTCGATGGTAGTCCCAGGCGTCGAGATTGACGGCAAGCAGATCCTCACCTATCGGGAGGCAATTTTGCAAGAAGGTCTTCCGCAGTCGGTTGTTATTGTGGGTGCGGGACCGATCGGCCTGGAATTTGCGACCATATGGAATGATTACGGCGCAAAAGTGACGCTGGTTGAGATGCTTCCTCGGATTGCCCCACTGGAAGATGAGGAAGTGAGTCAAGAATTGGCCAAGATTTTGGCCCGCAAGAAAATCGAAATTCATACCAGTACAAGAGTTGAAAAGGTCGAAAATCACGACGGGTTTGTTCGCATCCATACTGCTGGCGAGCAAGGATCCCAGATTCTTGAATCCGAGCAAGTGCTAATGGCGATTGGCTTTCGACCCAATTCTCAAGATCTGGGCCTGGATGTTGTTGGAGTCGACCTTTCGGAGCGCGATGAGATCATCATAGATGACAGGATGGCGACAAATAGTCCCGGAATTTGGGCAATTGGCGATGTGACTGGGAAGCTTATGCTTGCGCACGTTGCCTCGGCGATGGGAATCATTTGCGCGGAGAACATTGCCAATGTCGCATCAGCAACTCTTGAATATGAAATGATGCCCCGCGCAATCTACAGTCATCCACAAGTGGCCTCCTTTGGATTATCAGAACGAGCGGCACAAGAACACGGCTTTCAAATCAAAGTTGGCCGCTTCCCATTCATCGCGAATGGAAAGGCGCTTGGACTTGGTGAACGCGAGGGCTGGGTAAAGCTAATCGTCGACTCGCGCTACGGGGAAATATTGGGCGCACACATGATCGGTCCTGAAGTCACCGAACTATTGCCGGAGCTCACATTGGCACAGATGATGGAGCTGACGCCGGCTGAAATTGCACGCAATGTGCATGCCCATCCCTCGCTCAGTGAGGTGTTAATGGAAGCGGCGCATGACGCGGAAGGGCATGCGATTCACATCTAAAGTTTGCATCTTCGTTGCTTCCCCGCTGGCGGATTAAGGCATTCGGGACCGTGTGAAAGGTTCGAGTTCGCTTCCTGTGATAGAGGGAATCAGTGAAAACGATGACTTTATTGTTCATCGGATAGTTACCAAAAAAACCAGTTTTGGAGGAAAAGTATGGCAAAAATCGCACGAGGTCTGGCTGGAGTTATTCTAACGGAAACTCGACTAAGCCGTGTTGATGGCGAAGCGGGGGAATTGGTTATCGGCGGATTTCTTCTGGATGATTTGGCTCCATTTGCCTTGTTTGAGGAAGCCCTATTCCTCTTATGGAACGATCGCCTACCTAATGCATCGGAGTTGAGTACTTTGCGCGAACAGATGGTATCTGCGCGCACAATTCACGGTATCACGCGAACAGTTCTCGAAAAAGCTGCAGAACGCAATCTTCCACCTATGGACGCATTGAGAATTGGAGTGGACACGCTTAGTCTGCAAGATGCAGATCCTTACGATAATACGCGTGCTACCAATCTTCGCCGAGCAATAGCTATTGCCGCCGCGGCACCCACCATAGTTGCCACATTTTGGCGTCTGCATGAGGGCAAGCAACCTGTCGAGCCTGATGAGGCGCTCAATCACGCTGCCAATTACCTCTATATGCTCACTGGCGAGAAACCTCATCCTGATGCAGAACGCGGGGTGGAGACTTACTTAAATACGGTGATTGACCATGGGATGAATGCATCGACGTTCACTGCGCGCGTGATTATTAGTACACAATCTGACATGTACTCGGCAATTGTGGGTGCCATCGGCGCTCTGAAGGGCCCGCTTCACGGTGGAGCACCCGGCCCGGCTCTGGACATGGTGTTTGATCTGCAGAAGCGAGTTGCCGAGAGCGGCAATTCGATTAGCCAGGAAGCGGATGCTTACGTCAGGCAAGTCGTCCAAGCGGATGGCCGGATCATGGGGTTTGGCCACCGCGTCTATAAGGTGCGTGATCCTCGGGCAGATGTACTGGGCCGCGCGGCGGAAAAACTCTTTATGGGTGCTGGGGATACGCAATTGTATGAGGACGCGAGAAGAGTGGAAAAAGTCGTTATTCAAGTGCTTGAAGAGCTGAAACCCGGACGAAAATTGCAAACCAACGTTGAGTTTTACACGGCGCTCTTGCTGCACGGGGTAGGTCTTCCCACGAAGCTTTTCAGCCCTACATTTGCGATTTCGAGAATTGGGGGCTGGTCGGCGAACGTCCTTGAACAAATTGATGAAGGCAACCTAATTCGACCGCGCGCAGCCTATAGTGGCGAACTTGGGAGAAAGTGGGTTCCGATAGAAGAACGCGCGGATTAGAATTCTCGGCAGCATCTGCCAATAAGGAAAATGTTGGATTCGATACTTAACGCCGAGCACCCTCTTCTCATTGTGAATGTATGATCTCTTCGTGTGTTCTCGAAGTGAGGGAGGACGAATTAAGCAGAGCATCATTCAATCTTTTCTCATGAACAAGAGTCCATTCCAAACTTCTAACTCGCATTTTTCGGCCTGCGCGGGAATCTATGCGGAGAGCGGGGAGAATCAATGGCACATCGTGCGGAAATAAGTTTTATTAAAAAAACCCATCAAAAAGTAATAATGCAGAAAGAGAATGTAGTTGGTGTTGGCGTGGGGTACAAAGTTCAGCGAGGAAAGCGCACCGATGAAATGTGCATTGTCGTCCTCGTATCGAAAAAGCTTCCGCTTCAAGCGCTGAATCCAAGCGCCCTTATTCCCGCGTCTTACGGAGATGTCGACACCGATGTTGTTGAGATTGGTGAAGTTCGTGCCTTGCAAGAAACAACGGATCGCTGGCGGCCGATTCCTGGCGGGGTGAGCATCGGTCATTTTAAAGTGACGGCTGGAACGATGGGGGGCATGGTGCGCGATCTTGCGAGCAATGAAAGGCTTATCCTTTCCAACAACCATGTACTTGCAAACAGCAACGCAGCATCCGTTGGCGATATTATTCTCCAACCGGGCACAGCCGATGGGGGAAAAATCGAGCGTGATACCGTAGGGCACCTGGAAAGGTTTCAGCCGATCCAGTTTAGCGCCGAACCTGCGAGCTGCAGCATCGCGATGTTAGTCGCTCGCCTGCTTAACAAAATTGCCAATTGGCTGGGTTCGAGGCACCGTCTTATGGCGATTCAGCAGAACCCGCAGGCCATAAATATTATCGACGCGGCGGTTGCCTCGCCCGACAGTGGGATAGAAATTTCAGATAACATTTTAGATATTGGCGTGCTTGGTGGTACGGCTCCCGCCACTTTGGGGATGCGCGTTCGAAAATCTGGGCGATCGACGGGATTTACGACGGGGCAGATTACGGTTGTCGATGCCACGGTAGATGTGAATTATGGTGCACGCGCTGCGCGTTTCGAAAATCAAATAATATCGACCGCCATGTCGGCTCCCGGAGATTCTGGATCACTGTTGGTTGCCCAAGATTCGCTGCTTGCAGTCGGGCTTCTTTTTGCAGGCTCCGATCAGGTCACAATTTATAATCCGATCCAAGATGTTCTGGATGGTCTGAAGGTGTACCTATGAATGCAACAAACGAGTTAACCGCATTCGAGAATGCGCGCCTGGCCAAGGAGAAATATGGAACCGAGCTGCTCGAAAAGAATAATGTCATAGGCATTGGAATTGGTCTAAGGCAAAAAGATGGCGAGATAACCGAAGAAGTCGTCTTGGTGGTGATGGTTAGGCAAAAGGTTTCTTCGAGTGCATTAAGCCCTGAGGATCAATTGCCGCAAGAAATCGGAGGAGTGCCGATCGATGTGCAGGAGATAGGCGAAATTCGAGCGAATCATTGACGCGGGATTTGATGCGTAGTTTCTGCTCCGTCACGAATTGGGGCTTGGGCGCAACCGATGACTTACCGCGGGACAGCGACTGTCTGCCTATTGGGGCATCCGTCTCTTTTTGGGAGATTACGTGTCCCGCACACGCTCCAAAATCCAAAAATGCGATAAGCCAAACGCACGTAGTGGCGTTTTTTCGAAGAAATGCAAGATGGACCGCAATAACTTTCCTGGGCGCGGCCATCGGGCTATGATATTGTCGTAGGCACCGAACAGGATCGTGCGGTGAATTACTCGTAGGGGAAGATCTTGGAATACACGCTCCAGATCCTGTTTGTTGTAAACACGAACATGGGGAACAATTTTATCCCGTACCCGGTGGGGAAGGTAGTTTACGAAAGCAAAGTTTCCAAATAGATAGCGACCACGCCAATAAATGCCGTGTGTTTCAAAAGGATAGCCCCGATTAGGAACAAAAATGATCAATCGCCCGCCGGGTATCTGCTGTGCGGGGTAGGGAAGTCGCAAAACACGGACAATTTCCTCCAGCGCGGCGCGATCATTTGCCACATGTTCTAAAACTTCATGAGAGAGAACGAGATCGAAATGGTTCGTCGGATAGGGAAGTTTTACTCCGTCTGCGCAAGTAATCGAAAGACCCTGCTCCTGTGCGACGCGCGCACGCTGAAAATCGTACTCCAGACCAAAAGCAGAATCGCTCCTCTGCGCGAATCGCTGCAGATAAACACCGACTCCACAACCGAGGTCGAGCACTGAGCCGACTATTCGGGAGCCGGCGAAATGGTTAATGAGATCGAAGCGACGTTTTTGACCCTCACGCCACACATAGGAAGGCGCACCACGCAAGGCGAGGCGCTCCTGGGATTGATCTAGCGCGGAGGAAACTTTAGGGTCACTTGTCATGGCTCTCGACAATCAAAGATTATAGCCGCAATTTAAAAGCTGAAATTGCTTCTATTGATTGGTGCAATTCCCATGCGGTTGTTCATCAGCATGAGGAACGATGGGAGCGAAGAGTTAAGGGTGGCTCTCCGAAACGGAATCTGTTTTTTAGTATGTTTTCAATTGGAGCAAAAAAACCTTGGACGGTCGGCGTGTTGAACGCCCTCACGTGGATTCGATCTGATCGTGGTGATGGAACGCGCAGGGTATTTAAATCCCGGCTACCGCCCTTGCCCAAATGTAAATACCTTAGGATTTTGATGGCGCGTCTTATTGCGGGAGCGGCCCCTCAGGGACGACCACAAGCATAATGATATAGACCAGGAACCCAGGGCCACCAGCAAGTGCGAAGGCGATGAAGAACAACCGAATCAACGACGAATCAATGGCCAGATAATCTCCCAGCCCGCCAGCCACGCCTCCGAATACACGATTCGTCCTCGAGCGATAAAGTTTCTTTATCTCGTCCGTCATTCTATTCTCCTTAATTGAATTACCCCAAAAACCAATTTGGATTGTTTACCCGGTCGTTCAGCTATACGTCAAATATACAATCAAAGTCGCGCGGAACAGGGAAAATAAATCCAGGCCGCAAACTACATGCAAAGAGATGATTTTAATAATCTTGCAGCGCACAGCTAAATTGCTGACCCAAGTTTCTTCCGCCCATTACGCATCATGGGATGGATAAAATTCCCGGGACAGCATTAAATGAAAGATCCCCCTCGAAAGGGGGATCTTTTTGCTGCAATTTTGGAATTACATTGGGTCTACGTCTGCAGCCTGTAAACCCTTTGGGCCCTGTTCGATATCGAATTCCACCTGCTGCCCCTCTTCGAGGTTGCGATATCCGTCTCCCCGAATCGCGGAAAAGTGAACGAATACATCGTCACCATCTTCGCGCTCGATGAAGCCATAGCCCTTGCCGCCATTAAACCACTTGACGGTTCCAGTATGTCTATCTGACATTATTTCTTTCTCCTTACGGAAGTATTTTGTTAGGTGCTTGTTTCGTTCTTTGGGGTCGTGCTCACCAGTTATTAACCGGTTTCACCAAATTAGCCTGAGCAGAGCGCTCAGGCCAAGGTCTAGCGACTTCCGTAGAGAACTTGCATGCTACCCACAGACCGAAATGGTACCAGAAAACGATTCTTATGTCCAGCAGCTGAAATACAGGAGAAAAACGTCTCAAGTTCAGAAGTATTGCAGAATGTAAACCTCGAAGCCGCAGATCCAACGGATTAACTTGCTTGCCGATTATGCCTATTGGTTCTAGGGCAGGAGTAATTTCGATCGGATCAGTGAAGAAGTGCCGAGCAAAAGGGACAATCATATTTTTCGCGGTGGAAAGTGTGAAGATGCTCGGCGGTTCCCTCAGATGTTCCGGAAACAGACAAGAAGCTTCGGCGCGCGCTGCCCATGCGCCGTGTTTTGGATGAATGTCAGAGTATCCGCGCGCCTTTCTTCTCAGCCTCTATTTTCCATTATTATCACCAGCAGGGTCCTATGTATCAGCGACTCAGAGAATGAACGATCAGAAAAATTTCATGGAGCGTGTGGGTTAATCGTGGGACGCTTTGTGGGCGCCAATCATCCATGGGTATTAAACTCTGTTTTGCCGCAATGAGAATCGAAGGGCTTAGCGGCGAATGCACAAATCACAGGATTTGTGTATGACGTAAGGTCGAAATATTTTCATGACCACTTCAGCCCAATCCGATTCGCAGATTTCTGGAGAAAAATAAATCATTAAGCGGATTCTTAACGTTCTCTAAGAATGCTCTCATCCTATTCGATAATACTGTTATCTATCAGGCATTCTCCTCAAGAACCGCGCTCGGCCGACAACGAATAAGCCAAGCGCGGTTTTCGTTTTCTGTTGTCCGTTGTGCATGCAATTATTGACCGCTCGGTGTTGAAGGTTATTGGCACACGAGTAGGCCAAAACACGCCAAGGAAGGAAGCTGATCTTATATCATACTCTCCCCTCGTTTCAGCAATTCTCAAACGCATAATGTAAGCTTTCTCTAATCAGCAGTTAATATTTCCGACTATAATCAAATCCAAGTCGGACAAGAAGGAAACCTGAATGGAGTCAGAAACGCAATCTGCTAGCAACGCCGGGGTACGCGTTGGAATGGTTCTCGGAGGCCTAACTAGCTTTGCATATATGGCCGTTAACTATCTGGGACAAGTCTTATTTGGGTTGCCATTTTTCCCGTTTGATGTCTTCGATTGGATGGGAAGGACTCTCCCTGGCGGTTTGGTTACCGCGGGGATTGATTCGATTGTTTTTGTGGTCAACCTAATTGATGTAGGCCAGCTCGATCGGTCGGCGAAATTCGCTGAGAATTTGCTTGCCATCATTCTATTCGCCACTGTAGGTGTATTGCTCGGTGCACTGCTTGGGATCTATCTGCGCAGAGATGAAAAGCAATCGATGAGGGCCGGGCTTGCGATCGGGTTGATTCTGGCGCTTCCTATTCTGCTGATTGAGGCAAGTCTCAGCTTCTCATCTTTGGCACTGGCCGAAATTCTTTGGACGCTACTTTCCATTGCCGCTTGGGGAGGCGTTGTAGCTGAATTGATTCAGCGCGCCGGGCAGATGGCCGGCCGACCGACTGATCTGAATCAATCAAGGCGTTCGTTTTTATATCTCGTGGGAGGTTCTGTAACAGCGTTTTCGCTCGGAACAGTTGGACTGACAAAGCTGCTTGGCGGAGAGGACGAACCGTTTTCTGCTCTACCTTCCACAAATGTTGATATGCGCGATACATCAGGGGTTGCGGCATCGCCGGCAAAAGAGGTCCTTGAAGCACGGATCGATGCAGTCCTGGGGACGCGGCCGGAAGTGACCACGAATGAGGCATTTTATACTATCGATATTAACTCCGTCCCCAGGCAGGTGGACGAAGAAACGTGGAGGCTGGAGGTGGGTGGATTGGTACTTAACCCGCTTTCCCTATCGCTGCAGGAAATTCGTGATCGCCCATCGATTTCGCAATTTATTACGCTGCAGTGCATCTCGAATCCTATCGGCGGCTCTCTTACCGGGACTTCAAAATGGAAGGGTGTTCGTTTTGCCGATCTGATGCAGGAAGCAGGGCTGCTCCCACAAGCACAAGCGTTATTTATTGAATCGGAGGATGGTTTTTTTGAGACAGTGAGCCTCGAAGATTTGCTTGATGAGCGCACGCTCCTGGTTTATGAGATGAACGACGAACCGCTACCAGCGGCGCACGGCTTCCCATTGCGGATCTATATTCCCAACCGCTATGGAATGAAGCAGCCGAAGTGGATCGCGCGCATCACGGCGATTGACAATGAAGGCCGCGGATACTGGGTGGAACGAGGATGGAGTATAGAAGCTCGTCCCGTGACGGTCTCCGTTATTGATGTTGTAGATGATAGCGGCGATCTGGTGGAAGGTGAACCTATCGGGGTAGGAGGCATTGCATATGCGGGGGCACGCGGGATTAGCAAGGTCGAAATTCAAATTAATGACGGTCCATGGGAGGTCGCTCAGCTTCGAGAACCGCCCCTCAGTCCTTTGACGTGGGTTCAATGGCGTTATGATTGGCCATACTCACCAGGAAGATACACCCTCAATGTGCGCGCCTACGACGCCTCCGGCATTCTGCAGCAGACGATGAAGAGAGGTGTTCGTCCGGATGGAGCAACGGGGGTCCATTCCTTAAAGGTAAATATCTAATCGCTATTGCAATTGGCTCAACGCTGCGAGGAGTCCATTCAGCATTGCGCGCAACAGATAGCACCTACTCTATGCAATTCTAAAGATCGATGCGCATCGCATCGATTTTTGTCTGAATCCACAGTACCGCTGTCTCATTGAGTCATCTCCAATATTTATATAAGCTGACAGGTAAGCTTTGCACATGGATTGGCGTCCAAACAATACAGGAATGGTCCATTGTTAATTGCATTTGGGTGAGCATGATCGTACATATATTTGGGGACGGAATAGCTTATCGGTATTTATGACGGAGTTCTTGTTATGGAAGAAATACAGCGTAGCAGCATGATTAGGGAGATCGCCCCGCGAACGAAATCTGTAGAAAATGAACTGGGAACAAGCGAACGTGTGGTCCGGTTCATTATCATGAGTGCGTTTATAGCAGTCCTGGCATTCGAAGCCTGGATGCTCTGGCAAGTTTGGCAGATCTTATAATCGAAACCATCTTCATTTAGAGTTTCAGTTTTCCTCGGAACCCTCTCGTTTAGCGCGACACCTGCCTAATCCCCGTGCAATGAAGATTATGTGCTTGATTGATATAGACACGACTTGGGGGGGGGGGGCACGTTTGCGGGCCGTAACCGCGCCGTCGCGCATAATTTCTTATCTACAATATTAAAACTCCTGTTTAACTCCGTCTTTCAGACGCGGCACGTACCGGCAGCAACAAATGTAGTGTTGCGAGGCGATTTGCGATTGAGCAACCCATTTCTTGACCTTGAGGAATCACTTGATCAATCAAAGCAGGGAAATCGTGTTAATCACGGCTATTATCGAACACCCGTTCTAAAATATTTGCAGGGTGCGCGCCAACAAAATTGCATCGTGCCGTGTAAAACATCCGAAATGTGGCTGCCCGGAATTACTCTAGAAAGAAATCTATTTTCTGTGGTGACTGTGCCTTGGATGTGCTATACTGCGCGGGATGATCAAAAATGGACAAAGGATCGACCGAATCAGCCGTTGGTTGCTACACCTGGGATTGCAGGATATTGCTGCAACCTTGCTCGAATTCGCGGGCCCATTCAATTATTTTGGCGCCCAAGCGCTTTATATCGCAGAACCTCTGCTCGGGGAACGGGGCAAGCTGTTCCATGACCTTGCCCGAGTCCTCGAGGATGAGGGAGAAATTTCGGTTTTGATCAACTGCCTCCAGGATAAGGTAGGAACATCGTGATCGATAGTCTCGGGTTCTTAATCCTGTTAATATTCTTGGGTTCACTGGTCGGATTCGCGTTCTTTGGCGACCGCTGGCCCGTCTTTTTTCGGCCTTTGCCTGGTTATGAAGAACTGGGAAATGAATTGGAACGCGCGGTCGAATCCGGGGATCGAATTCATCTCTCGCTTGGTACGGGCCCGCTATCTGGTTTTGAGAGCGCTCCGACCTTTGCAGGATTGGCAATCCTCGCCAAAATTGCATCCTCAACAATGATGAGTGACAAACCGCTCATTGTTTCAACAGGTGACGGTGCGACGACCACCCTTGCCCAAGATACACTCTACTCCGCTTATCGAAATGCTGGTGCAGAATCAAGGTACACGTCAACCTACGCGCGTATGCTGGGACCTACTCCATTTTCATATGTTGCAGGCATTCCTGCGTTGCTGAGCCAGGAAGAGGTCGCCGTTCACATTCTTACCGGCTCGTTTGGAATTGAGGGAGCATTGGCGGCTGATTTCGGCCGGAGAGAGGGCGTCTTTGTATTGGCAGGCACGGAAGACGTGCAAGCCCAAGCTTTGCTATATGCTACGGCTGATTACCCGATGATTGGCGAAGAAATATTTGCTGGTGGTGCGTATCTTGATGTCGGCGTATTCCATAAAGCCAGTTTGCGATCCCAAGATGTCGTGCGCCTGGTAATCGTCGCCATTATCCTCTTTGGCGTATTGCTTCGCACAGCAGGGATAGTACCTTGAGATTTCGCGGTAATGTTTTTGGCGCCAGCGTTGCCTTTATCGTTGGAGTGATTGTCCTTCTCGGTTATTTTTTCACCAGTCCGCTGCTCGGTGGCGTGGACATTCGCCAACTTTTAATACAGTGGGCGGCGATCATTGCCGCGGCTGCTTTATTTCTAGGCTTGATTAATCTTTTTACGGTGCATTGGAACAAGGTCAATGACCAGACGCAGGGCTGGCCATACAGCGCCGTGCTGATTTTTTTCTTCTTGGTCACCATCGTGCTTGGCGTAATTTTTGGCCCGGACTTCGAAGTTATGAATTTGCTTTTCAACTATATCCAGCTTCCAATTGAAGCAGGACTGATCGCATTGTTAGCCATAACGCTGGCCTACGCCGGATTTCGATTCATCTCTCACAGAAAAGACGTTTTCAGCGTCGTGTTCGTTTCCACCGCATTACTCGTTCTGATGGGGAACAGCCCCTGGTTATTAGGATCTGATTCGACCTTGGCCGCCTTGATGGCTAATTTGCGCGCCTGGATTGTTCAGGTCTGGTCTGTGGCGGGGGCGCGAGGAATTATTCTTGGAGTTGCCCTGGGTGCGACGACAACAGGCTTGCGCGTTATTCTAGGGGCTGACCGCCCCTATGGGGATTAATGGAATGGCTGATATTCGTTGCCCCATGTGCAGCAAACCCAATGCCGAAGAGGCGCAAGTCTGCGAATTTTGTGGCGCGCGCATTACGCCGCTGATTATTGGCCAGGATGCCGAAGAACCGCGGGGCGATAGCAGCGATGCCAGCAGGCCCATTGAGCCCATTTCACCTTCACCCACAGGAAGCGATTGGCTTTCGAGAATGCGCAATGAAACGCCGGCGGATGAGGAGGTCGGGGCTGAGGAGCTCCCCGCCGATCCGGCACGCGGATCGACAGATCTGCTAGGAAGATTGGAAGGCCTTGGACTAAGCGAAACAGCGGATGATTCCGCAGCTTTAGACTTCACCACTGACAAATCTCCTCATGAGCTTAAGGCCGCCCTGGATGAAGCGCCAGCATCTGAAATATTCGAAGACCCTTCTGAGGAACTTCTCGAAGCGGCGCAAGAAACCTTCGCGGAGCCGATGCTTGCGTCAGCCCCTGATCCCTCTGAAGCACAAGATGAGACCACAGCTGAAGGCGTCGAAGAAGAGTATCAAGGAACTGAAGATCGAGTGCCGGATTGGTTAGCGAGGATCCGCGATCGACGAAAAAACGATGAAGACCACCCGCAAGAGGATTTAACCGACGAGCGGTTGGTAGGTGAAGCGCCAGAAAGTGTCGAATCCCACGAACAGGTCGTTGAATCCCGCGAACAAGCCGTTGAATCAGATGAGGAGCAAATATCCGCATCTGATATCGACCAACCAGAGGGGGGAGTCACAAAAGACGGGTTAGCGTGGAGTTTTATTAAGGAGGACGATCTCGATTCGATTGATCTTCATCCTGAAAAGGATGAAGATTCCTCCACAGTCGGCGCGGATGATCTGTTGGAAAATTCGTTTGATTCTGGTGAACAGATATCCGTAGAAGCTAAACAACTTGATGATTTGAAAGTCGGCCCCTTTGATCCGGGGACCGCCGATGATTTGTTGGCCGAATTGGAGAGTTCTTCTGACATTGAGCAGTTGCCACACGAAAGAGAAGAACCATTCACTAGCGAGGATCCGGTGCTCACGGATGATCTGACATCGCTGGAAGCGCTTTTTGAAGAGTTTGGACCCCAGCAAGACGTAGAAGACTTACTTGGCAAATCGGTTGATCCTCCGGCCGCCCAAGAGGAGGTCGATGTTTCGCCGGCGTTAGAAAATCTTATCGCCGATCTCGATCGATACCCGCCTGCCGATACGCCAGCGCCAGAGGCAGAAGAACCTTCGATCGCTGATGATGAAGTTTCTATTGAAGGGCTTTATGAAGCGTTTGGACCGGGAGGGGATAAAGATGACCTCTTCCCTGAGACAGAGCAACCCTCGGATCTCGATGCAGGTGGAACCGAACTTGAGGATCTCTTTGCAGAAATGCAAAGTACCGAGGAAGATGACACTTCCACATCGAATAAACCAGACCTTTTCCTCGAGCGTGTCGGCGATGAAGATGGGGGAAGTGACCTTTTTGCCGATTTAGATCGCCACACTGATACTGAAGAATTGTTTTCGACTACTCAGGATCTTCCCGCCGAGCTACGTGGGGATGCGGGAGATGATTCGGCATTTGAGGCGATGGTTTCAGACGAGAAGGAGCTTGAGGGTGAGGCGAAACCCATTTCTTTAGCAGACGATTCTCTTCAATTGTTACAAGACAGTGACAAAGATAAGGTTGATTCACTAATCGATTCCGACTTTCTCGCTGATCTTGGTGTCGATGTTTCCGAAGCCGAGCAACCCCCCGATGGCAGAACGATGGAGCAAACGCTCGAGCAGCCGCCGGCCGAAGATTTAGCAATTAACTTCGATGACACTCCGGATGCCAACCCGGAATTAGAAGCGCAGGTCGATGCATCGCAGATCGATCGAATCGCCGGTGAAGAAGACCAAGGCGAAGAACCCCTGTCACTGCCCCCATTTCAATTGGCAGACATCGATCCATCTCAGATGGATGTCGAGCTTGGTGGTATCTCTCCGAGTTGGCTGGATGATGAGAGCGACAAAAAAATCGAAGAAGGTGCAGAGCAAGTTCCCGCCCTCGTCATGAGCGAGGATGATACGACAGGAGAAGAATTCGGCCAGCAGCTGTTGGCGGCGGAAGCCTCGATGGATGAAATGCCGGCGTGGTTGCAGGACCTAGGCGCTGACATTGGCGAGGAAGAAATGGAGGGGGAAGAACAAGATGAACCTGTCTTGGCACGTGCAAAACTTCCCTCATGGCTGGAGGCAATGCGGCCAATTGAAACATTTCGGGTTCCGCCAGAGTTGGAATTGGAACAGGAAGAGGTCGAGGAGATTGTCGAAGCAGCGGGACCATTGGCAGGATTGAGAGGGGTGCTGCTCGCCGAGCCTGTTGTCGCCATGCCGCGCTCTGCCTCTACGGGAGTAGCGGCCCTGGATATCTCAGAGCTGCATTATTCGCACACAGAAATCCTGCGGCAGATGATTAGTGAAGAAGAACTCGAATTGGCGCGACCAGAAAAAGCGGTTGCGCCTTACCCCGTTGTGAGATGGATTTGCGGCGCGCTGCTCGTGCTGGCCGTAGCGCTGCCCAAAATGCTTGGATTTCCAACTTTTGATGAACCTCTTCTCGCTCCGCGAAGCCTCAACTCATTTTTGGAGGTCGTGAATTCAACACCTGCGGAAAAACCTGCCTTGATGATATTTGATTATGAGCCGGGCTACTCCGGGGAAATGGATGCCGTAGCCGGCGCTCTTGTAAAAAATTTATTTGATCGCAATCAAACAATCGTAACATTGTCAACACGTCTATCAGGTCCATTGCTGGCGGATAGATTGCTGCTGCGCACGGGCTCGATAAATGCAATTGAGAATGGCACAGATTATCTCCATCTGGGCTATCTGTCTGGAGGGGCATCGGCAATCCAGCTTTTCGCGGATTCTCCTCGAAGGTCCCTGGTGAGTGGATTCCGACTCCCTGAAGGTCTTGAAACCGGACAACCTTGGTCGGCAGAAATATTACGGAAAGTGAACCAAGTATCTGATTTTTCGCTTATTGCTGTGCTTACATCAGGGACGGAGAATGCACGCATGTGGGTGGAGCAGCTTCACACTCGATTAGACAACACACCACTGGTATTTGTAACGACGGCAGGCGCAGAGCCGATTATGCGGCCGTATTATGAATCGGAAAACCCCCAGATTGACGGCATTCTGACCGGCCTGCAATCAGGACGTAAATATGAAGTTTGGAACGACCAATTCAGCGATGCCAGCAGACTATGGAATTCATTCGGAATGGGTATTCTTGTTGCCGAGCTGTTTCTCCTGGCCGGACTGATCTATGGGTCGGCGAGATGGCTTGTCCAACAAGGAATAGGCATCAGGGATTGAGGACATCATGTCCGATCTCCTGAGCAGGGAGATTATCGGTGGATTAATAGCTTCTGTGTTAACCGTAATGGTACTCAGTTATCTTATTGCCGATAACCCATTGTTTCAATTGGCTACACACATCTTCATTGGCCTCACAGCAGGTTATGCAGGAACCATTGTGCTGCACAGCGTTCTTAAGCCTGCGCTTCTCGATCCAATCATTGGGGCCGGGGTTGAGGGCGTGCTCAGTGGGGAAATATTTGCTGGCGGAGAAGGCATTTTTCTTGTGGGTGCCTGGTTGCTTATCGGGATGCTTTCTCTAAAATTGTCACCCTCCACCTCGCGCTGGGGTTCACTTCCCATCATAATCCTGGTGAGCGTCGCTGCTGCGAGTATTGTAGGCGGCGCAATTACGGGCACTCTTATTCCGCAAAGCACCACTGCGATGGAAAGCCTGAACCCAAGTTTGGTTACACCGCAAACGGGGGAAACCGGTTTTGAACGACTTGTGAATGTACTCATTTTGCTGGTGGGCACGTTAAGCACCTTGATGTATTTTCGTTTTACAGCCCAGCGGGGACCGACTGGGGAGGGGAGTAGATCGAAATTTATGTCATGGGTGGCAAGAACGGGTCAAGTTTTTATTGCAATTACCTTCGGAACGATGTTCGCCGGCGCACTGATGACTTCGCTTATCGCCCTCGCGGAGCGCGTGGAATCAATCGGCTCCTTTGTCGATTTGGTTCTGGCCACGTTTTGAATAAATGATGAGTTCATTGCCGAGTGCAGAGATCATCCTGGCGATCGATGTTGGCAGCGTGAACACGCGCGCCAGTCTTTTTGATGTAATCGATGGACGCTACCGCCTCGTTGCCACAAGTGAAGCCCAATCTACTGCAGGTCCACCGTTAATGGATTTGAGCGAAGGTGTGCGTCTTGCCATGGATCACGTCCAGGCAATTACCGGGCGCAGGTTGATTGATGAGTCGGATAACTTAATCCTGCCCACCACAGGTTTTGGGGCAGGCGTGGATCTCTTAGTAGCTTCTGTTTCCGCCGGACCAAGAGTAAAAACGATCCTGGCCGGCCTTATGCCAGGGGTGTCGATGACGAGTGTCCGGCGTCTCGCAGATTCAACCTATATTGATGTGGTTGGCGAAATTTCGTTGGCCGACAATCGGAAAATTGAGGAACAAGTTGACCTGATCATCTCCCAACAGCCGGATTTGATTCTCGCCGCGGGCGGAACCGACAATGGCGCTCACAATCCAATTTCTCAACTTCTCGAGATTCTCAAACTCGCACTGGGTCTGATGTCAGAAGGCCAGAGGCCGCAGGTCGTTTTTGCTGGAAACCGGAGCCTGGGTGCTCTGGTGACCGATCAGCTTGCTGAACGCACGCAAGTATCCCTTATGCCCAACGTTAGGCCGAGTATTGAAATTGAGGATCTCGCCCCTGCCCGCCTGCAGCTGGCGGAAACGTTATTTGCTATACGATCCAAACGGATCAGCGGCTTTCAGGAATTAAAACAGTGGACGGGCGGTGTCTTGCTTCCCAGCGCGGAAGCATTTGGCCGTCTTGTTCGTTATCTCAGCAAAATTTACGACCCCGATAAAGGGGTGTTGGGAGTCGACCTTGGATCCAGCCAGACCACGATCGCAGCTGCATTCGAGGGAGAATTAAACCTCACCGTGAACACCGAATTGGGAATTGGTTCTTCCATCCTCGGCTTACTGGAGGAAGGGAACCTGCAAGATATCTTGCGCTGGATCCCGATTGATGTCGGTGAATCCGAAGTGCGCGATTACATTTACACAAAAGCAGTCCACCCCTCGTCGCTTCCCACTACGCCGCATGATCTGCAGATCGAAATGGCTATCGCGCGTCAAATTATCCGTCTGGCTCTCAAGAAAGCACGAAAATCCTGGCCGAAGGGAAAAAATAGCCGAAGTCGATTAACCCTTCCGCCAATCGAACCAATCCTGGCTGCCGGAGCGACTTTGGCCCGCGCCCCCAAGCCAGGTCAAACAGTCCTAATGTTGCTAGATGCGTTGCAGCCAACCGGCGTAACCACGCTTGTCTTAGATCCCTATAGCCTGGGCTCTGCTCTCGGGTCGACCGCTGGGCCAGTGCCAATGGCTACGGTTCAGCTGTTGGAGGCCGGGGTACTCGTGAGCCTTGGCACGGCAGTCTCACCGGTAGGCAAGGGGCGCGCCGGACGAAAGGTTTTGTCGTACAGGCTAGATCGAGAAGATGGCTCTGCATTGCTGAGTGGCGATGTGCTCTACGGTGAACTGGTACGGCTTCCGCTTGGGCCAGGCCAAACTGGGCGGCTGACGCTGGAACCCGAGAGGGGCTTCGACGTCGGTTATGGTAGTTTGGGTCGATCGGCAACGTTGCGTGTTTCCGGTGGTCTCGTTGGCTTAATAATTGACGCTCGCGGACGACCGATTGTACTGCCACGTGAGCGCGAATTGCAGAAAGAAATTAATCAGCGGTGGCAATGGGAAATCGAATCCGAGAAATAAGAAAATTGGCATTGGTCTTGCAACTTTCGTAAGCAGGAGTAGTAACAGAGATGTATTTGCCGCCAGTGGCACATGTTGCTTCAAATACGACTATCCGTAGAGTGCGATCTTTACCTGTCCCCGGGACGATTACCGTTAATGTGAATGAGCTCGTGGAGGCAAGAGATATTGTTGGTGAAGCAGAATACGCTCCTCATCATCAATTTATCGATATTGCCCAAAGCCTGGGAATCCCGGCTTCTGAAGTTCCTCGTTACCTCACGCGCGAGCGAGGCGATCGTGTTGAGCAGGGCGAAATAATTGCTGGGCCAGCAGGCTTTCCTCGACGCAGCGTTCGTGCACCTGCAGATGGACGCATTGCTGCGGTAACCAATGGAATGATTTTGTTTGAGATTCGACAAGACCCGTATCTGCTCTCTGCCGGATATCCAGGAGAAGTCGTTGGCTCCGATGGCAGGTTATCGGTAACGATTGAAAACTCTGGTGCTTTGGTGCAGGGTGTCTGGGGCAATGGACAGGAGGACATCGGCGTAATGCGAATTGTTGGGGAGGGTCCTCGCGACCGTCTGCTCACCGATCAGCTTAATGTCGAATTAAGGGGAGCCGTGTTAGTAGCAGGGATATGCGACCATCCGGCCCCACTGCAGCAAGCCAGTGACATTTCTGTGCGCGGAATTATCTTGGGTGGTCTTAGTTCCGATCTAATCCCGATTGCAGAAAGCCTGTCTTACCCAATTGTTGTTATCGACGGATTTGGATCCGTACCCCTCAACCAAGCTGCATTCGACCTTTTAAATGAAAATAAAGGTCGCGAGGCAGCATTGGATGCCCGCCCAGCAGTGCCGTTTGACCCTCACCGGCCGGAAGTTATTATCCCGCTTCCTGTGGCTAATATTGCGGATTTGCCTGAAGATCTTATCCCTCTTGCACCAGGGGTGCGCGTGCGCGTAACTCGTCAACCAAATAACAGTGAAGTCGGTATTGTTGAAGAAGTCCTGGATAAAGCGGTCAGTTATCCAAGTGGAATTCTTGCTCGAAGTGCGAGGGTTGATCTTGAATCCAGGGGAAGCACCAACGTGCCGCTGGCGAACTTGGAGATTTTGCAATAGTATCTCGTTTTACGACGGAGAAGAATGAGCATTAACTTGCATTCGGTGGGGTTGTAGCCATGGCTGAAGAATTTGATTTCGACGATGTCCAACCTACAGGGAGCTCTAACAGCAGCTTCCGGATTGCTGCCGTCGCATTAGGGGGACTAGTAGTTATAAGCCTCATTTTGTTGGCCTTATACACCTTATTTCTAGCTCCTGGCCCGGATGATCAACTGAACGCAAGCGCCACACAGACTGCCCTAGCGGCGACGAGTGCCGCCTTGGTGCAAGCGCCCACGCAAACGGCCAGGCCAACCTTTACAACAATTCCGACGCAACCAGCAACCTCAACTCCCCTTCCTACGACGGAATCGACACTGGTTCCCACAAGCACCCTGGTGCCATCGCCAACACCTTCGGAACTACCTGATACAGGATTTGCCGATGACGTAGGCCTGCCGGGGCTGTTCTTGATGGCGGGATCGATGATCATGTTGATCGTGATATCCCGGCGCATGAGATTGGGAATATCGGATTGAAGAATTAAACATTCTTGCCTAGATTAATGCGTTAATCTCAGGGTCAACCGTCGGTTGGCCCTGTTCGCTAATCAGGAACCCTTATATTATATGGACCGGATCAATCGCCCGCATAGATTAGATTTACGGTCTATGAGCCTTAAGGGGCAAGGAAGGGCCGGGGCGGCCGCTTCGTTTGAATTTTGCGCATACCCTAGTACGCTTTTCCCGCTCCCGCGCGATAGGGGCGATCTGGGAGGCACAGTTTTCGGCACATACGTGGCTGGTCGGGGTAGTTGCCTACCTCGTGTTCCTAGCGCGCTTGGGTTGAGTCCGCTTTGGTGGACTGTTATGCTGCTTAGTACAGCGATCAGTGAAGGATTAGCTGCTAGCGATCCTAAGATCGTCCTTGGCTGCGGCTACGAGCTGTTAGGCTGCTTGGGTTTGCAAATCTGGGCTTAGATCATTTTCCAGCAAGTGTGGCTGCTTCTTCAACCCATTTCGCGAACGATTTGCTTGTGGTGTACTTATAGGCCTTGAAGCCGTTTGCTTTAATTTGAGACGGAATTGCGCCGGGGGATCCTGTGTTCCCATACTGATCCTTAAAGTTGTGGATCAGCACGGCAACTAAGCCATTGCCTTTATCAAGGGATTTGTCAATCTCATAGTTTATGTATTTTCTTTGAGTTGACCCATATGTGACACAAACAACTGTCACACTTGTATTAGCTAGCGCTTTGTCAATCATCTGCTGGATTTCTTTGACACCTTTCTTCTTAGCTTCTTCCCAAAGAGATGCGTCTTGGAACCCTGCGGACGCGGTCCCCGTGATATTGGGAATACTCCGAATTTGATTGACCCTCCAAACATGCTTGTAATGAAAGCTGAAGAATACCCTCCGAGCCATCCTAGCCACCTCCTCCTTTGATAAAGAACGCAATCAACATGACAGCTATAACCGA
>JADFRQ010000102.1 GCA_022561215.1 Chloroflexota bacterium | reverse complement strand
TCCGGTTCGGCCAGCCGCGGCCTGAGCCGAACCCGAACGGCGGTATGAGCGCCCCGACTTACGACACCGGAGGCGACTGGTACAAGTTCTTCCTCGACCTCGGCCCGCTCAGCAACATCGACAAGCTGTACTACAAAGGCAACGTCAAGTTCTGGACCGACTTCCAGGCGCACCCGGACTTCGACGAGTGGTGGCAGGCGCGGAGCCTCCCCAACCGCATGACCGGCGTCAAGTGCGCGGTCATGACGGTCGGCGGATGGTTCGACGCAGAGGACGCCTATGGCGCGCAGGCCGTCTACCAAGGCACGGAGAGGCTGAACCCCGGCATCTACAACACGGTCGTGCTCGGCCCCTGGTCCCACGGCATGTGGGGGCGCCCTCCTGGACGCACGTTCGGAGACATGGACTGGGGGTCGGACACGAGCACGTTCTTCCGCGAGGAGATCGAGTTCCCGTTCTTCGACGCGTTCTTGCGCGGTGACGGGAAACCAGACTTGCCGGAGGCGTACGTGTTCGACAGCGGCGCAAAGAAGTGGTCGAAGTTCGACGAGTGGCCTCCAGCGGCGGCGACCGAGACAAAGCTGTTCTTCCGCCGCGGCAAGTCGTTGACGATCGACGACGCGCCGAAGACGGCGCAGGGCTTCGACCAGTACGTCAGCGATCCTGCACGGCCCGTGCCGAGCGAGGGCGGAGTGCTGGCCCGCCGCACGCGAGAGTACATGATCAACGACCAGCGGTTCGCCGCCGGCAGACCCGACGTCCTGGTCTACCAAACTGAAACTCTCGAGAACGACGTGACGCTTGTCGGTCCGGTGTTCGCCGACCTCTTTGTCGAGCTGTCCACGACCGACGCAGACTTAAGCTCGGCCACCACGGCCGAACCTTCTTTTGCCGGGTTTTTCTTCGGGGAAGCTTCACTCATGTCATGGCCTACCATTAGACGGATAAGCAGCTCCGGCTCGGCTTCATCCATTTCCAACGTTCGAACCTTACGCCCTGAGCGGAGGACGCTTATGCGGTCGGAGATACCCAGCAATTCATGGAGTTTGTGGCTGATCAAGATCACAGATCGGTCATCCTTCGCAAGCTTTGTCAACGTTTTAAACAAACGATCAATTTCATGCGGTGACAACACCGAGGTGGGCTCATCCAATATGATCAATCTTGCATCTTGCCATAAGCACTTAAGCAGTTCAACACGTTGACGTTCTGCAAGGGAAAGATTGCCGCACTTTGCTAAGGGGTCAACCTGCAGGCCATGCGATTCAGCAAGTATCCTAATGCTGGCCTCTAGGCCTTGCGCGGGACGCCAAAAACCAGCAGTATTGGTAAGCGCGAAATTTTCTGCGACCGTGAGCGTTGGGACGAGGCTTAGATGCTGCTGAACCAGGGCGATCCCATGGGCCAGGGCATCAGCGGGTTTTTCAAAGTGAACAAGTTCTCCTTTAATGTAAATATCTCCGGTATCCGGCTTTACTAGCCCATAGAGCATCGAAACCAGCGTGGTTTTGCCGGCGCCATTTTCGCCAAGCAGCCCATGGATCTCACCAGATCGAAATGTAAGGCTGATGTCATCAATCGCCAGCACACCAGGAAACCTCTTGGTAATGCCGCGGCATTCTGCATATACTCGCTCTTCCTTCATATCTGGGTAGCAAACAGATTTTTCTGTCCAATCATTCCCTTACCCCAGGCTCGTTTTGGGCAGGCTATTAATATGCCTAGCGGCCAGAGCCATGGGTGAATTAAACCATACGCCCTGACCGCATGACACACCCAACTGCTTTGGAGGCAGAGCGATGTATGCAATCTTGTTGTCCGGGTGGAGCTGCAGCGCTCCCTGCCCACGGTTACTTCATTGACTATTGTTCACTCAGGTAGGTCGATCTCGCCCGAAATAATCGCTGCTTTGACTTCGTCAATCTGAGATGCGAGGCTGGCATCGCCAGCGGGGCAGATTTCGAAGCCAATCGCATCTGAATTTGCAAGTCCGACGATGGAGGTTCCCGAGGCATCTAAAGTCCCGTTTACGAAACTCTCCACGGCAGCGAAAACAACGGGCGGCACAGCGGCAATCGTACTGGCCACGTAGTTTTCATTAGCCTCGCATTCACCGAAACGAGAAGCATTGTTAAGCAACGCGAATTCGCGTTCTTCTGCGGCCGCAAACACCCCAGGGGTGCCTTCGTTGTACATGAAGTAAATAATGTCCGCACCTGCGTCAACGGCAGCCAAAGTCGCCTCTTTGGCAGCTGCAACATCAAACATATTTCCTGAGTAAGCTGCCGTGACGGTTACATCGGGGTTGACGTATTCTACGCCTGCCTTAAAGCCGACCTCCGCTTGAAGCGAGGAAGGAAATTGAATGCCTGCAAGCCAGGCAACTTGGCCGGTTTCCGTCGTCAGTCCGGCAAAGACTCCAGCCAGAAATGATGCTGCCACCTGATCGAGCCTCATGGCAGCGACATTCTCGGCCGTCACCGTTCCAAAGATGATCACAAACTGGATATCCGGAAATTCAGAGGCGACCTCAAGCGCTGCATCTTGGGTAAAGCTTCCGAACCCGATAATAAGATCAAGATCTTGGGCTGCGAGGTCTCGAAAGGCTTCTTGTTGATCGGGAACTTCGACCGATTCGCGGATAAACGTCTCAACCCCCAACTCTTCTTCGGCCCTTTGCAAACCAAAGAATCCGGCCTGGCTGAAGCCCGCATCTGTAGTGGAACCTGGAAATAGCATTCCAACTTTAATTGAAGGCACTTCAGTTGGTGGTGCTTCTGTAGGTGGTGCTTCTGTTGCACCGCCCGCGGTACACGCCGAAATCAGAAGAAGCAATAAAATACTAAATTTACCGAATTTGTCTGAATAATTACGAATATGCATGGTCTCCTCCAGCTTTGGAACGTATGTAGGATTACTCTCCTCCGTTGGCACGGAGCAGATCGGCAACTGTAAAATGATGATACTCCCCGCTGAAAATTCTGTCAACTGTTGACAGTTAACTGCTGAACTGGCATACTGGTCTTACCGAAAATCGCTCGATTAGGAATTAGGGTGTGGGCGAATATTGATGTGAGCACGGGGAAGCGAAAAACTCATTGGTGCGCTTTTCCGCGCTTATATTTTTAAGAACAAATTTCCAATTGGAAGCCGAATCGGCAAGGGAAATAGCGCCTACATAAAGATTAGGTATTGACCGTCATAAAAATCAGCATAGGAGGTTTGAGATGGGCGTAAGACTCACATGGTACGGACATGCATGTTGGCTCATCCAGGGTGAGAAGGTCAGGCTGTTAATCGATCCCTTTATCACGGATAATCCTCAAGCAAAGGTTTCGGCAGATGAATTGGATGCCGATTACATTTTAATTTCTCATGGAAACTTCGATCATGTAGCCGATGCGGCAGCGATTGCTAAGCGTAGCAATGCGACGATTATTTCGAATTTGGAGATTGTGAATTGGTTCAAGACAAATCACGAAACTGAAGGTCATGCATTGCAAATGGGGGGAGGGTTTAACTTCCCATTTGGAAGAGTTCAACTCACAACAGCGACCCACGGTTCGACGATGCCTGATGGATCTACTGGAGGAAACCCTGCCGGATTTCTCATCACCTTAGAGGGCAAGCTTATCTACAATTCTGGCGATACTGGTCTTACATCAGATATGAAGCTTATTGGTGAGCGGCACAAAGTCGACCTAGCAATACTTCCAATTGGAGATAACTATACGATGGGGCCAGAGGATGCATTGTACGCTGTAGGACTTATCAAACCTAAGCTGGTTATCCCTAATCATTACAGCACCTGGCCTTTGATCGATCAGGATCCACAAGCATGGGCCGAAAAAGTCAAAGCGGAGACAACTTCAGATTGCATCGTCCTGATGCCTGGAGAAGATTTCGAACTCGCGGACTAAGTGTAAATTCGGTCTGGTTCCGACTCTATGATTGGGTTCTACACCGTGATGCTTGAGTTGCCGGAGCCAAAATAAAATGACAAATGATATTCGCCTTCATTCAATTTGGCTTGGTGATTGCCAAAGAATAGAGGATATAAAATGACGATTATGTTGAATATATTCGAGGTCAAACCGGATGATGAAGAAGCCTTCATGGATGCATGGGATTACACATTAGCGTACTTTAGCAAGGCCCCCGGTTTCATTCGAGTAACACTTCATCGCGAGACACGGAGGCAACGTCGCTTGCAAGAGGAAGGCGAATATTATCACGATCAAGAATCGGAAAATTCGGTTAGCAAGGAAAAGCTCATCCGTTTCTTTAACTATGTTGAGTATGAGTCTCCCGAAGCATTTGAAAATGCGGTCAGAGGGGAGGGCTATATCGATGCAGTCGCTCCTCTTTCAAAAGTTGCGACGAGAAACCCGCAATTATTTGAGATTCTACGGACACACCCATCCGAAATCTAATATTAAATGAGTCGATCATTCTATGGCTGAACTATTGGTTCTTTCCAGGGCAGATCTGAAACGTATTCTTTCTTTGGAAGAAACGATCGCTGCTGTTGAAGAAGGTTTTATTTCTTATGCTCAAAAGAGCGCACGTATCTTTCCAGTGGTGCGTGAGCCTATTCCAGAGTTCCACGCCATGTTTGGGATGAAGTCAGGGTATATCGAGAAGAGCCATCTTTTAGGAACGAAGATCGCTGGCTATTGGCCTGGAAATCGGGAGAACCAATACGAGCCTCATCAAGCAATCATAATCTTACTCGATCCGGCGACGGGCGTTCCGTATTTCCTGTCGGATGGTAACTATATTACCCAAATTCGGACAGCTGCCGCCGGATCACTTGCACTGCAGCATCTTGCACGGAAGGATGCATCGGTAGCAGCCATACTTGGTACGGGGGTTCAGGGACAGGGTCAGGCTGCTGCCCTTCTCACCACGCTGAAATTGATTAAAGAAATTCGCCTGTTCGATCCAATTGAGGAGGCAGTCCAGAAGATCATGAAGGTAATCACGGCTATCAATGAGAATGTGAGCCTTGTTCATGCGTCCACTCCTGAAGAAGCTGTTAGGGGTGCGGAAGTTGTGATCACATGTACACCATCGCAGCAGATGATCGTTAAGTCAGAGTGGATCGAAGCAGGAACCCATATTTCCGCATTCGGCGCTGACACAAAGGGGAAACAGGAGCTCGACCCGGAGCTGTTTACGCGGGCAAAAATTGTGGTTGACGATACTGTCCAAGCGCGCGCTCTTGGGGATACCCAACATGCTGTAAACAAAGGTCTGATTAAGATTGAGGATATTCACGCGGAACTCGGAGAAATTCTTTCGGGAAAGAAGTCGGGGCGAACAAGTTCTGATGAAATCACAATATTTGACGCTACCGGGCTATCCGTGCAAGACCTAGCCGCCGCTGGTCGCGCATTCGAGCTAGCAAAGAAGAAAAAAATTGGAACGCATGTCGAAATATGATCGCGAAGCATTATGCAAAAAGGGGAATTGAGCCTGGTGGGGAATGCAGTTACCTGTGAGCCGGTGCGCAATCAGTTTTAGGCATGGCGTTGATTAGCAGTTTATTTAAGTCAGGGAGGCGATTTCGGGAACCACAATCACGAAGATTAAGCCATCTGCAGCAATGAGGATAGCATGCCAGCTACGTTACAACAAATCGATCGCGAAAGTCTAAGAGATGCGGTATTGGAGCAAGTTCGTTCCGCGATCCTCAATAGCGAGCTTCCATTGGGATCACGCATTAATGAGACAGAGCTCGCAGCGAAACTCGGAACAAGTCGCGGTCCGGTGAGAGAGGCTCTTAGTGCGCTTGCCCGTGAGGGTCTCGTAGAAATCCGGCAAGGAAAGGGATCGTATGTGCGCACGCCTACGCACGCTGAACTTGATGAAATCTACGATCTGCGTCAACTTCTTGAGCGACATGCAATGCCCCTCGTCGTTAAGCGCATTACGGATCGCGATATCACGAAACTCAGACGCATCTTAAATGAAATGAAGAAAGCACATAATTTGAAGGAAAGGCGCAGGGCCATAGAACGTGATCTCGAGTTCCACTCTGAGATCATTCGGATTTCGGGTCACAAGCTGCTTCATGATCTCCACTCCGGGCTGGCGAACAAGGTGCGCATGTTTGTTGCAGCTGCGACGGAACAAGTTGACTTTGAAAAAATGTTCAAATCACATTACCCTATCTTGGATGCATTAAGCGCGCGTGATCCAAAATTAGCAAATAAAAGCATTCGCGATCACCACAAGATTGTTACTCAAGAAATTGTCAATATGCTACCCAGTCAACCAAAGGATAAATAGCTGATTCGCCCCTTTGTAAAACTCCAGAATGAAGCAACTTTTTTAGGATCGTCGAATGAATAGCGAAGGCGATAATCTTTATTCTATTCCCAATCTAGACCAATGGATTGGCGATCGCGAACTTCGTATTATTGAGGGCAGTCTTCATGGCTTGGCTTCGCAACCTGGGAAAAACCCCGCACTGGTCGTGATCGATGCACAACTCGGTTTCGTCGGCACGGACACTGACATCGAAGAATCTATCGTTACCTTTCCGAAGAGCGTTGGTGAAGCAGGCTGGCGCGCAGTTGAAAAGATAAAGCGGCTTGTGGAGACGGCCAGGAAAAACGAGCTGACTATTATCTTTACTCGTTTGCACTTGGACAAGAAATCACGCAGCTATACTTCCTTCGGTTCGAAAACAGACCTGCCTGAGGAAAGAGGCTT
>JADFRQ010000042.1 GCA_022561215.1 Chloroflexota bacterium | reverse complement strand
CTCCGTCACCCGGCCGCGCGCAATCCCCCCAATCCCCAGGGCTATGTCCAGTGCCAGGGAACCGGTGGGGATCGCTTCTACCTTCATATGGGTGGCTTCCCCAAGGAGCATTACCGCACCATCACCATAACGCTTGAGGATCTCCTTCAAGGCCAGATCGAGGACTTCCTTACGAGGATCTTGTTTTCCATTCCCGTTTATCACTTTTTGTTTTGTGGCCGCCATCACTTTACCCTCCAGAGATCCCCCAAGTGGGGGATGATGGGTCCAAGTATAGCACAGATGTTCTAATAATCAAGGAATGGCGATTGCGGAGGTTCGTGGTATGGACAAAAGATAATGCACAGGAAACGCAATGATTATCCAGATGCATTTGCCGTTCAGCAAGGAATTTGGATCATGTATTGGCCAGATCGCGGATTTCTTCCCATGCGATCACTCGCATTTTCCGCCACAATTGATCATCGCGAACCTGATCAACAAAATCCAACCAGGTCTTCTCCAAGTTTTTCCAATAATTGCGCGCAACAATCAGCCACAGGTAAAAATCGAGATTCAATTCCTGCGCCAGTGCCTTTCCAACGACCAGCGTCCTCGCTAATTGATAATGCCTATTGCATGGAGGGGGCCGATCTTCGGCCATCGGCCTCCCACCGAATAGCAATTGTTCGCTAAAGTTTTGTCGACCCGTCTCCCAATAGCGGCAAGGTTGATGTAATTCATGTGTATGAATTTCTGGGCAGCGTTCTTGTAAATAACGCGAGCATCTCCCAAAATTGGCCCGATGTTTCGCTTCCACAACCACCAGGTTTTTCGAACCGCGGAGAAACAAATCGATTTCGGTCTTATTCCCAGGTCCGTCAATCTCATTAAGGATAACATCCAGCCCCGGCATCCTCGCCCCGCTGGCGCTGTATCCCCAATAATAGGGCCTCAGGTTATCGTCCTCCTGCCCAAGATTATGTGTGCCCCACAGTGGATGAATACTGATTAAGCTTTGGAATGAGATCGTTGGCTGGGCAAGCGGATATACCAAGTTCCAAAGCAGCGCATTTTCCGAAGCCGGCGAACGAAAATTTGAAATGACACGATCAGGCAAGATTGAAAAAATACGTTCGTCGACGCCTGAGAGGATACGCTGAATAGATCGGCGATTATGTGTGCTCAATTAAGCCCTTAGACAAGGATCCCACAAATACGGCCATTGGCTTGCCAGGAAAGCGCGGATATCGAGCTTGTTTAATCTTATAACGTTCCAAACTCTCGGAGTTTGCCTACCATCACTCTTAAAGTATCGACCAGGTTTGCATACGAAGTTGCAAATTTCTCGACTCCCTCAGCCTCCAGGAGATCGGTCACTACCTTCATCGAAATGCCGAGGCTTTCGATCGCCTCAATTGTTCTAGCCGCTTCTTCTACGCCGGAGATCAGTGTCGGTTCGGCCGTTCCATGATCCTGAAATGCGTCGAATGTATCCGGGGAAACAGTGTTTACGGTGTGCGGTCCAATTAAATTATCGACATAATATGTGTCGGGATAATCAGGATTCTTCGTGCTTGTTGAAGCCCAAAGAGGACGTTGATAACGCGCCTTACTCTCCCGTACTCTCAGGTATTTTGTTTTGTACACAAATTTTTGAAAGGATTGGTAGGCCAGTTTAGCGTTGGCGATCGCCGCTTTTCCCATCAAACTCCTGGTTGTCTCTCGATCCAACACATTTTTCTTCCCAACTGCCTGGAGCGCCTTGTCGACCATCGTGTCGACACGAGAGACAAAAAATGATGCCACAGAAGATATGTTGTTAACAGGCAATCTGGATCTGATGCGTGTTTCCAACCCGGATTGGTAAGCTTGCATAACTTTCGCATAACGCTTTATCGAGAATATCAAGGTCACGTTTATGTTGATACCCTTCGCGATCGCCTGTTCAATGGCAGGAAGGCCTGCCACAGTACCAGGAATTTTTATCATCAGGTTGGGGCGATTTATGGTATCCCACATTCGCTGCGCTTCTTCCATTGTACGCTCGGTATCGTTGGCCAATTTCGGATTAACCTCCACCGAAACGAAACCGTCCTCGCCATTGGTCCTCGCATAAACCTCGCTCAGCTGATCACATGCCTCACGGACATCCTTAAAGATGATGTAATCAAGAATTTGATTCGTATTGAAGCTTTGAAAGACCAATTCCTTAACTGTCGAAGCGTAGAGGTCTGTGCCGGCAATAGCCTGTTCAAAAATTGTCGGGTTGGAAGTCAATCCGCGAATTTCGTCATTTTCGGCGAGGCGGGTGAGTTCACCAGATTCGAGCAAATCCCTACGGATAAAATCAAGCCACAGTGATTGGCCAAGTTCGTGAAGACGTTTGATCGGCGTCATTCAACCTCCGAACTAGCTTCTCTCCGTTCCAAGTTAAGGACCTTTTGAAGTCTGCGAACATGCCTTTCTTCTCCATTAAAATCGGCATCCAGGAATGCTCGCACCAATTCCGCAGCAAGCTCTTCTCCAATTATTCGTGATCCAAGTGCGAGCACATTCGCATTATCGTGCTCAACAGATTGGTGGGCTGAGTATGTATCGTGACAGACGCCTGCGCGGATTCCGTGCATCTTATTCGCTGCAATAGCGGCACCCACACCTGATCCACAAATTAATATCCCGCGTTCTGCGGTTCCTTCTTGGATCGCCCGGCCAATCTTTTCCGAGTAATCCGGATAATCGACCGCTTTCGTCGAATCGGTACCCAGGTCAATTGCCTCATGGCCCGCATTCAGGGTAACAGCAATGACCAGATCCTTGAGGGGAAATCCTGCATGATCGGCCGCAACGGCAATCTTCATACTTTCTGTCCCTTAGCTTTGGTCCGTTTTAAAATTGCGATTGCTGTGTCGGTAATATTTTCGACAGTTAGTCCATACTGGCGGTAAATTTCTAGGTAGGGCGCCGAAGCACCAAAACGCGTAATTCCGATCACTTTACCCTCGCCGCCAACCCAGCGCTCCCAACCCATTGGCAACCCTGCCTCGACAGCAATTCTCGCCGGGATGTTATCTGGAAGGACACTTTGTTGATAATCCTTATCTTGCGCAGCAAAGAGCTCCCACGAAGGGAAGGAGACAATGCGGACTCCTACGCCTTGTTTGGCGATGGTCTCAGCAGCCTGGATGATCAGCTCAACCTCTGATCCCGATGCCATCAGGATTAACTCTGGGCTCTCGCTTCCGATATCTTCCAAGATATACGCGCCCTTCCTTATGCCATCGGCCGATGCAAACCTCTCTCGGTCTATGGTTGGAAGCGATTGGCGTGTTAATGAAAATGCCACCGGCCCATTGACATTTTCAAGCGCAGCGAGCCATGCAAACGCAACTTCATTTGCATCCGCCGGTCGAATAAGTGTAAGATTCGGGATCGCCCGCAATGCAGCCAGATGTTCAATAGGCTGATGCGTCGGACCATCTTCTCCTAGCCCAATCGAGTCATGTGTAAACACGTAGATAACACGAATCCCCATCAACGCGGCCAATCGGATGGAGGGTCTCATGTAATCCGAAAAAATTAGAAATGTCCCGCCATAGGGGATAAGCCCTCCGTGAAGCGCGATGCCGTTCAGAATGGCCCCCATGGCATGCTCACGCACGCCAAAATGGATATAGCGACCCTGGCGATTGTGGGCGCTGAACGGGACCTCACCACGTATGTCTGTCTTGTTTGAACCGGTAAGATCAGCCGAGCCGCCAATCAGCTCTGGAAGTTGTGTGGCAAGGCTGTTCAATACCTGGCCCGACGAAGCTCGAGTCGCCATCCCTTTTTCATCCGTCGAGAATGTTGTCACCCCAAGTGAAACCGGCAAATCGCCGGATTGCGTTCGTTCAAATTTCCGCGCCAATTCGGGATATTTATCCCGATATTTTGCAAACAGGATTGCCCAATTATCCCGCTCAATTTTTCCCGAATGCCCACGTGCCATAAAATGCTCACGCACATCATCAGGGACCAAGAAACTCGGCTTTAGCGGCCATTGGAGATTCTCTTTCGCGGCTTGAAGCTCCTCCTCGCCAGGCGGTTCCCCATGCGCCGCCGCAGTTCCCTGCTTATTGGGGAGCCCATAGCCAATTTGTGTACGACACAAAATCAGTGAAGGTCGGGGATCCTGCTTTGCTTCGATTATTGCTTTATCGATCGCATCAAGATCGTTACCATCCGCAACAAAAATTGTGTGCCACCCATAGGCCTTGAATCGTGCGGCTCTATCTTCCGTAAATGCAAGGCTTGTATTCCCGTCGATGGTTATGTGATTATCATCATAAAGATAAATGAGCCTTCCCAATTTCAAGTGACCCGCAAGTGACGCCACTTCGGAAGCGACACCTTCCATAAGATCGCCATCCGATACAATTGCAAATACGTGATGATCGACTAGATTAATTTCTTCGCGATTGTACGCCGCGGCGAGATGTTCAGCGGCAATCGCCATCCCCACTCCGTTTCCAAACCCTTGCCCAAGTGGGCCTGTTGTTGCCTCAACGCCCGGCGTGAGACCAAATTCTGGATGTCCCGGCGTCAGGCTTCCCCATTGACGAAATTGCTTAATTTCTTCGATTGGTAAATCGAACCCAGTCAGATGAAGCAGGGCATAAAGCAACATTGATCCATGGCCTGCTGATAAAACGAAGCGGTCTCGATCTACCCAACGGGGATCAAGCGGGTCAAACTTCAAGTGCCTCATCCAAATGGCGTAGGCCATCACCGCCGTACCCATGGGCAATCCTGGATGCCCGGAATTTGCTTTCTGGACCGCATCAGCAGCCAGAAATCTTATTGTGTTTATCGCTCGATCTTCAAGTTCGGAACTCGGCATTTATTTCTCCAAAATCAATATTTTACGGGGGGGGGGAGCTGACGAATGGCGCAAAGCTCTTAAGATGCGCACAGGCACGTAAAGTTGTCATTATTAAGAACCAGCAAATTTTCCACTGATTGCAAGAAATTCTCATGTTGCTTACGATGCGACGACGAAATAAGTTAACGCGACAACTACTTGGCGGAAGCGGGAAAAATTTCTCGCGTCCAGGCTTTTAAACCTTCCAGGCATTCGACACCTAATTTATGGCCCACATTGGCTTCGCAGAAGTGAACCTCGGCCTCTTGCTCGCGTAATTTTTCGACTCCATAAAGGGCGCGTGATATTGGAATCCATTCATCCAATTTACCGTGTCCCCAGAATACTGGAATTCCTCTTAGGTTCTCGATATCGCCCATTGGGAGAAAAGCAGCAGCAACAATCAATGCTTTTACAGGGATTTTGGAGGTCGCGGCATAGGCGAAGGCCAATCCTGCGCCCAGGCTAAATCCCATAAGAACCAGTCGTTGCGGATCAAGGTCTTCCGTAGATTGTAATTCCTCAATCAACGCTTCAAGCGCTTCGACGGAAGTTTGAAAATCTTCGATCGTTGCCCAACCCGTTACCCTTGGATTAACCCAGCTAAAGCTCCCTTCTCCAAGACCATACAGGCCGCGTGGCGAAACCAAGAGCGAATCCTGCGGCAACGCCTGTTCCAGCACCGACATCGATGTCTCATCTCCCCCAAGACCATGCAGCATTAGAACGGCGAAATCTTGCTTCACTTTAGGGGGCCGAACGTTGTAGGATAATCCCCTGAGAGGATCGGGAAGGTGGAGGGGTTCAGTCATTCTCTGTGCTCCGGCGAATCCAAGCAAATGATTGAAGGACGATCACAATAAGAAGAAGGGGACTCAGCCCAACCGCCGTACATAACAAGCCGAGTACTCCGGCCTCACCTCCGAACAAAACCCAAATGAGACCGTTTCCTAGGATAAGGAGGACGAGTAAAAATCCCCAAACCAATCGTTTTTGCGTATTGCGCGCATACTTCCTTAAATCTCGCACAAGGTTTCGAGAGGTCGCAACTTATTCAAACCTGCCTCGCATACTGGTGCAACTTAATTTCTCTGTTTGCCCAATAATGGGTCTGCGACGGTACCCTGAAATCCCATGCCATTCGATCTTACTGATTTCTTTCGAAACTCTTCTCGAGCATCGCATGGATGAGCAACTTGGCGTCGGCAAGCGGATCCTCTGGATGCGGTAGATTGTGAGCCGGGGTTACATGAACCGTAAGTCGGGTTGCCGCACTCCGGAGCTCATCCGAAAATTGTGGTTGTTCGGCAAACCAATGAAGGATTTCAAGTGCATTTGTGGTGGGAATGCTCTCGCCCTTTTCCTCATAATGAACGCGGATTGCAAGGCCTGTTGCCCTGCGCGCACAAACTCTTGCTCTTCCTTCGTTGCCCTCTCTCCTTGAGCCAAGAGCGTTCTCGAATTCGAGATTAAGCGCTTCTCGCAGCTCTTGAATTACCATTCACCAATGCTATCACAATCACAAGTTTTTCGATCCTTTTCGAATGGAAACAAAGCTCTGCATTTGCACATTCCTTACTAACCCCCCCAGCAGTTGCGATAGGGATGGAAATCACGCCCGGCCAAGATTGGCGATGATGCACGAGTGGTATCATGATTTGCTCTTTAACCGCTAGAATCGATCGAGTGGAAATCGGAAGCCTTTGACGAGGAGAACATGATGCGCTTCGAGGGAAAAATTGCCCTGATCACGGGATCCGGCAGAGGTATAGGAAAGGCAATTGCTCTCCAAATGGCAGAAGAGGGAGCGGATATCGTCATTAATTTTTTTAGAAATCGCAAACCCGCGGAAGAAACAGCCGAACAAATTCGAGAATTGGGTCGGCGGGTAGAGGTTGTTAAAGCCAATATTGGTGAGATGGAAGGAATTCATAATTTATTTGAGGCGACGAAAAACACATTCGGCGCACTTGACATTTTGATTTGCAATGCCGCCTCCGGTTACAACCGACCGGTTCTAGAGCAAAAACCTAAGGGTTGGGATTGGACGATGAACATTAATGCGCGCGCATTGCTCTTTTGTTCCCAGGAAGCCGTGCCCCTGATGGGTACTCGGGGAGGCGGTCACATTGTCAGCCTTTCCAGCCCAGGCTCCTTCCGCGTGATACCAAACTATGTTCTCGTAGGAACTAGCAAAGCTGCACTGGAAACACTTACCCGTTACCTTGCAGTAGAATTTGCACACTTAAATATTGTGGTCAATGCCGTTTCGCCGGGAATCGTCGAGACGGATGCATTAAGGCATTTCGAACATGCCCGAAAGCAAGACATTGTCCCCAAGATTGTTGATCTGACACCAGCAGGTAGAATCGTAACGACGAAAGATGTGGCCGGAGTCGTCTGTTTTCTATGCAGTCTTGATGCAGAAATGATTCGCGGTCAGACGATCCTCGTTGATGGCGGGTATACGTTGCCTCTGTCGGGCGCGGATCTGGGAGGATAGCGGGATTATGCCGCCCAATTGTCGGCCCACTATTGGGCCCCATCGAGCGCGTTTTTGTAATTCCTGGCCGTCGATGGGGAAGATCTTACACGCTTAGCGGGCGGTCTCCCCGCTCCAGATGAGACATGAATTCCTGCCGCGTCTTTTGATTTGTGCGGAAAACGCCCGTCATGCTGCTCGTGACCATTCTTGACTCAGACTTCTTCACGCCCCGAATTTTTGAGCATAGATGCAGGGCTTCCAAAACCACCGCCACGCCGAGTGGATGAATAGCTGCTTGCAAAAACTCAGAAATTTGATTCGTCATCCGCTCTTGTACCTGTAGGCGGCGGGCGAAGAGATCCACAATCCGAGGGATCTTCGAAAGGCCGATAACCTTGCCAGTAGGAATGTAGGCGACATGCGCTTTCCCCAGGAAGGGCAGCAGGTGGTGTTCACACATGCTGTAGAATTCGATGTCGCGCACGATCACCATGTCATCATAATCGACGTCAAATATCGCGTCATTGAGCAGCGCATAAGGATCTACGCGATAGCCGGCCAACAATTCATCATACATCCTCGCCACCCGTTCTGGCGTGTGCTCAAGACCTTGACGGCCGACATCCTCTCCGAAAGCGGAAAGTAATTTTTCAACAGCCTCCTGAATCTCTGGTCGGGCTACACCAACACCT
This sequence comes from Chloroflexota bacterium, assembly GCA_022561215.1. Classification (GTDB taxonomy): domain Bacteria; phylum Chloroflexota; class Anaerolineae; order Anaerolineales; family E44-bin32; genus JADFRQ01. The sequence goes on along the minus strand of JADFRQ010000042.1, from coordinate 20,653 downwards.
TCCAAGAGTTCAGCTGCTGCTTCGATTGAGTGCATTATTACCTCCACGTTGAAAGCGAAATATTCTCCTCATCCTACCACTTAATGGGGTGAGCAAGGCAATACGGGTTACATTCGATTCTCGAGGATGGATTCGCCAGGATCCGTCGAAGTTATACATCGAATAAGAGTACAATGGCATCGCAACTCCCACTGAGATATGTTGAGTAAACGGCGAAAATGAGGCGAGTATGGATCGAATCTTCATCAAGGATCTACTTCTGCGAGGAATTATTGGCATTAATGATTGGGAGCGCGAGGTAAAACAGGACATTTTGATCAATGTATCGCTCTTCGCCGATCTGAGCACGGCAGGCTCATCCGATGCGATCGAGGACAGTGTAAATTACAGGACGATCACAAAAAAAATCATTCGGCATGTGGAGCAAAGCGAGCGCTTCACAGTGGAGGCACTTGCCCAAGATATCGCTGCGATTTGCCTGCAAGAGCCCGGGGTGCTCAAGGCGCGCGTGCAAGTCGAAAAACCAGGCGCGCTGCGTTTTGCGCGTTCGGTGGGTGTGGAAATTGAACGGGAGGGGAACCATCCTGCCTGAGGCCGCTTTCATCTCCATTGGGTCGAATATGGATCCGGAGAGAAACTTGCCCCTTGCTTTAGAAAAATTAAGCCAGCTTGGCGGGCCGATTTCTGTATCTCTCGTTTACCAAAACCCGGCAACTGACCGCCCGCAACAGGATGATTTTCTAAACGCTGCCGCACATACGATGACTACGAATTCTGCTCCAGAAATCCGCCGCATTTTGCGCCAAATCGAGGAGAGTCTGGGAAGAATTCGCAGGGCCGATAAATACGCTTCGCGAACCATGGACCTCGATCTTTGCCTGCTTGGAGGCCAAGTTTTAGAAAGCGCTGAATTTATTCTCCCAGACCCTAATTTAATCAAGTATGCGCATATCGCGGTCCCAATTGCAGAACTTGATCCCGATTTCTTGCACCCGGTTACTGGAAAAAAACTACAGGAGATAGCCGACAGGCTTCGAGCCCGAGCGAGCCTTAATCTGCGGGATGATATTTCCCAACGTATGCGCGAGGTCGCCACACAAGCCTCAAAACCCGATTAAGCGTGGTTGGTATCACGGCTCCTTCGTGCCGGGGAAGAACCTGGACACATGTGCGTAGGGGCGGCGCCCGCGGGCAAGGAAATCTTTTCCCTACCATCCTTGCCGGGGAAGAACCTACACAATTCGATTCTCTATTAAGTATGGGCAGCAGCTAACAGTCCTGCTTTTTCCAGAGATTCGCGTACAGCCTCTTTTTCATCATCCGAGAGTGGGAGAAGGGGTGCGCGCACGGGTCCTCCATAAAATCCAATCCTATCCAAAGCGACTTTCAAGCCTGCAACTCCATAGCGCAGCGTTACAGTTTTATTGATATCTAATAGTTTCAGTTGCAGAGCGCGCGCCTCGTCGAGTGCGCCAGACCTAAAAAAACCAAGCATATTCGATAACTCGCTGCCGGCGATGTTCGCCAAAGCGGAGATGCAGCCCACTGCTCCAACGGCAAGCGCCGCTAAGAGAAAACCCCCAGATCCTGCGAGGACGGAAAAGTCGGCCGGCGTTCTCTCAATTATTGCGCCGATCCGTGCGATGTCCCCGCCGCTATCCTTAATGCCGATAATGTTGGCATGGAGCGCTAATTGAGCGATGGCATCAATCGGAAGATTAATTCCCGTGTTGGCAGGTACGTTATAAAGCAAGATTGGAATTGGTGATGCATCAGCAACCTGGCGATAGTGTGCCACGAGTGCCGCGGACGTCATTTGATTGGTAAAGTAACTGGGGGTGACCACAATTGCAACCTGGGCCCCGCCTGCCGCCATCAGGCTGGTTAATCGCATCGTTGCCTGGGTCGACTCGAGGCCCGTGCCGACGATGAACGTACGATCTTCAGGGATCACGCTTCTCGCCCTTTCAACAACTTGGACTTTCTCGTTTTCCTCCAGGAAAACGAATTCGCCATTCGAACCCCCGATCACATAGCCGCTTAAGGGGCTTTGATTGTGTCGCATCAGGTTCTGCTGAATTTGCTCGAGATCGAGCGCGCCATCTTGCGTAAACGGGGTTGGCAATGCAGGTATGATCCCGGATACCTCAGGCAAGCCTTCCCTCGCTTTCTCGCCCACTATGCTGCGCGCTAGGCGTTGAATTCCTCAACTGCCTTGACAACGGCACTCCTGATTTTTTCATCGGGAATTTTGTCGACCGAAGGATAAGATTTTTCAGCAATCCAGATTTCCAATGATCCGTCATACGCCGTTCCGAAATCAATTTCTCCATCCAATGAGATGCCCTGTTCACTAAGGATTTCTTTTACGCGCTCTTCTATTTGTTCGCTCACTATGGAAGCGAAGCGCTCGCCTTCTTCGAACCGTACCTCGCCCACGCCATGCCGCACCGCGGCGGGCTTGAATTTTCTTTTCCTTCCCCAATTGAGCACGATCCATGTTGGGAGTAGAAGGAGCGCGGTTGCTAATGCAGATAAGGCCGTGATCTGTGTCAGTGTTAAATTAGGAAGCATACATCCCTTTCCAATAGCTTATACACCTGTCAAGATTGCCCGCGTGGGTGCGCCATCGCTTCCCATTAATTTGATGGGCAAAGCATAGAGCATATAACGCCCCTGGCTGACTTCATGCAAGTTCAGCCCTTCGACAATTACAATCCCGGCTTGCAGCAATGTGCGATGCGTATCTCGGCTTTGCTTGAAGGGGGCGACGGAAAGATAATCAACGCCTACAAGCTGTACTTTCTTGCGCGCCAGCCATCGCGCACCACTGGCATCTACACCCACAAAATTTTCTTTGAAATCCGTCTCACCAGCCGCCCAATATTTGGAGTTCCTGGTCTTGAACAACAACCTGCGGGTGCGAGGAGGAATGCCCGCACTCTCCAGAGTCTTGGCATCCAGGACATCGGCGGTCGAAAGATCAATCACATAAGCTCTGCCAATTAAGACATTCAAGGGTAAGGAATCGATCCCTGTTCCATCTTCGAGAAAGTGGATGGGCGCATCGATGTGGGTGCCAATGTGGACCGAACACACGAGCCGGGAGACGTTTGCATTCGCGCCTTCCTCAATCTTCGAGACTCGTTCGAGTACGATTTGTGGGTCGCCAGGCCAGACAGGAAGCTCTGGGGAAATCCCAACGGAGACATCATATATTCGCATTCAGCACCTCAACTGCGCCGGATTATAGAATCGAACACTTCTTTAGGCGAATATGCTCCAACAGCTGGGCTATAATCGGGCGAAAATGCAGGTTGGAGGCAACCGTGATCGATATACAGCGTGTTGATAGTGCCATCGAAAGCCGTCTGGATGAAAACTTGCAAGAACTCTCAGAATTATGCTCAAAACCGAGCATCTCTGCGCAAGGCATTGCAATGGAGGAAACTGCACAGCTTGTTTCAGCTTTGTTTGCTCAACGCGGCTTCAAGACAAGCGTAATGCCTTCGAAGGGATTTCCGGTAGTGTTCGCCGAGCGCAAAGGGCAGAGCGAGCGAACTCTTCTCTTCTACAACCACTACGATGTGCAGCCAGCGGAACCTCTGGATCAATGGGATTCTCCACCCTTTGAGCCGATCATTCGTGATGGCAAGATGTACGCGCGCGGCGTAAGCGATGATAAAGGCCATATTCTTTGTCGCCTGGCGGCCATCGATGCGCTCCTCGAAATCAATGGAGAACTTCCCTGTTCGGTACTATTCGTGGTGGAAGGTGAGGAAGAGATTGGGAGCATTAATCTCCCCCAATTCCTGGAAATGAATAGACAACGGCTGGCGGCCGACGCCTGCATTTGGGAATTTGGCAGCGTAAACCATGAGGGTACGCCAATCCAAATTGCTGGGATGCGCGGGAGTTGTTATGTAGAACTCAACGTAAGAACCGCTTCACGCGATGCACATTCGGGATTGGGAGGATCAATATTTCCTAATGCGGCATGGCGACTTATTTGGGCGCTGGGGACTTTAAAAGACGGCGACGAACACATACGACTACCGGGTTTCTACGATAAAGTAGTTGCGCCTACCGAAGAGGATCTCGCGCATCTCGCCCAGCTCCCTGACGAAGCAGAACACTTGCGCCAAACCTACGGGCTGCATGGATTTTTGAAGGATCTACAAGGTGGGATTGCGTTGAAAGTTGAAGAGGTATTCAAGCCAACATGTACGATCTGTGGGGTTACAACCGGTTACCAGGGTCCCGGGATAAAGACCGTCTTGCCGGCACAGGCCAGCGCCAAAATCGATTTTCGCCTGGTGCCAGACCAGCATCCCGACGACGTTCTTCAGCAGCTGCGTCGGCACCTGGATGACAAGGGTTATGGTGATATTGAAATAACCTACTTGGGAGGTGAACCCGCCGGACGTACCGACCTCAACGATCCCTTCCTGCAAATGGTGGTGGAAAGCGCAAGAGACGTGTATGGCGTACCGCAGTTGATTAGGCCGATGATTGGTAGTTCAGGACCGTACCATATGTTTCAGGAGATACTTCAGGTTCCGATTGCTACCGCGGGAGTGTCGTACCCCGACTCCCGCCCCCATGCGCCGAATGAAAATCTGGTCATTGAAAATTTTGTGAATGGTGCGCGCCACACCGCACGTATCCTGGCAAATTTTGGGCAGTTTAAGTAAACAGGCGATGGCATATTCTCACATCTCTCGATGAATCATCCGCTTGCAAAATAAGCCTGATCTTCGGCTTGCCGCTCGTTTTAGGTTGAAGGTTCCACAGCGCTGGGCTATAATCGCGACCATCGGGGCGTAGCGCAGCCAGGTTTAGCGCACCTGCATGGGGTGCAGGGGGTCGGCGGTTCAAATCCGCCCGCCCCGACAGATTGTTAGAACTTGATGCAATGTTGGGGCGGTTCAAGCTAACCGGAGGTTAGCCAACCGCCCTTATGTATAGTTGAATTCTTCACAGACCGAGTCGCTTTGTAGTGGCGAACCACCTGGTGAACATTCTGCGCTCCGGGAGGGTCACACCGAGATAGTCATCCAATATGAGCAAATCAATTCTCAGCGTGCAGCTCTTCGTAACTTGCCTGATCGACAGCTTATTCCCTGAAGTTGGCGTTGCCGTTGTCGAGGTCTTGAACAACAGCGGTGTTGAAGTTAATTTCCCAGATGACCAAACCTGCTGCGGACAACCGGCGTACAACGCTGGTTATCAGCAAGAGGCCAGAAAAATGGCCCGACACACAATCGAAATTTTGGAGAGGACGGACGGTCCAATTGTCGTCCCCTCCGGCTCTTGCGCAGCGATGATCCGCCATGGCTATGCCGAGCTTTTCGCGGAGGAACCTGAATGGCATGCGCATGCGGCCTCCCTCGCCGAGCGGACATTCGAGTTCAGTGAGTTCCTGGCCGACGAACGCGCAACCTTTGAGCCGGGTTCTTCGCATTCGGGAGCCCTTGCCTATCATCCATCCTGCCATCTGCAGCGCGGCCTGGGGATCGAGGAACAGCCGCTTCGTCTTCTCAGTCGCCTCGATGTGGAGCTTATTGCGTTGGAAGCCGAATGTTGCGGATTTGGCGGGATTTTTGCCATAGAGCAACCCGAAATTAGCAGCGAAATGCTGCTCCGCAAATTGAATGAGATCCACGAAGCTGGTGCATTAACTGTTGTCGGCTGCGACGTAAGCTGCCTGATGCAGATCGAAGGTGGATTGCGCAAGGAGAATGCTGATATTCGCTGCGCACATTTGGCGCAAGTGCTCGCAGGACATACACCAGGCTTGCGTTAGCAAAATCGTGGTGTCCGAAAACATTCCGCGAGCTAGATCTTAGAAACCGGGGTGGAGCAAGGAACGCTATAGGGTTGGTCTCCCACAACTCCTAGGCTTGGATCTCTTCGTCATCCTGTTCCCGGGCAGGCCTTCTTGAACCGACCTTTTCCAATTCTGTGTTTATCGTATCCAAAATGCCGAGTAATTCCTCGCGCACTTTCGCTTCGACTTCGCCACTTTGAAGCCTCCCTCCGAAATTTTCGACCTCTTCGCGCAGCATCTGCCCGCCGGGGCTTTCGGCGATTCCGCTGATTATTTCGGTTACCGTATCACCTAACAATTCAAAACCGGATTTAATTTCGTCCTGAAGCTCGCGGCTCGTCGGGCTTTCCCATGCCGCCAGGAATCTCTTTTTAAGGTTCTCTCCTAGGCGCCGAAATTCTGATTCAAAATTAACTCCTTGTCCGGGTCTCTGCTCCATAATAATTACGCTTTCTTTATGATGTTTGCATGGCATAATAAAGCTCGTCTGGAAAACAAAACACACATTAGGCATCATCCCATCAAGGCCACATGATCACGGAGTAAATCATTCGTGAGCTATCTTGCCAATAAGTTTATCTTCCGAGAAGATGTTGTTCTCGTGCCCACGCTCCTGCGTGGGCACGCCAATGACATCGCCAATTTTCTCTCGTTCCCACGTGGGAGCGTGGGACAAGTGGATCGGCGCTTAACTGGATTATTTCTCTTGCTCCCTCGCAGAAGCATGGGAACAAGAGGATGTTCCTATCTATTTAAGTTTCCCCAAAAACGCGAGTCGGACTGACATTTTGGGACGGCCCCTACGGATTTATGCGAAAAAGACCGTTATCTTTATCGTGCGATTCCTTCAACAATATGTGTGGAAAAATTCGTCTGCCAGTCAGCCATACGCGCAGATAAAGAATATAGGACAGCATTAGACGGCGTCAATAGTCTTCAGGGTGAATCAGTCGGCGGCTGCGCTTTTTATCACCTATGCGGCGCTTCTGCTCCAATCGGCGCTCTTTGCCCCTCCAGCGATGTTTGATCTTCTTCCGCGGATTTCTTGGTTGCGCCGCACTTTTTATCAGGTCAATCAGACGTTGCAGTGCATCTTCCCTATTTCGTTTTTGCGAACGATAACGTTTGGCTTCAATAATGAGCACACCCTTCGTCGTGATCCTTCTTCCAACTTCTTTGATCAAGCGCAGACGAACATGCTCCGGCAGAGATTTGCTGCCCAGAACATTAAAACGCAATTGAACCGCGGTGGCCGTCTTATTCACATTCTGACCACCCGGCCCGGATGAGCGGATGAATTCCCACATGATTTCTGATTCATCGAAGGAAATAGACGGCGATATTTCAATCATTTTAATTAATTTTCCAAGGTTTTTTCTGGACCGAAGTATTCCGAAATTTCTAGAATGGGAACAATACTTTCGCTATTCACAATTTCATCGTCTATGCGAAGTATCTTTTATTCTCAAATTAGATTGAGTTTCCTTAGGCGAGTATGGCTTTTACACGCTCGATACCATCGCACAAATTCGCGCTTCTGGCAGAAAACTTTTCATCCGCCAGCGCCTCAAACCAAAGTATATATATTTCGATGAACGTATTCCGCTCGAATTCACAATTTGTTCTGAAATTGGATATCACCATGTGAACGGCATCGATGAACGCTCAATCACAGATGGATCAGGCTCTCCATGAAATAATAAGCGACCAGGGACAATTCTACGAGAGGCTCAGATTCCAACCATTTGTTGCTCCAAGGTCAACAATAGCACCTGGACACGGCTGAATGGCTTTAGCTGTGAAAGAACTCGGGAACGCATCCATTGTAATTTGCAACAAGGGGAACGAAATGCGCCGGCGAATCAGATCTTCATGCATTCAAACAATACCCGCGTATCATTTTTGGCGAAGTCATTACGTGAATATTTCAGGTCCAAGTTTGCTTATGGCAATTAGCCTCAGAGGGTGGAGAATGACTGGCGAGCATTTAGCGCAGCGAGACCTCGCCCACAAAGAACAACTTCTCGCGACTATATCGAATGTTGTCGGCTTGGATTAATCGAATTACAAATATTGTGCACCGGACATGTTAAAGTTAATTATCATGCAGTTTGGGGAGTGAAAAAAGCAAGCAATCCAACTGCAAGCAGGATAGCTTGACATTCCTCTGACAGGAAGGTATAGAATGGAAAATGAGGTTAGTACCAAAAGGAGTCATTTAAGATGGATGATATGAATACTCTTCGATTAAGAGTCATCAGTCAGCAAAATCTGCATTGCGCAGGTTGCGAACGCACCGCGGAATACACCTTAACACGCATCCCCGGGGTGAAGTCCGTCAAGGCGAACCACAAGACGCAGATCATTGAAGTCGATATGTCACTGAATGGGGAAGACATTGAGAAGGTGAAAGCCGAATTGAAGTGGATCGGCTATGAAGTGGAAGTTGTATGAGCGTTCAATTCACTCATCCCTCCCGCCCCCAGTTGGGAGCCACGAGGCTGCAGCATGCCGGGCGATGATTCCGGTTGGCTTGTTCAACACACTCACTCTCTCAAAGTAGATTTGATCCAACGCCTCTTATTTCCATGACAGCTGACAGAAGTCATGTTCGAGCTTGCGAACTTTGTTTTCACACCCAAAAGAGGGGCTCCCAGATACGTTCATGTGCACTATCCTTTCTGAAATGAAGCTGGGGCATGCAAGTTGGTCAGATTGACTTTCGAGAAGGATGTGGCGTTGCTTAGTTGTTGTGCCGGATAGCTCAAATGAGAGTGGAGAAATTCATCTATGGGCATTAGAAATTCGCGAGAGCTAGAATCGAAAACCACAGCTCGTAACTGGCTCTATCCCATTGCAGGCCTGCTGGCGTTTCTGGCAATCAGCGCGGGGTCAGCGATCTTGCGCTCGGGAAATTTGGCGGCGCTTCCCCTGGCCTGGGCCTTCTCGGCCGGCATGTTGGCAACCGTTAACCCCTGCGGTTGGGCTATGTTGCCCTCTTACGGGGCCTATTACCTTGGCTCGCGCGAGGAAGGCTACAAGCAGCGGCCACTAATTCGCCGCGCCGCGGAAGGAGTTCGTCTGGGGCTGCTAATGACGGCCGGTTTTCTGGTTGTATTCAGCGTTGTGGGAGCGGTCATCTCGCTCGGGCTGCGCGTTCTGATCCGCGCCATGCCGTTCCTTGCCATCATGGTCGGCGTAGGGTTGGTGGTGCTTGGGCTGTGGCTACTTTTCGGGGGATCACTGCGGCTTTCCATCCCCACCCCCAAGATTAACGCGCAGGCGCGCAATCCGAAATCGGTGTTCTTGTATGGATTGGCGTATGGATTTGCCTCGCTCAGCTGCACCTTGCCCATCTTTCTGGTGGTGATTGGCAGCAGCCTGGCGACCGGCACTCCAGCCGAGGCGGCGATCATGTTTGGCAGTTTTGGGGCTGGAATGGCACTGGTCCTGATGGCAGTGGTCATCAGCATTGCGCTCGTGAAAGGCGCCATCGTGGAGCAAGTGCAGGCCGTGCTACCGTATGTGCACCGCTTCGGGGCCGGTTTGCTTGTCCTCGCCGGGTTGTACCTGATCTGGTACCAAGCCCAATACTTGCCATTTCTCTTATCGACCTTCTAACAGGAGTAGGTGTTATGACGTCGTTTCGCAGCAAAAATAAAAGCAAGGCTCAGGCTCAGCACAGGAGAAAATCCTCTCATAGAAATCGCTTGGCGCGGGCTGTAGCCGCGGGCGGTCTCGGCCTATTCGCCGCCTGGGTGGCGTTTTCCAATCCACTGGCGGGTACTGTCAGGTCAGCCGAACCAGTACCAGCGCCGGATATCACGCTGACGACTCAACAGGGTGATTACCGTATATCCGAGCATAAGGGAGAGACGGTCGCCCTTTTCTTCGCGTTTGTGGGTTGACCGAGCTGTGCGCGGGAGGTTCCCGCGCTCAATCAAAATAGGCAAGAATTCGGCGTGGAAGTCGTGGCTGTCAATCTTTTGCCACAAGCCAACAGTCTTGAAGAGTGGCAAGCTTTTCTTGAAGGGTCTGGCGCAATCGATTTTGTGTGGGCAGCTGACACTTTCGACCAGCTTGCTTCGCGGACTTACAACATTCAGTCGTTAGGCACTACGATCATCATCGACCGCGATGGGCAGATGATCTACCGGGATGAGGTGGCCTAGCACTTATGACATGTTACGACGTGGCGTGAAGCAAGCCCTGAACTAATGGATTGGAAGGATCCGAGTATGCACAAGAGCTGGCACGCAATTAAGGGTTATGGAATGAGTGCTCTGGCATTTATCTCCTGCCCGTGTCACCTGCCGATTACGCTGCCGCTGCTTGTGGCAGTTACGGCCGGAACTGCCTTCAGCGCCTGGCTCCAGAATAATTTTCTCCCCATAGGCGCTGGTTCGACACTGATCTTTATTGCGTCCCTCGTTCTGGCACTCCGATGGAGCCGAAGGCCGACCCGTGTTGTGGCCAATCAACGTCATTCAGACCCAGCGAAAGTCGTTCTGGTCACCTCGCGACGCTGTGAGAGCTGCGAGGTTGCTGCGGATCTGTGGGCAGATCTGGCAAGTGACAACCAATTTCAGTTCCAGGAGGTTCTCATTAGTTCTAAGGCAGGGCGTTCTCTAGCAGCGCGGCACAATATCTTAAGGACACCTACAACGATTATCGACGGCAATGTGGCTTTCAAGGATGTGCCGGAGCGCGATCGGGCCCTGCTGGCATTGAACCCTGATAAGGATACGCGGCAGTGAAAGGCGGCTGGTGATCGGCACAATACACGTGCCCGGATAAGCCGTTCACCAGCTATTCTTTCGGGACAACTGTTATGGTGTCGGAGGATTTAATTTGGAGGGATCGGGAAGCCTGACAATGCAAACCACAATAAAGCCTACGATTTTTCTGTTACCCTTTCTTACTCTTCTGCTTGCAGGCTGCGGATCGAGAATTGATAAGGATTTCGATGGTGTGGCTTCAGGAGACATTGGAAATTCGGAAGATAGTGTCAACACGGATGCAGCACCAATAGCAGGCTCTTCGGTAGATTCGGCAAGCAACGAACCTGCTGTTGCGCTTGCCCCCACACCGCAATTGAAAGCGCCTCTGCCAACCTATGTGTCCGAAGAGTTGAGTCTGCTCCCTTTAGATACACCGGCTGGTCCAGAGCCAATTGGAATCTTCGCCTCACTAGAGGACAACTTGGCGACAGGGGAATTGGCGCCAGACTTCACTGCCAGCATGATGGGTGATTGGACCTTTTCCATGGCCGACCAGCGCGGTTCCTATGTGTTGCTTTATCCGACGATTGTTGGCTGTGCAGGGTGTGTGTTCACGATGGATCAGATTGCCCAAGCCTACCCAGAATTTGTGGATATGGATCTCAAAGTTGTCATCCTCAATCTTTACCCAGATGATGTGCCTGAGACATGGTTGTCTTACGTTGCTTTGATTCCAGGATCCGACTTTTCCTGGGGCGTCGTCAATAACCTCGATTTTGCGATCAATTATGAATTGTATTCACTTGGCTCCGTGATCCTGGTTGACCCTCAGGGCCGCCAAGTATTTCAAAACCAATACCGTCTCACAGCCGATCAGTTCCGTCAACTGTTCTCATTGGTTGTTGAAGCACAGGCAAGCGGATAAGAAGTTTGCGAAAGCATCCTGATCCATCTATCAATTATCAAGACTGGCGTTAACCAGATTACGATTAAGCTACACGAGGGGCATCCGGCAAGATTTGTGGAAGAATGTGTCGGCACAGGCGACGTCGAAGCTTTATCACGCCTAAATCGAGCGATGGCTCTGGTATTGAATAATTCGTAATTAGTCAATTTTGATTCTGGGAGATTTTTCATGCACTTCATTGCCGGCTTTCCGGCCGCCTCGTTAAAATATTCACCAAAGATTGTTGAATGCCGATATTTGTACTTGATAAAAACGATTTCAACTGCCAAGAGCTTTTATAGGGTGCTTTGCAATGAATACTCAAAAATCATCAACTAATGTTTTGGGGGAATGTCCATATTGTACGGAGGCACTCTTCATAGACCAGGTACATATTTGCCCTGTCGGATGTTGTTTTGTGCCCGGATATCAAGGCGAAGAGAGCCTCGTTTGTCCCTATTGCGAACTCGGATTTGAAGTCATCAATGGGCATGTCTGCCTCGAACTGATTCGACTGACCGAGCCGGCACAGTAGGCCCAGAGTTGCTGCATATTTTCATCCAATCCATTGAATAATGACGGATGTTATTTATTCGCGGTTCTCGACTTGCCCCAGTCTCTACTGGGGTTCAAGTGCTATCCGTCCACAATAGCTGAAGGGATTTGATATGGGAGAGCAATATGATGTTGCCGTCATTGGTGCCGGGCAAGGCGGATTGCCGGCGGCGCATATGGCCGCCAACCTCGGCGCAAGGGTGGTTTTAATTGAAGCGCGTGAGGTCGGCGGTACTTGAGTAAATGAGGGGTGTATCCCCACCAAGACCTTGTTAAGGTCCGCCGAAGTCATGCACTTGGTACGCGATCGAGCAGCCGAATTTGGCGTGCGGGGAGTCGATCCGTCGGCGCTTTCGTTTGACTTGCCTACTGCAATCACGCGTAAGGACGGCATTGTCGATGGGATCAAGGCCGGTATCTTCAAGGCATTGGATAGGAACAAGAATATCACTTTCCTGACCGGGCACGCCGAATTCACCTCCCCGGTCGACATTCGAGTGGATAACCATACGATCCGCGCAGAAAAAACCATTCTAGCAGTCGGCTCGCGAACTGCCCCGGTGAAAATTCCAGGTCTCGAGAAAGCGGGTTATATCACCAATAATGAAGCACTCAAGCTCGAGACACTCCCTCAATCGATGATCATCGTTGGCGGCGGGTATATTGGGGTGGAATTTGCCCAAATGTATGCCCGCTTCGGGACGAGCGTGACCCTTCTGGGTCGCTCCCCCCGGATAATGCCGAAGGAGGAGCACGAGTTCTCGGAAATCCTGGCGGATCTTCTGCTTGCGGAAGGGATCAAGGTACACACCTCCACGGTGGCGATTCAGGCAGGACGAGAGAACGATCTCGCATTTATCATTGCGCGCCATGAAAGCACAGAGATTCGCTTCGAAGCAGAGGTGATACTTTACGCCGCAGGGCGAACCGCGCGCGTTGAAGGACTCGGCCTTGAGCAAGTAGGCGTCGAGATTCACGGCTCATTTCTAAAGGCGGACAATCGATTGAGAACAACAGCGCCCAACATCTGGTCGCTTGGCGACGCCAACGGCGGACCAATGTTCACCCATCGTGCTACCTACGATGGACCGATCGCCGCGCTCAACGTCGTGAAAGAACTAGAGCGCGAGGTAGATTATCGTGTTGTTCCCCGCGCGATCTTCACCGAACCGGCGTTAGCAAGCGTGGGTCTTGGTGAGGAAGAAGCACGCCGGCAGGAACACGATATCAAAGTAGGAATTGCAAAATTTTCAGGTTCAGGTCGGGCTAAGGCCATTGGCGATACGGAGGGATTAGTCAAAATCATTGTTGACGTTGAAACGCAAGAGATCCTCGGAGGCCACATCCTGGGGCCCCACGCAGATATGCTCATCCATCAAATCGTATCCGCCATGTACGAGCACGGCACTCCTGAGCCTATCGCCAAATCGATCCACGTGCATCCCACACTTAGTGAGGTGGTCAAGAAAGCGGCCAAGGCGGCACGCTAGAGAATGTGGAAAGGGGAATATCATCAACCTTTGCAGGCTACAACATGAGCTACACACATTTCCCAACGAGGCCGTTGCTCTGTCCCCCCACCCCAAATGTTTGCTTATGATTGCGCCTTGGCCACATCATCGAGAATAATAAATTAGTTTTCGTATCCGGTTCCCCCCTTTTCAGCTTTGTAACTGCCAACCCGTGGTGGCGCCAGGCCAGATGCCGAAATTATCCCTGACTTTGGACCAAGGAACCCGAGAAAGAACTTGAAATCAATGAGCATCATGAACCGATCACATATGGGAACGTCCCTGGCCACCGGTAGGGAGGGATAAATGATCAACCGTCTGATTCTAGCCGCATTTATCCTGGCTGCCTGTTCCCCCGACTCTGGAAAAACACTCACCGTGGAGGAGACTGAAAGTTCCCCACAAGCGCCGACCTCCGCCCCCTCAAGCACACCTGTTATGCTGCTCCAAGGAACAGGCCCAGATCAAGCTAAAGTGGGACGAGCAGTTTTCTTACAAACGTGTGCGGTATGCCACGGCACGCAAGCCGAGGGCTATGCGAACAATCTCGCTGCCCCCGCCCTGGATGCGAGTGAGCACACCCCAGAACATCCAGACCCTCAGATCCACGACTGGATTGTGAACGGAAAGCTGGGGTTTGACCGGCAGATGCCGGCCTATGGGGATCAACTAACTGACGTCGAGGTGCATGCGCTGATCGCCTTTTTGCATACCTTGTGGACGCTCGACCAACTCCAGGTCCAACAGGATCTTGGATTCCGTTGGCCGGCTACGCCAGAACCGACTTGGACTCCCTTACCCTGATGCCTTCATCGGTAGATCGAATGGATATACCCTCGGCTTGTACCTCTGCGTGATCGTGCAAACTCGCTGCTGATCAAGGCGAATGGGCTTAATCCTCGTTGGACGGTTCTAAAATATAGCATCCGCAAAGAAGATCCAATAATAAAGGAGATACCCACCAGCACCAATTAAGAACATTGCGCTAGCTCTAGATACATAAGGTATGGCGGCCTTGATCCAACGTAACACGATTCCCTGGAAGAGCGCAGTGCCAACCATGGCGAGGATGAGAATCACGCCCATTCCGAGCCCATAGCTCAGGAATTGGCCAAACGAAGAAAGAAATCCTTGCGTTGCCAGAGAGCTGCCGACAACCACAAGAAAAATAGGGAGTGTACAACTCAAGGATCCCCCCGCGTAAACGATTCCGAATACGAATACATTGCCCAGGTTCCTTTTCGGGCTGATTGTCAGTCGGCTGGCAGCCATGATGCCGATACTGCGATGAGTGGCCAACAGCCAGATGCCAAGCAGGATCATGGCTCCGCCGATCACAAGCCCCGCGTACGGGAAAACAGCTATCAGCCACTGACCCCCAGCCGCGATAATGGCGCTTACAAAACCTGTAACGAGGATGAAGCCAGAGGTGGCCACAGCGCCCATCAGAAGCGCCTTCAACAACCGACTAATTAGTGGGTATCGTTGCGATACTTCGCTTTCCTGGTTTCCAAGCTGGTAGGTAATATAGGTAGGGAGCAACAAGAAGCCACAGGGGTTTACGCTTGCGACGATACCCGCCGCAAACGCAAAGCCAATGGGAAGCAGATTGGCTAAATCGGCGGTCGCCGATTCCGTTGCCGCCTAGATACGTACCAGGAAAAGCACCAGCGCGGTAACGATTACCGCAGGCAGGAGAAATGATCTCCATGAGCCCCAAGCATGGCTGCGTTCAAGTCCCTCCCGAGTATCTCCCGTGCGACTCAATTGAGGGTGATCCGGTGAGTGGTTTTGAATCATTCTATTTTCCCGACGCCTCTAAGAGCGCATCCACCAACTCGACCATCTTGTCCCTGGTAAGCAGTCCCGTCCACGTATCAAAGATCTCGCCTCGGGGCGTGATGAAGTACGTGCTCAACATGCCGATTACGCTATAATCGGTCAGTCCTTCGACTCAAAAGTTGTTCCCGCCGGGTAGGTAACTTCCAGTTCCTGCAGCAGTGCCTTACCGTCTTCCCTGCTTCCGAGCCCGATAAAAGGACCGACATCTAGCCCAATCAGCATAATCTCTTCGTTAAACTCTTCGTAGACCGCTTGCAGGTCTGGCATCTCTACCCGACACGTGGGGGACATTGGCCCGCCCAAAAATTCAGCACCACTGGCTTGCCCTGGGCCAGTAGGTCGGAAAATTGAACTGTATCTCCGCCTAATACGTCCGCACCCTGGTATGCGTAAGCTGAAAATCGGGCGCCAACTCATACTCCACGGTTGTCGAAGGATCCAGAGCGGCGGAACTGCTTCCGCAGGCTGCAAGAACCAGCGCCCCGGCGAGAAAAACCATAATGAAGTGAACCTGTCTTTTCCTCATGATTTCCGATACTCCACAATCATAAATCGGTCTGTCGGTCGTATGCTCTACCTAAACTTTGCCTGACGTAGATCGACATTCGTGTGCCTCACTTTTCTCCGTTACGGATAACGTGCAGGTCGGCATGTCAGGAGAGGTATGATCCAAACGACTGCGCCGAAATCTCGCTAATCATCGTCATTCTAGAACAAACTCCATGTGCAGCTAGAACTCCCATCCCGAATCTCAACGAAAGCTCCTGAGTGCTGAAGCCTGCCGAAAAATTGGAATACATTAAGGTTGGTAAACTCGCGTATCCGGTCGGAACGCAGCCCATGAAAACCAGAAGTGGTCCACCTTGACAACCGCAGCCAATTGTTTCCCCTCGAGGTCCCCGCTGATTGCCTGTCCCAACACGTTCCACTCGCTGCGCGTTTGCTCGTCGATGATCCGGCCACCCTCCAATACGAAAGTTAGTTCTTGGCCGTCAATTTCCCTCAGGAAAACCGCATTAGCTCCCACGTCCTGGCCGGAAGCCAGATCACTGCTATCCAATGCAGAGGCCAGGCCTGGTTGCCAAATCACCACAACCCCTTGCCCACCAATATTGTCGTTTACAACGATTTCCGACGCCAGCACATCATTCGGATAGGCAACTGCTTCGCCGTTCAGATCCACTGTGGTGACACGTGCCATAGAGGGTAGTTGCCCCGGAGTACTCGGTCCAACATATAAAAAGGGGGAACGCTGAACATTGTCATACCCGACATACGGGTTGCGCCCATAGTCTCGTGAGTATCCGGTGTCCCTCGAAAGAACCTGCGCGTCGGGAAAGGTGTCCATCGCCTCTTTCCAGCCGATAATGAGAGCGGGCAGGAAGGTTAGTTGTGTGCCCGTGAGCTCCCCAATCACAGCTTCCCCGGTGGCTTGCTGCCACCAGGTTTCCGTTTGGCGATCATACATCAATAGATTGCTGAAGCGCAACCTGCCTGTGGTGCCGAAATCGAGATTCATGCCCTCGACCGACGCATCAAAAATGATGGTCGTGTTGCATAACGGGCAGAAGGTGACTGCCACTGCCCGGCCGCCAACGATATCGTTTACGATCTCATGCCAGATCAAGACCTGCAGGGGGTAGATGCGCGTGTCGCCCCCCTCCTGAAAGACGGTCACCGGCTCGAGGTCTTTCAGCCATTCATCTGCTTCAGGCACGTTAATGAATTTTGGCTCATCGATGGAGGGGATACCATCCTTGGGCGGACCTCCGCTAAGAATGTCGGCATAGGGGATCGTATGAATGCTGAAATCGGTACTGAATTGCTGCTCTGCGCCACGCGGTGGATCCTCTGGCGCAAGCAATACTGGACCAGAATCGGTTGGTTCCGATATTGGATCCACTGTATTGGGCGCGATGGTCTCCTCAGGTTGCGTACTATTCGCTGATCCGTTCCCATCAATAGCGACGTCTTCATTATCGGAGGCAGTTTTATCCTGTGAACATGCAGCAATGATGACAGCTCCAAACATCACAAAGCTGACGATGTGTAATCTTCTACGACTTTTCATACTACAACCTCTTAATCCTATTGATGCGAATAATTGTAAAACGCGTTTATCATTCCCCACGTAACGCACCTGACAAATAACAGGGGATTAATCCATTTCTCATACAAGGCAATAAGTGGATCAGATTGTTATGAATTAAGAAGCGCTATCCCAAATCCTGCAACGGGCGCTTGACAAAGGGCATGCATCATCGTAGTATCTTGTTATATCTGAATATATATTCATATATAACAACATAATGCCGAAACTTGCGAATCCACCTGTTAAAGTCCTTGAAGAACAACTCGCCGCGCAAACCGCCGAACTTTTTCGCGCCTTGAGCGATCCGAGTCGCGTGCGCATCATCTCCGCGCTGGTCGAAGGGGAGATGAATGTTAGCGCTATCGCAGAGGCAGTAGGCATCAGCGAATCGGCCGTATCCCATCACATGCGCGGGCTTCGTCAAATGAGGTTGGTGCGAAGTCGAAAAAAGGGACGTCAGGTGTTTTATTTCCTGCACGATGAGCACATCATCGATCTCTACAAACGTGGTTTGGATCATGTTCTCCATGGATGAGCAAAGACCTTCCCTTCGCAAGACCATTTTCCTATCGATCGTAGCGTTGCTTGTGTTGAGCGTACTGGCTCACTATGCATCCGATACATTTTCTCCAACGCTTCGAACGGAGGCCGGTGGAATGCTGGCCGGTGCTGCAGAGGGTGCCGCAATGACTATCGACGCGCAGGTTTACCACGCGCTGCACGCATCCTTAATGTTGGCAGAACTGATCGCACTTGGGGCGTTAATTGGCCTCACGTACGCCATCATCGCTTCATCATCCAACCACAAATTCCGCGCTTTCCCTCCACCCGATCGTCACCCAATCATAGGGCCTTATTCATATTAATCAGGGTCGCATCCCAAATGTAAAGCCACGTGCTGGAGAATGGACGACCCTTTCGAGATGGCTTGACATGGGACATAGTAAAACAGGAGACAGTTCGGAACGATGGAAACAATGAATGAAAAAACGCTTGAACTCGAAATTCAGATGCTGCTTCCCGGCGTCGAAGATGACCGTGATGGCTGCATTGAACGTTTAGAGAATGCACTCCGAAACCGGAAAGGGATATTGCGGGCCCATATGGATCTCGACAAATCGCCAGTGGCCTTATGCCTGCACTACGACCCCGGGATCTTCTCCATTGCCGATGTGAAACGCCTGGCCGACAAGGCCGGCGCTGGCATTGTTAACCGCTACCACCACGAATTAATAAGTGTGGAGGGAATGGACTGTTCCGATTGCGCCCTGGTCCTGGAGCATAGTTTAAAGCGGATGGAAGGTGTGCTGAGTGCCAACATCAGCTACACCGCTCAGAGCTTGCACGTGGAGTTTGATTCCCACTCCTCCTCCCGTCGGGCAATTGAGAAACGCATTATGCAACTCGGTTACAGAGTACCGTCCGAAGGAGTGCGCAGCTGGTACGAGGAAAACCGCGAATTGTTGTTCAGCCTTCTGGGTGGCGCCCTGCTATTCGTCGGATGGACCGGAGAACGTTTCCTGGGGTTTCCCACCCTTATTAGTTTGGCCTTCTTTTTAGCCGCTTACGTCATCGCTGGCTTTGATATCACGCGTCATGCGTTACACGCTGTGCGCGAACGCCACTTCGACACCGATCTGTTAATGGTTCTCGCAGCCCTGGGCGCTGCGGCGATCGGCGAGTTCGCCGAGGGTGCGCTGCTACTTTTTCTCTTTAGCCTGGGCCATGCAATGGAAGAGAGGGCTCTCGACAAAGCCCGCAATGCTATGCGCGCGCTGGCGGAGCTCGCACCGAAAATGGCATTGGTGTTGCAGGGCAAATCCGAAGTTGAAGTACCAGTTGATGAAGTGCAGATTGGCGATGTTGTGATTGTCCGCCCGGGAGTACGCGTTCCTGTTGACGGCGAAATATTGCAGGGCGAATCTGCCGTGGATCAGTCTCCGATGACCGGCGAATCGGTTCCAGTGGACAAGATTTCAGGAGATTCGGTATTCACAGGATCGGTGAACGGAGGTGGCGCGCTCGAGATTCGGACGACCAAGCTGGCACGCGATAGCACACTTGCGCGCGTGATGGAAATGGTGGAGCGAGCCCAGGCGCAGAAATCACCGACGCAACGGACCACGGAGAAATTCACGCGCACTTTCGTTCCCGCTGTCCTTGTTATCGATCTCTTGCTTATCACCATCCCGCCGTTATTCTTCAATGTGCCCTTTGGTGACTCCTTCCTACGCGCAATGACGCTGCTGGTTGCTGCCTCCCCATGTGCCCTGGCTCTCGGCACTCCCTCTGCCATCCTGTCCGGAGTGGCGCAGGCCGCGCGCAATGGCGTCTTGATTAAGGGCGGCGTTCACCTGGAGAATCTTGGGCGCTTGCGAGCGATCGCATTCGATAAGACCGGCACAATAACAGTCGGTAAACCCCAAGTGACCGACATTCTCGCTTTCGATGAGGCATCGGAGGCTGAGGTTCTTTCCCTCGCTGCAGGTGTCGAAGAGCGATCGGCTCATCCCCTGGCGAAAGCAGTTGTCCGTGAAGCCGAGGCACGCGGACTATCCCCCGCCGCGGTAGAAGAGGTGAATTCGGTAACCGGACGCGGGTTGAAAGCTCTTGTAGACAATAAACCGGTCTGGATCGGGAATTCGAAACTTTTCCGTGAGGCAGGTATAGAACTCGCTCAAGTTGTGCTCGCTGCGGTCGAGAACCTGGAAAATGAAGGGAAGACGGTTATGGTGGTTGGCCGCGAGGGAACAGCTTTGGGGCTTATCGCCGTGGCGGATGTGGTGAGGTCGGATGCCGCGCAAGCGATAAAGGTGCTTAAAAATATGGGACTTAATCATCTGCTAATGCTGACCGGGGACAACGAGCGGGTTGCAGCCCATATTGCTTCACAAGTAGGACTCACCGACTTCAGGGCTGAATTGATGCCCGAAGATAAGCTCGAGGCGATGAATACGTTGCTAGCTGAGCATGGTATTGTTGCCATGGTCGGGGATGGAGTCAACGATGCACCCGCTCTCGCCAATGCCACGATCGGCATCGCCATGGGCGGCGCCGCAACCGATGTTGCGTTGGAAACTGCGGATGTGGCATTGATGGCAGATGATCTCTCCAGGCTGCCGTTTTCTGTGGGATTGGGCCGGGCAACACGAACGA
>JADFRQ010000041.1 GCA_022561215.1 Chloroflexota bacterium | reverse complement strand
TCGAGCGCAGCTGAACGGGAACTAGTCGCTTGATCTTATCTCCTTCTTTCATTTCAAAAATTGGGTCGCCGGGAGACGTGCGGCTCCGCCGCGGAGCGTCGGAATAACGTATTGACCTCGGGTGTGATTTAGCAAACATAACGGCAGCCTTTTGATCGGGTAAACCAACACCCGCTCCTGCCAATTGGACAGCACTCCCGGATTTCCAGGCTAATACACCCTTACCGTACCTTCCCTGTTGTGGAAACTCACTTATTTTTGTGCGTTTTGCAAGCCCGTCTTGCGAGATTAGGAAGAGGTCGCTGCCTGGGATAACCATGGACATGCCGACAATGGCATCGCTCTCCTTTCCAAGTTTCATGCCTGAAACACCAGCTGCAGAAAGTCCCGTCGGTCTGAAGCTCGATTCTGAAAATCGAATTGCCATTCCGCGGCGACTCACGAGAATAATCTCGTCTTTTCCGTGCGAAAGCCTCACCCATTGCAGTGCATCGCCATTGGCAATATTTATTGCTTTAAATTTTTTCGAAGAGGGGCCTGGGAAGGCAGATAAACTAGTTCTCTTGATTACGCCTTTACGGGTGCAGAAAATCAATAGTAAATTTTCCAACTCTTGGGATTTGTAATCTGCTGGAATTGCAATTCCGGCCGTGATTTGTGTGCTAGGATCAAATGGACTTACGCTGTTTAAGGGAACTCCCTTGCTTGGATCTCGAATTTCAGGCAGCACATGAATCGGGATTGCTACTCCCGCACCTCCACTTTCAAAAAGGTAAAGATTGTCTTTTCCACTTGCTCCGATAATGAGCGCAGGTGCATGGCGGCCGGCAAGCCGCGGCAGCCTGGCACTTGGCGTACGTGAAATTACCCCGCTTTTAGTGAGCACGACCCATGTTGCTTTAGGAACTGCCAGATCGGTAGCGGTGAGAGGCGTGTCCACATATCCAGCTTTTCCTTTCCTGCGAACAATTTGAGTCCGTCGAGGGTCCGCGAATTCCGCCTTCAGAAGAATTAATTCGTCGACTATTTGTGCCCGGATCTCGTTTTCTGAGGCAAGGAGCTTTTGCAGATTTATTATTCGCTGCTGAACTTCTTTGTATTCCTGTTGGATTTTTTTGCGCTCCAAACCTGACAATCGGCGGAGAGGCATTTCGAGGATAGCCTGGGCTTGTGGTTCCGAAAGTTGAAAACGTTTGCACAGTCGTATGCGCGCCTGATCCGAATCTCTTGATGATCGAATGAGTTGAATAACATCATCCAGGTTCTTCAGCGCTATGTGCAGACCTTCTAAAATGTGGCTGCGCTGCGTTGCACGATCGAGTTCGAACTGGCTGCGCCGGGTGACGATTTCAATACGATGCTCAATGTAAACCCGCAGAGCTTGTTTTAGATTGAGCAGTCTTGGCTCACCGTCAACAAGAGCAAGCATAATGATGCTGAAGGTACCTTGCATCGCTGTTTTGCGGTAAAGTTCACCCAAAATTTTCTCCGGATCAGTAGTTTTTGTCAGTTCGATAACAATGCGCATTCCCTGCCGATCGGATTCATCCCTCAGATCGCTAATTCCTTCCAATATGTTCCCACGCGCGAGCTCGGCAATGCGCTCAATGAGACTGGACTTATTCGTCTGATAAGGCAGCTCAGAGACAATAATGCGTGTACGCCCACGGCCCATTGATTCGAAGTGGACTTTGGCCTGGAGCTTTACTTTTCCACGCCCGCTTCTGTAGGCTCCGGAAAGACCTTCGCCTTCGACTGCTTTATCTTGAATGATTATTCCGCCGGTTGGAAAATCTGGGCCCTTCACGAATTGCATCAGATCATCGAGGCTAACATTTTCAATGCGCGTCCATTTTTTCAGCAAGAAGATCAGAGCGTCACAAATTTCGCCCATGTTGTGCGGAGGGATCGAGGTCGCCATCCCCACTGCGATGCCAGTAACGCCGTTAAGGAGAAGATTAGGGATAGCGGCTGGCAAGACGGTCGGCTCCTTCAGCGAACCATCAAAATTATCAAGGAACTCGACGGTGTTTTTATCGAGATCACTCAAGAGTCTGGCCGCGATCGGTGATATTCGTGCTTCCGTATATCGCATAGCTGCAGCCGGATCGCCATCCATGGAACCAAAATTTCCTTGCCCCTGAATTATGGGATAACGCATCGAAAAATTCTGCGCCATGCGCACCATTGCATCGTACACGGCCATATCTCCATGCGGATGATATTTCCCCAAAACCTCACCGACAATGCGTGCAGATTTCTTAAAGCTCGAATCAGATCGAATACCCATGGCATGCATGGCATGCAAAATGCGCCGATGGACAGGTTTTAGTCCGTCGCGGGCATCGGGTAGTGCGCGCGCTACAATTACGCTCATCGCGTAATCAAGATAGGATTGTTGCATTTCCTTATCAATATCGATCTGGCGGACTAAACCTACTTCCATTGAATCACCTCGTCAGAATTTTTTGCATAGAGGGTATGATAAGGGTTGAAATTGGACACGTCAAATTGAGCCTCGCATTGCGGACAAGCGTACGAAAAATTGACCGTATAGTTGTGCGGAGCGTGTGGTGTCTTCAGATTTGCCTGTGGGAAGAGGTTAATCTTGCGATGCTAACCCCTCTATGCTACAATGCTGCGTACACAATTCCGAATGCGCACTGTTCTGGAAAA
Organism: Chloroflexota bacterium; assembly: GCA_022561215.1. GTDB lineage: Bacteria > Chloroflexota > Anaerolineae > Anaerolineales > E44-bin32 > JADFRQ01. The sequence goes on along the minus strand of JADFRQ010000041.1, from coordinate 26,639 downwards.
GTGGGTTGCCCCCACTTTTTTGTATGTATGGGCATAATTAATTAGTGATTGGAAGGGGAATGGAGAGATGAAGACCGAATTTTCTCTTGCCTTCAATGAAATAATGGAGCGATCCGGCCTATCGAGAGATACGGTCATGGAGGCATTGGAAGCAGCCATGGTTTCTGCCTTTCGCCGCTCGGTGAACGCATCCAGCGCGCAAGGGATTGAGGCGCATATCGATGATGCCACCGGTGAGCCGCGAGTATTTGTGGAAAAAGAAGTGGTGGAATCGGTTGAAAATTCGCTTACCGAAGTCCCTCTCGAAGCTGCCCGAGAGGTCGATGCAGAGGTCGAGGTTGGCAGTGTATTGCTTATCGATTCGACACCCCCCAATTTTGGTCGCGTTGCCGCACAGACCGCGAAGCAGGTTATTCTACAGCGGTTACGCGAGGCTGAGCGCGATGCTCAATACGAGGAATATGTTGAGCGTGAAGGAGACATGGTTCACGGCACAGTGCACTCCGTTACATCACAAGCAGTCACCATCGGGCTTGGGCGTGCGGAAGCCATATTGCCGCGAAATCAGCAAATCCCTGGGGAACATTTTCGAGTAAGGGATCGGGTCCGCGTTTATGTGCTCGAGGTAAGAAAATCTTCGCGTGGTCCAGTTATTGTTGTCTCACGCTCCCATCCTCATATGCTGCGCCGCTTGCTCGAAATGGAAGTGCCCGAGATCAATCAGGGCCTCGTAGAAATTAAGTCCATCGCACGCGAAGCGGGAAAGCGTGCAAAAGTTGCCGTGGCCGCAATGCGCGATAATGTGGACCCCGTTGGAGCTTGTGTGGGTCTACGCGGTGTGCGAATTCAATCCATCGTGCGGGATCTCAATGATGAAAAAATTGACGTGATTGAGTGGAACCCAGATCCACCGGCATTTATTGCAAAAGCGCTTAGCCCCGCACGTGTATCTGGTGTATACCTCGACGAAGAACCTGATCGAGGAAAAACCGCGGTGGTGGTTGTTCCTGAAGATCAGTTGAGCCTGGCGATTGGTCGCGCCGGGGTTAATGCGCGCCTCGCGGCAAAATTAACGGGTTGGAGAATTGATATCAAGAGTCTTCCTGAAGCCGCGGCGGAGTCGCTCAGAATATTAAAATCCGACGATCTGTTTTCTGAACTGGCGAAGGAAGAAGCAGAGACAATCGAACTGGTTGAAGCAACGCTGACGAAAAAGGCGGAGAACAGGCCAATTCCGCCGGAGGAATATAAAACACTTACTGCATTCGTAAACCGGATCCAGGGTACCATCGCAACCGAGCGTGACGCGGCACGGCAGCATATGCGTGCTCGGTTGAAAGAGATTCGGGCGCAAATTCCTCCATCTGCCTATCAAACTTCCCTACAAGATGTGGAGCTCTCTGCCAGGGTTCTGCGATTGCTTTCCGAAGCTGAATATGAAACTGCGGGAAGGGTGATGGAGCAGTTGGAACTAGACGAAGATAAGATTCTAGCGCTGCAGGGATTCGGTCCCAAAGGTCTTGTTGAGCTTCGCAAAACACTCAAAAACTTCGAGTTCCCTGAAATTGTGGTTGAAGAGGAACCTGAACTTGAGGCAGGAGAATTAGCCGAAATTGAAGAAATAGAGGGTGCCGAACCAGCTGAAGTAAGCGAGGATGTGGCCGAAGTAGTTGAAGCGGAGGGAGCGGAAGCAGAGGCAGCCCCAGCGGAACAGGTGAAGGAATCTGAGCCTGATAAAGAAGAAACTGGTACAGATACAGATGAAAAACCAGAGCCGCTCGTCCCTGAAACAGAAGCCGACCTCGAAAAAGCATTCGCGGGATTTGCGGAAAAACTGCGCATTCCTGATGTAAAAGAAAAAGAAAAAACAAAGACTCTCGAGGAATTGCCATCGATTGAGCAAGAGACACAGGAAAAGAAACAAAAATTTGAGCGGCGAATCGTTGAATTTGATCCCGATTCTGGAGAAAACATCGTGACCATACGAAGGAAAAGAGACCAGGATGATGACTGGGAAGAATATGAGCCGTAGGAAATATAGTGGGCTAGCTGATTACGCTGATTAGTGGTGATGGCGGCGAGACATATTCCGCAACGTACCTGTGTGGGCTGTAGGCAAGTTGTGGCGAAGCGCACATTGACAAGAATCGTAAAAGGGCCGGATGGAATTACAATTGACCCAAGTGGCAAGGCGCCAGGACGAGGTGCTTATGTTCATAATGTGGCCTCTTGTTGGAATAGTGCACTCTCCGGCTCACTCAGCAAAGCGCTGCGGACGAAATTGACGGAAGAGGAATCCCGCGAACTTTCAATAGTTATGAACAGGTTATTAGATGATGAGCTTGACTGACGCGAACCAGTCGGCCAAGCTCGCTGGAGTGTGGGTGAGAAAAACCGTGTGAAATCATATCGTGTCGAGGTTCTCGCTCGGCGCGGCTAATTATCCGCAACCGGAGGTAGATAATGAGCGAGAACGGCAATAAAACGATTGAGCTCCCCGAATCGATCACGGTCCGCGAACTAGCGGAGCAAATTGAAACAAGTCCCATTGACATTATCAAACAATTGATGGCCAATGGCGTCATGGCTAACATCAATCAGCAGATTGATTTTGACACCGCGGCAATTGTAGTCGAAGAGTTCGGATTCGATGCCCAACCAATGCTCTCTGCTGAATTGGAAGCTGCCGAGGATCAGGTCCAAATCCCGCAATGGCGTCAAATCCTTGATGATGAAGATCAGAGCGCAATGGTGGTGCGTCCGCCGGTGGTCACTATTTTAGGGCATGTTGACCATGGGAAAACGACGCTTCTGGACACCATACGTAAAACGAATGTTGCCGAAGGAGAGGCTGGCGGTATCACCCAACATATTTCAGCCTATCAAATAAACCATAATGATCGGCTAATTACGTTCCTCGATACGCCAGGCCATGAAGCATTTACGGCCATGCGGGCAAGAGGCGCCCAAGGAGCAGATATTGCTGTCTTGGTCGTCGCCGCGGATGACGGTGTGATGCCTCAAACGCGAGAAGCACTGGCGCATGCTCGCGCTGCCGGAGTCCCGATTCTTGTTGCCCTGAATAAAATGGATCGACCAAATGCCAATCAAAACAAAGTCCTCCAAGAGCTTTCCGACGTTGGCCTGATTCCGGATGAGTGGGATGGAGATACGATTGTTATTCCCGTGTCGGCAAAAGAGAATACAGGGATCGAGGATTTACTAGAAGCCATTTTGCTCATTGCCGACAACTCCGAAATTAAGGCCAATCCCCACGGAAAGGTTATCGGCACCGTAATTGAGGGTGAATTGCATAAATCGAAAGGGGTTATCGCCACGTTGCTTGTTCAAAACGGAACATTTCATGTTGGAGATTCTCTCCTTGCGGGAACCGCCAGTGGGCGCGCACGCGCTATGTTTGATTACCGTGGCGAAGCGATTGAGGAAGCGAAACCTTCGTCCCCGATTTCGATTTTGGGACTCTCCGCAGTTCCCAGAGCAGGCGAGCTCTTTAGGGTTGTGGAGAACGAGCGCACCGCAAGAGTGCAGGCAAAAAAATTGCGAGAAAGTGAAAAAGAAGTCGGCTCAAGGCCCGTGGGTGCCTCCCTGGACCAGATATTTGAGGCTCTCAAAGCTGGAAAAGTACAGGAACTTCGCTTGGTGATCAAAGCAGATGCACAAGGATCCCTGGAGCCGATCATTAATTCGCTGAAAAATTTATCCGCGGGAGAGATCCGCGTAAACATACTGCACTCAGCCACAGGGAATATCAGTGAGAGTGATGTCATGCTCGCCTCGGCATCGGATGCAGTTGTTGTTGGCTTCAACGTTGTCGCTGATCAGGCGGCAAAATCGGTCGCTGACACGGAAAAAATCGATATCCGCACGTACGAAATAATATATCGACTCACGGAAGATATCGAGAAAGCTCTCAAGGGCTTGATGGAGCCAGAAATTCGTGAAGTTGAACTCGGCCAAGCCGAAGTTAGGGCTGTTTTTCACATTCCTAAGTTGGGCCAGATCGCCGGCTGCATGATTATTTCGGGCGAGCTGCGGCGAAATGCAAGAATTAAGGTGCGGCGCGGGGATGAAGTCATCTTCAAAGGATCGATAAGTTCGCTGAAACATGAGAAGGATGACATTAAAGAAGCGCGTGAGGGATTCGAATGCGGCATCGCATTGAAGGGGTTTGGGGATTTTGAAGTAGGCGATATCCTCGAAAGTTATACTGAAGAGACGGTCGAGGTAGTCTAAAGAAACACTTATGCCAACTCCGGCGCGCGCAAAGAAAGTCGCAAGGCGAATACACGAAGAGCTGGCTGTGATCCTGCAGCGAGAAGTATCAGATCCTAGATTGATCGGAATCTCGGTAACAGGTGTAGAAGTTGATCGAGAGCTTGCCTATGCGACAATTTTTATCACGGCGCTCGATATGCAAGAGAACATGGATGAAATCCTCGCCACGATTCGAGGCGCTGCTGGTTTTTTACGTAGCCAGCTAGCGGCACGGATACCCCTACGATCGTTTCCCCGCCTTCGATTTGAATACGATGCTTCTTATGACCGTGGTGGTCGAATAGATGAGCTGCTCGCCCAGCTGGATGATGAATCTAGTGACGACGAGAACCATGCTTCGTGAAGCGTGAGATCTTGGAGGCACAAAAGCTTTTCGAGGGTGCCTCCACGGTGTTGGTTACGTCACACCAACGCCCTGATGGTGACGCCATTGGTTCGCTCCTGGCGCTGCACATCAGTCTTAAAGCAAAAGGATTTAGCAGTCATGCTATTCTTGCCGAAGAAGTTCCAGAACGTTATCGATTTCTTCCCCAGGCAAATTCCATCCAGGATACTACACTTGATCATTTCGATCTAATAATTGCTGTTGATTGCGCCGACAGAGATCGAGTGAGTCTGCCACAGCAATTCAGCGAACGGATGATCGACCTCAATATCGACCATCATCCGACAAATACTAATTTCGCAACAACGAACCTTGTAGATCCAGATGCCGCTGCTACGACTCAGATGCTGCAACTCCTATTGCCCGATTTCGGATTGCCCTTAACCGCTGAGGTACGTACAAATTTACTTGCTGGCCTGATCACCGACACTCTCGGCTTCCGAACGGATAGCGTGACGCCACGGGTTTTGCGCGCTGCGGCCGATCTGCTCGAAGAAGGGGCTCCGCTAGCAGAGCTGTATCATCTTGTCCTCACGCGACGAAAATTTGATGAGGTTCGCTACTGGGGACAGGGGCTTTCCAGTATAACGAATGAAGATGGATTGGTATGGACCGTTTTGGACTTAAAAGACCGGGAATTAGCGGGCTATACCCATAATGATGATGCTGATTTGGTCGATGTTCTTACGACAATCGATGAAGCAAAAATCGCGATTATTTTTGTGGAGCAAAGCGGCGGGAAGGTAAAAATTAGTTTTCGTGCGCGCGCTGAATACAACGTATCCAATCTGGCAAAACAATTTGGTGGAGGTGGACATCGGTCGGCTTCAGGCGCAATGCTCGATGGGCAACTGGGGACGATTACCAATGAGGTGTTGACAGCCGCGCGCGAATTGCTCTATTCTAAATCTTCGGGACACGATTCGCACGGCGGCTAGTCTTAAAATATCACGAAAAAAGGCAACTTCCAATTAATCGTGCGGGATTCCGTTCCGTGATCACCATGCCCCAAAAAATCGATTAAAAGTCTGAGAGAAGAATGAAGGATTTTGGAATTCTTGTTGTTGATAAACCAGTCGCCCCGACATCCCATCAGGTTGTAAATCTTGTTCGCCAGGGAACACGTATTCGCAAGGTCGGACACGCAGGTACGCTGGATCCCAGAGCTTCCGGAGTATTGGTGTTATGTCTAGGTTCAGCGACTCGATTAAGCGAATACCTTTCGACCTCAGTAAAGCGTTATGAAGCGACGATACGATTCGGCTCGGCGACTCGAACCTATGATTCTGAAGGCGAAATCATACTCGAAACGGGAAAATCGCCCACGCGCGTGCAGATTGAGCATATGCTTCCGGAATTTAGAGGCGAAATCAGTCAAATGCCCCCAGCATTTAGCGCCATTAAAATCCGTGGAAGAAAGGCCTACGAGATTGCCAGGGCCGGCGGGGAACCGCAATTGAAACCACGTAAGATAACCATCTTCGACTTACAATTGAAGAGTTATACAGCCCCCGATCTTTCGCTTGCGATTGAATGTTCTGCGGGCACCTATATTCGATCAATTGCTCATGATCTTGGCGAAAGATTAGGGACGGGTGCCCATCTGGCGGCCCTACGACGAACTCGATCCGGCCCGTTTTCGATCGATGACGCCGTGCCCTTGCCAAAACTTGAGGTAGGTTTTATGGTGGATAAGTGGGAACGTTATGTTTCACCTGCGGCGGACGCATTACCTGAATTTCACATTGTTGAAATTGGACAGGATGAACTGGAACAAATTCGATATGGCCACCGTATTAGCGCTAAAAATGGCTCGGAGGGAATGGCGCGCGCAATAACCTTGGAAGGCGATCTTGTTGCCATCCTCGAGGCAGTTGAGGACGGAATGTATTGGCATCCAAGAAAGGTGTTTGTATCCTAGCTCCCCATGCAACACCTGAAATCTATTGATGATCTCCAATTGGAAAGTTGTGAATTGACCATCGGTTCGTTCGATGGAATACACATTGGCCATCAAGCAATCATTCAGCAGATGAAAGTCGCCGCAGCCAAAAGCCATGCGCCGGTCGTCGTACTGACCTTCCATCCTCATCCCTCCATCGTATTACGCGGAAATCGAACCGCTTTTTATATCAACACTCCGGACGAAAAGGCATCGCAGCTCGGTGCCCTCGGAGTCGATTTTGTCATCACACAGCGTTTTGATATAAACCTCTCCAAGATTAAGGCAGCCGACTTCCTGGATTGGATCTCCAGGCAACTAAACTTTCGTGGATTATGGGCCGGTGAAAATTTCGCACTGGGGCATCAACGAGAGGGAAATAGAAGCTACCTCGAGAAGGCAAGCCATACGCGCGGATTCGAACTGCATATAGTCGAGCCAATGCTTGAGGGGGGCGAAATTGTGAGTTCGACCAGGGTGCGTGAAGCATTGCGTTCGGGAGATGTTTCTCGTGTTGCCAGGTATCTGGGAAGGTACTTTGCGATACCTGGAATGGTTGTAAAAGGGGCTGGACGCGGAAAAGAATTAGGTATTCCAACGGCCAATCTTAAAATTTGGAATAAACGTGCATACCCGGGGATTGGTGTGTATGCATGCATGGCAAAGGCCGGTGGCAAAGATTATCGTGCGGTGACAAATATTGGTGTTCGACCGACCTTCGATGAGGATCGAAACGAACCTATTATTGAAGCGCATTTGCTTGATTTTGAAAGCGACATGTATGGAGAGGAGATCACACTTTCGTTCATCGAGAGATTGCGTGATGAAAGACGCTTTTCCGGAGTTGACGAACTTCTCCGGGAAATCGAGCGTGATATTCATCGGGCGAAGAGCATCCTAACCAACTACAAAGCGTAGTGTCCTTGAGCTGGCGCATATTTATTCATTCCTCGCAAGATTTTAGAGCCTCCAGCAAGCAACGCAGTTCTTCACCCTCCATTTTTATGTTGGTCGTGCTGGCAACAGGAGCACCAGGAGTCGCGCTTGCAATTTAAATGTGCTCCTCGTACCCGCAAACAAGCATGCTCCAACTCGCTATGCTTTAAACCTGCGTAAGTTACCGTCGTGTTCCACGACATAAACGAATTATTCTCGGGAGCCGGAGGAGGGATTCCTCGCTGGGACCTGCTATTCTCGCGCGGCGACAGGTTGTTGATTCGGGATACCAGGATCCTGGAAATATCGCCGCGTGCCTATCTAAAAAATCTATCTATTGACGAATCATATCGATAAAACACGCCAAGGATGATCAAAGCCTGGGCGGCATAATAGGTGATACGCACAATCAGGCGAGCTTGCGAAAGTGCTTTCACGAATCGATTCCAACCCAGCACACCATCCGATACAAGAAAAAACAGTCCACCACTGGCTGCGAAAAGCCCACTGCGACCCACCCAATCCGGACGGAGCAAAGTGCTGCCTGCAGACCATGTCATCAGCGATAGAACAAATGCATAAAGAACGACGGGGATCAGCAACTTCAAGCGTCCGGAAGACAGGAGGCTTCTGGACAAAATAACGAAAATCGGAACTACGATGAGAGAAATTAACAACGCGATCGTAAGTGCACCGGATGTAAGAAGGAAACCATTGGCATTGAAGCCCGCAATGTAGGCCAGGTGCGCAAATAGGAAGGCGATCAAACCCGCCAGGAAATAATCGCGGGGAGCAGCAAAAACACATCACCAGCGAGAGATAGCAGCAACCCCACCAGGAATAGCTCTGGGACTGGGGAGGGCTGGTTAATAAATTTTGAGGCAAACCAGGCAATTAGGAGAATGAGCGTTGCCGGCTTGAAAAAATACGATAGTACGCGCTTCTCGAGAAAGATAGCGATCCAATCGAGAACCGCGAAGAGAACAAAAAGGGGAAATAGAATGATCTAGGCCTTGTGTCTCCACCATAGGAAGCTGCCTACGAAAGCGACTACGCCAAAGGAAAACCATTGAATCGCGTAACTTAGATGCGGGCCATCACTCAAATCAGTCTCCGGGTTAGGAACAGGGTAAGAGCCAGGCGGCGGGTTTGGTTCGGTCATTTGGAGATACATCGGAAAGAGCGTATAAGGTATCTGTTCCTGAATACGCTGGACGTTGAGTACGCGCCACTCCTTAAGGTGGTCTTCACCGGGCGCTAACGTAGGATCGGCGAGCAACGCGAAGGTTGGCTCGGGATCCGAAAGGCGCAAGATTCCGGTGATTGCACGATCGCCGGATCCAGCATACGCGGCAATTTCTTCTGCAAGGAATTGTGTGACCGGGATCCACCCCCGGTCAACCAAAATCGCAGTTCCAGTTTCCTCGATGATCATCGGAGATATCAAGTGAACGCCGGGCTGATCGAGGTATGCGCGATTACGAAGAACGATAGATTCGTCCGCATCAAATATGCCCCGAATGTTTACCCTCCGATATTCCCATTGCTCGAGAGAGTTGGTTTCGCCGGGAAGGCCAGCCGGGGAGAATGAAAGCAACTGTTCGATACTTTCGTTCCGGGCGATGCGTGCCTCACGGCGACTGAGCTGCCAAAATCCCAAGCGGATGCACAGCGATCCCAGCAGGAGCACAGCCACGATGAATAACTTGGAACGATTTTTTCTCATTTTCTTTTCTTCGCAGAAATGGAGTAAGTCGTGTGGATTTGAGAGGCATAATCGCGCGCCCTTTGTGGGGATAAACCCAGGTATCCGCGAATATCCATGAGCTCGCGAATACGTGTGGGCTGCAGGTACTTTAGTAATTTTGTATCGTTAGAAAGGGTCTCAACCAAAGGATTTATTTTCTGTTTTCGTACAGCCTTCCAGGCTTTCATGCTCTGCTTACGAAGACGTTCATGCATCTTTTGTCGATTTGCGCCCGCTTGGACGAGTGCATTCAACAATCGCTCGGTAGCCGAAAATCCCCCATACGTATCTAAAATCTCCTTGATCCCTTCTTCATCAACTACCAGGCCATCCACAATAACAAAACTTTCGAGCAACATTTCGTCACACGCCAGGAATGTTTCCGGAAGGATTCTACGGCGATTGGCTGAATCATCTAACGTGCTTTCAAGAATGCTATTGGCGGCATTCTGCCACGCCACCATTGCATTTGCCTGTACGCCGCGCGCTAACGAACATATTTTTTCAGCGCGAATAGGGTTTTGCTTAAAGGGCATCGCGCTGGAGCCAACCTGTGTTTTTCCAAATGGTTCCGCCATCGTGTTAATGCCCCGTGATTGCAGAAAGCGTAGATCCAGCGCAAATTTGTGAAGCGAGGCTGCCAGGGCGGCCAGATGACTCAGAAGCACATAGTCTTGGATGCGGGGATAAGTCTGACCGCTGATGGGAAAGAAGGGAATACCAAGGGAGGTCATCGCCTGCTGCTCCAGCAAATCGGCGGAAAGATCGGTTTCCTGAAGCATCTCTTTGAAGGTGGCAGCAGTTCCCACGGAACCGCGAATGCCTTTTCCCTTGAGGACATTGCGCAGGCGGGCGAGATTTTCAAAATGCGCCGCTATGTCTTGGGCATATACCGCGAGTCGGAAACCCAGCGTGGTTGGTTCAGCCGGCTGCAGGTGCGTGTATCCCATAACGGCCAGATCACTGTACTCATGAATTTGATCTGCGAAACGGAGCAGAAGCCTTCGCATGCCACGCAGCAGCAAGCTGAGCGCAGTGTGTTGTCGAAGGATGTCGGCATTGTCCTTAACATCAGCGGATGTCATTCCCCAGTGGAGAATCGGCCCGCCCTGGGGACATTGCTCGGCGAATGTTTGCAATTCCGCAACCAGATCATGCCCGATCTCATCCTCAATTTCATATGCGCGTCCGAGATCAATATTCGTCGCCTGGCTTTTAAGATCTTCAACTTGTTCACGCGTCACCAGGCCTGCTGTCGATTGGGCCTCTGCCACCGCAATCCAAACTCGACGCCAAAGGATGCGTTGGGCTTTTTCGGACCAGATAGCACGCATTTCGTCCGAGGCATAGCGGGTCGAAAAAGGTGATTGATAGCTCATGGGTATACATTCTCCATCACATTGGATGTGTTCATAAAATCCGCATATTCGCTGTTGGATTTTGGGCGTGGCTGGATTTAGGGACTGCTATCAAGGAGGCGCTTTTCAGCAAGCTGAATATATTCCGCTTCGATTTCGTACCCTATATACTGCCGTTCGCTTGTGTAAGCGGCGAGGCAGGTTGTACCTGAACCCGCAAATGGATCCAAAATAGCGTCGCCCTTGAAGGAATACAACTCGATCAACCGCTGCGGAAGTTCTACGGGAAACGGAGCAGGATGGCCTATGCGACGTGCCGAAACGGCCGGAAAGGTCCAAACACTTTTGGTCCAATCGAGGAATTGCTGTTTTTCAATTGTGCTGATAGGCTTTTCGCTCTTCCTGGAAAAAGATTGCTTGGAAAACACAAGAATATACTCGTGTACATCACGCAATACGGGATTGGTGGCAGACAGCCAGGATCCCCATGCCGTCGATGAGCTGGCGCTGGCTGCCTTATTCCAAATAATCTCCCCGCGCATTAGATATCCAATTTGGAGCATGTCTTCGATGATAAACGCGTGCAGAGGGATATAGGGCTTGCGCCCCAGATTGGCCACATTAATACATGCCCGGCCTCCAGTCACCAAAACCCGATACGTTTCTTGGAACACCTTCCTTAAAAGCCCGCGGTATTCGTCGAGCGAAAGCTCCTCATCGTATTCCTTTTTTACATTGTAGGGTGGGGATGTGATCATCAGGTGAATGCAGTTATCGGGGAGTTCTTGCATCGATTCAGATGATTTTTGAAAAAATACATTTCTGCATGTTTCAGGAAGAGGGAATTCAGCGTACTTAATTTCCGCGGGTGGTTGTTGATTTTGATATAAACGACTTTCATAAAAACTGGAAGAATCATGGCTCGATCTGCCTGCCGAACCGAATGAACTTGTGCGCGTGCTCTTCCTTTTGCGTTTCGTCACTGTAGATTAGAAATCCTCTGCTAGGTAGACTGCTGCGTGGTGATGTTCGGGTATCCGAATCTCGCCAGAGCTGCGCTGTCGTTACGCCAGCCTTTGAGAACTTTTACCTTCAAGTCGAGATAGACTCGGCGCCCAGACATATTTTCGATTTCTCTTCTGGCATGGGTGCCGATCTTGCGCATCATTTTTCCACCTTTTCCAATCAGGATCCCTTTTTGCGATTGGCGCTCAACAAAGATGGTCGCGCTGATATAGGCACCGTGTTGCCCGCGCTCAAGATATTCGTCCACGCGAACGTCGATGACATACGGCACCTCTTCTCTCAAAGACTGCATTGCGGCCGCGCGAATAAGGTCTTCCGCAATCTGGCGTTCATTAAAATCAGTAATGTCTTCTTCAGGATAGTAGCGTGGGCCCAGGGGAAGCTTTTCAATAAGATCCTTGAGAAGCTGGTCCCTGTTTTCACCTCCCGCAGCCGAGATGACAATCCCTTCAGCGTTGGGCATAAGAGATTGAAAATGTTCCTGACGATGGGTTCTTTGATCATCGAAGAGAAGATCAACCTTGTTCAAGGCAATGAACAATGTTTTGCTGGGGCCTAGTTCGCGTATCTTTTCAATCACCAAGTAGTCTTCGGGCTGCGGTGGTTGGCTGATATCAAAAATTGCTAAAACGATGTCGACATCATCCAGAACTGCCTGGGCATAAGTGTTCATCCGTTCGCCAAGTTGATGATGCGGCTGATGGAAACCGGGAGTATCTACAAAAATTACTTGTGCATTAGGCAAAGTTAGAATGCCCAATTGACGCCGCCGCGTGGTCTGAGGACGGAAGGATACCGCAACAACGTTCTGTTTTAGAAAGGCATTGAGCAAGGTGGATTTTCCAACATTAGGGCGGCCAATCAGACCCACAAATCCTGATCGGTGATCTTTGGGGACAGCCGGGGAATCCATACATTAATTGTCAGAGGAAGCCCACGGCCTGTCAAGGAGATGCGGCGTCGCTCAGCCCAGGAACACTCTGAAACTCGATTCTTTAAGGTGGCCTTAATCATCGCATGTCGCGGCTTTTTCCATCACCTTCTGTGGCAAATTTCTGTTACTATGATCGGGCGAAATTCAACGCATACGGGGTGATCTTGTTGCAAAGACTATGGCTGATTGTTAGCTTGCTGATCGGCGTAGGCTGTAGCCCCCAGCCCGAAAATGTATTGCTACTCGCAACAACTACAAGCACATACGATTCAGGTTTATTGGATGAAATCCTCCCTGGGTTTGAATCGCAGTTTAACGTTCGCGTAGATGTCGTTGCCGTCGGTACGGGACAAGCACTTGCTTTAGGCAGACGAGGGGATGCGGATCTGCTTCTCGTTCATGAACCTTTCGGGGAAGCCGTCTTTGTGCGTGATGGCTACGGAACCAGGAGGTACCCCGTGATGTTCAACGATTTTGTAATCGTTGGGCCGGCGGATGACCCAGCCCAAATTCGCGGTTTGCGCGAGGCGAAGATTGCATTCACGCGTATCGCCGCGCAGGAAGCTACTTTTGTATCGCGCGGTGATAGTTCAGGAACTCATGTACGCGAGCAAAGATTATGGGAGCTGGCGAGATTGCTTCCCGGCGTAGATTCAACATGGTATTTATCCGTTGGTCAAGGAATGGCGGAATCACTGCAATTGGCTTCTGAAATACAAGCTTATACGCTCAGCGATCGTGGAACTTACCTCGCCTTGGCACATAAATTGGAGGGATTGGTTGTTTTGGTTGGCGGTTCTAACGTGCTCGATAATGGAGATTCCGAGTTGATCAATATTTACAGCCTGATTCCAGCGAATCCTGGAATTCACCCCTCGGTCCAATTCGATCTGGCGACGCAATTTGTAGATTGGATGCTCGCTCCAGAAATCCAAGGGCAGATCATGCGTTTTGGAAATTCATCCACGGGCACGAGGCTCTTTTTGCCTATCGATAGTCTTCCGTAAGTAATTGCAGGCCTCTTTATTGGGAATAATAGTGACAATCACACTCCTCGGCATTCCAGCTGCTCAGGAGCTCTTCGATCTGATGCAGGTAATTGCTACGACGTTTAAAGTGAGCGCGCTGGCCCTCTTTATCAGCGCCTTGGTGGGCATTCCCGTCGGAGCTATCGTAGCTTTGGTGCAATTTAGAGGGCGCAGGCTCGTGCGCGCCATTCTTTACACAGGGATGGGCTTACCTCCCGTTATCGTAGGCCTGGCGGTGTATATCAGTTTTTCCAGATCCGGGCCGCTCGGTGAATTGAATTGGCTTTTTCGTCCCTGGTCAATGATTGTTGCACAAATCATCATCGCGTTTCCCCTGGTTGCGGGTTTAACAATGACGGCCGTAGAAAGTGTCGATCCACAATTGAGGATGCATGTTCGATCCCTTGGCGCCAGCCGACTTCAAGAAGGAATTTTATTGATTCGGGAAGCGCAAGGCGGGGTGATTGCGGCAATTTTAGCAGGATTTGGAGGCATAATTTCGGAGGTTGGTGCCGCCATGTTGGTCGGTGGGAATATCGAGGGACAAACAAGAGTACTGAGCACTGCGATTGTGCTCGAGACGCGCCAGGGATCCTTTGGTGTCGCGTTGGCGCTGGGAGGAATTCTATTGGCGCTGGCTTTTGGTGTAAACGCATTATTTTTAATGCTGCAGAAACCGGGAAGGTCGCTAAAACGTTAGATGCTGAAATTTGAAATTCGCGATTTACAGAAATTCTATCAGGGACGACAAGTGCTCAATGTGGAGAATTTCGCCATCGAGAGCGGCGAAATACTTGCGCTTGTTGGCCCCAACGGAGCGGGAAAATCTACCTTCTTACGCTTGCTGCACTTTCTCGAGCCAGCGGATAAGGGTGAAATCTATTATAAGGGTCAGCACGTGCGATATCCTGCAGATCTGAATCTCCGTCGCGGGATGAGTATGGTTTTCCAGCGACCTATGCTCTTCAATGCATCGGTCTGGGATAACGTCACCTATGGATTGAAGATCCGAGGGCTGCAACCGGATGGCAGAGTGCAGGAGGTTTTGGAGCAACTAGAATTGCTTGCGCTGAAGGACGAACATGCGCGCAATTTATCCGGAGGGGAGATTCAGCGTGTTGCCCTTGCGCAATCATTGGTCTTGGATTTGGAGGTATTGTTTCTGGATGAGCCCATCGCCAACCTCGATCCATCTAATGCACGGCTAATTGGGGATATAATACGTTTCGTCAAGAAAGAACGCGGCCTAACCGTACTTCTGGTTTCGCATCATATCCCCCTCGCACTTCGGATTGCAGATCGCATCGCCGCGCTATTTGCCGGCGAGATTGTTGAGATATTGAAGGCTGAAAATTTCAAGGAAGGTCCGATCAATCGACAGGCGAAGGCCTTCTTTGAAATGAATATGTTGCCTCATTTCGAAAATGGACACACATGAAACTTTTTTCGCGTAAAAAAACGAATCGATTTATCGAGATGCTGATCGAGCAAGCTGAATATGCCATTCAAGGTTATGAAACGTTGCTTATCTACCTTTCCGGCCCGGACGAAGCACTTTCAAGAAAAGTTTCGATGATTGAAAAAGAGGCTGATGAGGTGCGCAGGATCCTTATCGATGAGCTAAACAAGACCTTTGTTACCCCGATGGATAGAGAGGACATCTTCGCTTTATCCTTGACCATCGATGATATTTTGGATTATGCCAACACGACCGTTGAGGAAATGGACATGCTTGATATTCAGCCCAATTCTTTCATCGAGCGTATGGTCTCCCTGCTGACCGATGCTGCGCGTGAAATCCGCCTTGGTGTTCTGCGCATTGATGATCGCCCGAGCATAGCCAACGAACATGCGGTGCGCGCAAAGGCCCTGGAAAATAGAGTCGAAGCAGTGTATCGAGAGGCAATCGCCGATTTATTTAAATCGCCACGCGACCTTGAGCATGTGGTTGAAATGCTTAAACTTCGCGAGGTTTACCGTCACTTATCGAATGCCGCAGATCGTGGCGACGAAGCTGCAAATGTGATCGGGGATATTGTCGTCAAACGGATGTAAAAATCTAGGCATTCAATTTGCACTCATGGCAAGCCGATCGAGCTTGTTGCCAACTTCCCTCCATTGGATTTTCGAAATTCCTAGTTTCTGGCGAATCTTGTTTTTATCCATCCCATTGCGATAGTCAATCAAAGCCGAGGTCCACCTGCACATATTAAAAGACAGATGTTTTTTGAGGTGGGCGGCATTGCCTATATCCTCGAGGAAATATTCCAACCTGCGTGGCGAGTAGGGAAAAAGTCGCTCACCCGGAGAAATCTGAGCCATGTACTCACGATAGGCCGTGATCCAGTTGGGAGCGAGAGGAATTTTGCGTTCACGATAACGTTTGCGAACGTCGCTATAACGCACGAAGAGAGTGGGTCCCTCCTCGGAGATCAGATCTATTTGGTTGAGATGGATGGCCAAACACTCACTTTTCTTGATTCCTGTGTGCAGCAGAAGTGAGAGCAGGGTGTACGGCCGTGCATCGGGCTTTCTCCCAACGCGCATGGCCTCTCCGGCTTCGAGCACTGCATCTACTTCATCCGCATAGAGTACTTCCGGGAGCGGACTGAGAACGGTCTGCTGCGGAACGGACGTTGCCGGATTGTCCACGAGGACATTGGTCTCGGCGAGCCAGCGGAAAAAGGCCTTGATTGAAGTGACCCGGCGCGAATAGGTTTTCGGGCTGCAAGGCACACCCCGTCCATTCAACATCCAATCGAGAAAGTTTTTAAGATCATACGTACCAATGGCGTGGATATCCTGCCCGGAACCAACAAATTTACCGAGCAATCGCAGATCGGCGGTGAAGGCTTTCACCGTGTGGATCGATTTCCCTGTTTCCTCGAGGAATTCCCCCCAGACATTGATGGCAGCGCTGAGACTGGAATCAGGACGCAGGCGCACGGTCGCATCCAATCCACGCTCAAATTCCGCGGACACATTGGAAAAAAGGGGCAAGTTTTCGCTGGAATCGGTCATCGAATCCTCCAAGTTTTCCCTTGCGCATAGCCAAATTGAACAAAACGTAATGCTAGCGTGCAACGTGGAAAATGTCAAACCCATTCGAGGTCAATATTTTTAAATCGACGAATTATTGTCTAAAGATGGTGGTCAATGCGCTTTGAATCGCGTCACGATTCGGAAGAAGCACAGCAGCGCCTGTAACAGGAACGCGCCAACTGGTGACCATCGTAAGATCAATCGTGTAGCCCGCAATTCTGGATGGATCGCGAGCCACAGTTGTGGCAAGAGGAACCAGGGGAAGAATATCACCAATGTTCATGTCGCTTTCGACCATATCGCTAAATTGAGCGAACAATCGAGGGGCTTTCGCAATTCCTCCAATCGAAAACACTTTATTAAAGACGGCTCGAATGACCTGCTGCTGGCGAACGGTGCGCGCAAAATCGCTGCTGGCTTTTCGCACCCTCGCATAACACAGGGCCGTATAGCCATTCATATGATTCAACCCGGCCGAGTAGCGCACCGTGCGTTCGTCGCACTCGTCAACAATTGTTCGCGGGACGTCAATGTCAATGCCGCCCAATGTATTGATCGCGCTGATAAAACCATTAAAACTGAGCCGCGCCCAATGATGAACTTCGATTCCCAAGTTGTAAAGTATGGTCATCGATACAATATCCGGACCACCATGTTGATCCGCCGTGTTAATGCGGTTAATTTTCCAGCCGGGGATGTAAACATAAAGATCCCGGGGAATGGAGATCATTCTCACTATTCCATTCTGCGTATCGAGTGAAATGATCATGATGGTATCCGTGCGGTTGCCATAAAATCCAGGACGTGTATCCGATCCCAAAATGAGTACATTAAGGATGCCATCAGCGACGGGGATCAGGGGCATCGGTGGGGGGATTTCAATTGCAGAGGCCTCGGAGGGTCCCGGGAAACCGGCCCAAGTGCCATCGGGGTTATGGATCGGTGCCGGCCTTAGCGCCTCAAATCCAGAATTTAATTCTGCGGGTGCAAAGGGGGTTGGTGTTGCCGTCGCGAATGGATTAGGCGTTGCCATGGGCCCCAGACGAACGCCGCCGCGACTGCATCCAGCAATCGCCATCGCGATGCCTAGCATAATGAAGGTACGACAACCAATTTTATTCAGCAAGCACTTAATTCTTCTCATGCCAGGGCTCAAGCCCATCATGTGCTCATGTAGAATGAGCGAGATTTGTGAATACATGCTCTAGTATTTGAGAGCAATCGGCAACACTTTGTCTATAGGAATTGTGTTCCACGAGTGTTTAAGGTTAGGGGAATGTTGAAATCGGTGCAAGTGCTTGGGAATAGGCACTTTTTCCGAGAATGAGTAGAGGTTTTTTGCAACGTGGAATGCTTCAAGCAGGGTTAGAAACCTCTGCTATCGGGAGAAGTACAGTGTATCTCGATCCATTTCCTTCTGCACGATCTGGCCATAACCTGCCGCCAAGCATCTCTAATAATTGGTCTACATTGGCAATACTCGCATTCGTCGATGAAACTGCGCCGTCAATCTCGGCAACCATAGTTGTGTTGTGGTCCATTTGTTCAAAGCCGTTATCCCTTCCAACATTAGAAACACTGAACATCAGGAACTCGTGCTCCTCCGCTTCGTGTTCCTTGGAGGAAATATAAATTTCGCCTTCATCTTTTGAAACTTCGATCGCGTGGGCAAGCAGGTGAAACAGGATCTGAACGATGGCATCATCGTCGCCAATAAGCGCAGGATTTTCTTCGGGGATATCCATGCGCAGGATAATTCTCTTGGCCCGCATCGGTTCACTTAATAAGGTAACGGCTTCCTCGAGGCATTCGACTAGATTAACCGGCTGTCGCGCAAGTGTTAGGATCCTTTTCTCTCCCGAGCCGAGCTGCATTAACTCGTTGAGCAATGTGACCATACGCTGCGAGGCATTCCGAATGCGCTCAAGGAAAGGATGCGGAGCGGATCCTTTCAGGCCTATAGATTCATGCAGGAGCAAGTCACTAAACCCCATAATAGATGCCATGGGCTGTCGTAATTCTTGTGCAAGTGCCACAAAAGCTCCACCATCCGGCACTAATGCTGCTCTGTTTTCCGGCTCCTCGTTTGCCATTCTTTCCGTCATGGCCATCGAGCTGCGTAATTCCGCTAGTTCCTGGAGCGCGAGTTGGCGTTCATTTGTCAAGCGCTCAATATCCTCCTTGGTTCGTTTGCCATCAATACGTTCTAATTTAGAGCGCATTTTTTCGATTTCAGAATTTAAATGGGCAATTTCTTTTTGATCCGTCGCATGCGATGTCATTAAGCTACGCGTGTTTTCTACCTCATCTGCCTCTACCCGTTGGTAAAGAGATTCAAGAGCATTTTCCAATCGTCTATTTTCCTGCTCGAGTTCCTGGATATGAGCCATTCCATCCATCCCCTCCGACCGCTCTGCTAATGGATCATCAGGTTTTTCAAGGTATGACCATTCCTCAATGCGGAAGGCAAGAATTGAAATAATTTCATTAAATTGGGACTGATTTAGGCGGCTAAAAGGTTCATGAGAAAAAGGAGAGGTAGATAAGAATCCTCCAAGGATATTCCGTCCAACTTTAAGCGGGAAAAAGTAGAGCGGATGATTGCCCTTGTAGCCGACTTCGGAAGACAGATTCTTTAATTCGTTTTTGCTACTATGTTTCTCGAGTTGTAGCATTTCGCCACGCCCCAAAGCGTCGGCAATTTGTGGCGTGAGTTTTCTTGCATAGGTTGCTGGCGGGAGATGGGATTTTCTCTTTAGAATAAAGCCCGAGGCAACCTCGAGTTGGCCCCGCTTATCGGAGGAGGAATACAAGGCGCAAAATTCCAATTTCATTCCCCGGCCAAGGATTTCGACAGCTTGATGCGCGAATTGATCCCAATCGGAGGGTGGGGGTGTCGTCGCTAAATCGGTGGCCACTTCCAGATAGGCGAGCTGGGCAGGAGATGTGGAGGCAGATTTCAATCTTTCAGGCTGAATTGTTTCACCAACCTGCAGATTCGCCATTTTTTTGGTTGCCGCAATTGCCACGAGTGGATAGGCTGCCATTTCGGCTATAAATACAAATCCCGGGGAATCAGCGGTTGACGGCCCAATCGAGATGTGCAGTAGAATTCCAACCCCCACAATGGCGAAGGGAGCAAAGGCATTTTCCCATCCGGTGGGACGGGAAGACAAGATGAGAACAGCCGCGCCAAACGAAACCAGCAAAATGCTGAAGCTCCATGCAGCATCCACCATGGTGTGATTAAAGGGAATACCACCGCCACCGCTGTTGAAATAAAATGGCGCAAGAAACACGATGATCAAGTTGAAGAACGAGCCAATTACCAAAATCCATGCGCTGGTTTTGGTCGAGGGAAGGAAGTTTGCCCATGCGATTACGAGAAGGCCAGATAAACTGGAAAATCGTTCGAGCGCGGGCAGCAGTGTTTCGCTTTCAATAACGTTGAGCCAGGATAGGCCCGCGACAGCTAGCACGAGGGCACGCAGCAGCAGCAAACTTCCGCTGGCAAATACCCAGCGAGTTGCGATGGCGCCATAAAAGTTCTTGCGGTAAATCTGAGCAAGGCTGAAGATTATCGCCAGGGCCATGGCCAATGTGATATGGTAGACCAAACTTCCCGGCGGATTGGAAAAACTGAAGACTGTGTCGATAAACGTCATAATACCCTAGCCATCAATGGCGGCGTGGATTATAGCATGAGCAATCATTTGCGACTGCCGCAGGGGCAAGTATTAATCGCAATTGTTCCAGAACAGCAATGAGGGTTCTTTGAAAGAAAGGTAAACAGAAACTCTTTAGGCTAAAGGCGTTTGTCATGGATATCGTGAGTTTCTGAATGCGTAGTAATACTTTCATCCTTGGCAAGAACATCATTTTCTGCAGGGCGTCCTACCCAGCGTATTGCGATCATGCCATACAACATGGTGAGCCACAGGGTGAACCCACGGTAGCTCAGGACGATCAAGGCCGCTGTGGCAATTGGGACGCGCATCGAATTAAGCGCCAATGTCATCGCCGTCTCAACGAATCCTACACCGCTTGGTGTCGGAGACACGATGGTAAATAAGTACCCAATGCTGAATCCGGCGATTAAGATATCCATTGCCAGCGGTTGGCCGAAAGCAAGAAACATAAAGAGCAGAATGGCCATCATGAAGGCCTTTGTGCTCAGGCCCAATAACAAGGGCAGCCCTAGGCTCTTGAGAGAGCCGCGCGCCAGGCGCAGTCCTTCAGCCGCATCAAGCCCGAACTCATAAGCCCGGTTGAGATTAAAATACTCCCTATTAATGAAAGGTCGGGCAATACGATTTGCCAGGGCACCAATTCTGGTAAGTGCGCTGCCCAATCTTTCTCCAGAATTCATCCCCAGATAAAGCAAGCTGCCTAATCCAATCGCCATGACAAGGAGAATAAGGGCAGCTGAAATTTCACCGCTGTGAAGCTGGTTACGTCGAAACAGGATAATCAAGCCGAGCAAAACAATTAAAAGCGCCGCCAAATAGTCAAAAAAAACATAAACAACGGCTGCTGTGGTTGCCCTCCCGGTTGAGTGGCCCCGTTTCTGTGCGTCTGCCGCGAATATTGCAAGGCCACCTATTCCGGCGCTTGGCGCCACGACAATGATAAAATTTGCCGCCGCAGCAAGCAGAGTTAACCGCTCAATCTTTTCTTCCATTCCCAGCAATCGATAAATTGCCTTCAGGGAAGCGCCAATATTGAGCATATAGGCTAGGTGAGCCAAAAGCCCTAAAATCAACCAGCGCCAATCCCCCTGCTGCAAGGTGTTGATGATCTGTTCGGCATCGGTTTGACGGGAAAGAATGAAGAAAATCCCGAGTGAAACAAGCAGCAGGAGAATTATTCGGCGTATCACAAGAATCCCTGTTGCGAGCTTGCTTCCAATTCGACGAGCGATTCGGGGATGTCGAGAGATCGAACCGGTACCGAACGTTCAATGCGCCGCATCAAGCCCGTGAGAACCTTTCCCGGGCCGAGCTCATAAAAATGCGTTGCACCCATGGAGAGCAGCGTCCTCATTGATTCCGTCCAGCGCACGCGAGAGATCAGCTGGGCGCTTAAATCTTCACGAATTTCATCCGCGGTCTTCAGGGTGTTGGCTTCGACGTTGCCTATAACCTGCACCTGGGGGGACCTAATCGCGGTACGTTCGAGAATCTCCTTAAACTCGTTTTGAGCAGGTTGCATAAGGGGCGTGTGCGCGGGAATGCTAACCGCCAGGCGAACGACTTTGCGTGCACCAGCCTCCGTAAGGCGTACACTTGCTTCATCAATTCCCTTGTTCTCTCCTGCGATTACGACCTGACCTGGACAATTGTCATTCGCCACCCAAACCGCTCCGGCGTTCTCCGCCAAGATTTGGCCGCAAATGGATTCGACATCCTCCAATGCCAAACCTAAGACTGCCGCCATACCCCCTGGAATTGTAATTCCCGCGGCATGCATTAAACGTCCGCGCTCGCGCACGAGCCGCAATGCATCGCCAAATTCGAGCGCCTCCGCGGCGACCAATGCCGCGTATTCTCCGACGGAGTGCCCCGCGGTATAACGAGGGTTATACGAGGGGATTTTCTCTTGTATTGCGCGAAATATTGCGATGGAATGAGTCAGCAGTGCGGGTTGAGTGTTAATCGTGTTATTAAGTTCTTCGGTAGGGCCTTCCCAACAGAGATTCGAGAGCGAGAATCCCAGGATTTGATCAGCCTCGCGAAATGTCTTAGCCGCGATGGGAATTGAATCGCATAATGCCTTGCCCATTCCCACGACTTGTGAACCCTGACCGGGAAATAGGATGGCGGCGTTATTTATGGGCATGAATCAAATGAGCCGCGCATAGGCACGGCTCCTCATCAACCCTTATGTGTGTTCGATCTCGATGATTTCGCGGCCATCGTAATGCCCACAGTTGGGACAAATATGGTGGGGCAGATGTTTCTCGCCGCAATTTGTACACGTTAAAAGATGAGGGGTTTTAAGGGCATGATGAGCCCTTTTACGGTCTCGTCTACCCTGAGAGTGTTTTCTTTTTGGAAGAGGAGTCATATTTTTCTTGGTCCATTTCGTACGAACGCTACTGCCTTCTGAGCAGGCGGTTAGATTATAGCAGGCCTAAAAGAAGTGTCAAGGAAGCATGGATTGGTTTTCTCTTTTCACTGATTTCTGTCCGCGTGCCCTGGCAGCTATCTGTGCTTGAGTGCTCATAAATCCGCTGTGTATAATCTCAACATGGCTAAAAGAGAAATAACACACATTGATTCTTCAGGCCGCGCGCGCATGGTGGATGTTGGCGATAAGCTGGCGACCGATCGCTGGGCAGTTGCAAAAGCTGAGGTCATTTTTTCGAAATCCACTCTGCAGGCTGCGCGCCAGGGCAACCTTAAAAAAGGAGATTTAATAACGGTTGCTGAACTCGCCGGATTAATGGCAGCGAAGCGCACTTCAGACCTGATCCCTCTTTGTCATCCGCTTCCTTTGGATCAGATTGAGGTGCGCATAAACTTTGCTGATGATCTTCCAGGCGTGGTAATTGAAGCACATGTGCGCACCCATGCCCGGACCGGGGCAGAAATGGAGGCACTGACGGCAGTCTCTGTTGCCGCGCTGACAATCTATGATATGGTCAAGGCATTAGAAAGAGAAACTCGGATTACGAATATACGGCTGCTTGAGAAGGGCGGCGGCAAGAGTGGCCATTATGTGGCGGAATAGGCTGCTATGCAGATAAAAGTGCTTTACTTTGCGACATTGCGCGATCGAGCGGGCGTCAAAGAAGAAATTGTCGAATTATTAAATGGCGATAAGGTGTCCGATCTCAAGCATCATATTCGACAGCTGCATCCCGCTATAGAAGGTGGCCTCCCCAGTGCGGTGGTAGCTGTGAATCAGGAATTCGCGTTTGACGAGGAAATATTAAGTTCTGGAGATGAAGTCGCCATCTTTCCGCCGGTCAGCGGGGGAGCATCGGATTCAGTTACCATTTGTAAGGTCACCGAAGATGCATTTGATTTGAATGAAGTTCTGACTTCTCTCGTCGAACCGACCAGTGGGGCCGCCTGTTTTTTCACGGGCGTAGTCCGCGCAGTGACGCAGCGCGACGATGCACGCAAGACTTCTCACCTGGAGTATGAGGCCTATCAACCCATGGCCGAAAGCAAACTCCTTCAAATCGCGGAGGAGATGCGCCAACGTTGGCCGTCATTGGAAGGCATCATGATTGTTCAGCGAATTGGTCACCTGGATGCTGGAAAGCCTACAGTGCTTGTTGCATGCACTGCCGGGCATCGTGATACCGGTGTTTTCGAAGCGGCGCGTTATGGAATTGATCGATTGAAGGAAATCGTCCCTATCTGGAAGAAGGAAGTGGGCCCTACCGGCGAATTTTGGATCGAAGGTACATACCAGCCCGATAAGGATGATCGTCGTGGATGAAAGATAGTGAATTGGGCATCGGATTGGACATGGCCTTTTCGGTGCGAGGGCTGCGGGAGGGCATATCCTTCCCACGGGTTTCATTATCGATGCCAAAATTGTGGATCCCCATTCGGCCTAATCGACGAGTCGATCGTAGAGGGAATTAATTCCAATGGATTGCATCGCCATTGGCCAACATTTCATCTCCCACCCCAAGCTGAAGTCATAAGCCTTGGGGAAGGGAATACGGCTTTGGTCCCCGAAGTAATCAATCAAAGAAAGATATTTTTTAAATGCGAGCACTTGAACCCCAGCGGTTCGTTCAAGGATCGCGGCACTGCGCTCCTCATCAGCATTATGAAATATATGGGAGTCCGGCAAGTAATCGAAGATTCATCGGGAAATGCGGGCGCATCTTTGGCTGCCTACGCGGCGGCAGCTGGCATACGTGCGAAGATTTTTATACCTAGCTATGCGTCTGGCGTGAAACGCAAGCAAATTGAAGCATATGGCGCCTTGGTCGTGCCGATCGAAGGACTGCGCTCCGAAACTACAAGAGCTGTGCGGCTTGCTGCGGAGGACGGTGAGACTTATGCCAGCCATGCACACCTCCCTCATGTGCATGCCGGCCTGGCTTCGCTTGCTTTTGAGTTGGTCGACGATCTCGGAACTGTTCCTGGGGCAATCATTCTTCCGGTTGGGCAAGGCACACTTCTGTTGGGGCTGGATTATGGATTTCGATGGCTCCGCAGGCACGGAAAAATTGATCAGCTCCCTCGGCTGATCGCGGTTCAGGCGCAAGAATGTGCTCCTCTTTGGGCGAGGATGAACGATAAAAGAAAACCGGGTCAAAGGCGGGAGGGCAAGACGATTGCAGAGGGTATTCGAATTTCACATCCCATTCGAGAACAAAAAATAGTCGCTGCGATACAGCGCTCAAAAGGCGAGGTGGTGGCTGTTGATGAAGAAAGAATCCAGAGTGGAAGAGATGTACTGAGTGCGCGGGGGTTCTTTGTGGAGCCTACGTCAGCTGTGGTGTGGCCAGCCATTTTGGAAACGTTGTCGCGCCTCGCCGATCCAGTAGTGGCCATACTCACTGGATCGGGATTCAAGAATCCGTGATCGTGTGCCGAGTATCCCCCAATGACCCTTCGAGCACGGGCCTTTGCAAAAATGTGGAATAATTATTGTTCCTTGATTTTCACGTTTACGGGAGGTTAGAATTTTGATGATGTTGATTTTCGTAGAGGAACCTACCCCGGATGGAGGATGGTTATGAAAAATAGAGTGGTCGTTACTGGAATGGGAACAATAAATCCCCTGGGGAAGAATGTTGAAACAACATGGCGGAATATGCTCGCTGGTGTCTCAGGAGTTCGACCAATCACTCACTTTGACTCGGCGGATCTTCTTGTCCATATCGCCTGCGAGGTGGAAGACTTCGATCCCCTAGATTACATGAATTATAAAGATGCGCGGCGTCGGGATCGCTTTCAACAATTGGCTCTGGCAGCGATGCAGGAAACCGTTAAGCAGGCCGGTTTTGATGACGGGGGGTTTGATAGGGATCGAGTCGCGGTCATCGTTGCATCCGCAATCGGAGGCCTAGACGCAATTCAGGATGCGGTATCGAAGATGATTGAAAAAGGCCCGCGGCGGATAAGTCCTTTTGCCATCCCAATGTGGATGCCCAACGGCGCTGCCGGCGTTATTGCAATTGAAAAAGGGATCCGCGGACCAAGCTTTTCCGTCGTTTCAGCTTGCGCTTCGGGGCAGGATGCGATCGGGCAGGCGTCACACTTGATCAGGGCCGGCGTCGTCGATGCTGCAATTACCGGGGGATCGGAGGCAACTATCAGCCGAATTGGGATCAGCACATTTGATCGGCTTGGGGCGTTGTCGCGAAGGAATGAGGTATCTGCCTCTACTCCATCTCCCTTTGATGTAGACCGCGATGGGCTGGTGATGGGAGAGGGAGCCGCGCTTTTGTTCTTGGAAAGTTTGAGTCATGCTCAGGCTCGAGGCGCAGAGATTCTATGCGAAATGGTTGGCTATGGGTCGTCGGTTGACGCATTCCATATCACCGCGCCTGCGGTGGATGGTTCCGGAGGCGCATTAGCGATAAAATTGGCACTGGACATGGCTGAATTGAACGTTCAGGATGTCGACTACATTAACGCGCATGGAACGGGAACAGTGCTCAACGATCTCTCTGAAACGCAGGCAATTAAAGCTGCCTTGGGCGAGGAAGCCTATAACGTCGCAATATCCTCCACGAAATCAATGACAGGCCATATTATGGGTATGACGGGGGCGCTCGAATCGATTATTTGCGTGAAAGCCATTCACGACAATGCTGTGCCGCCGACAATAAATCTAAACAATCCAGACCCTGAATGTGACCTTGATTATGTACCAAACCAGGCAAGGGAGATCACAGTGGATGTTGCACTGACGAACGCCTTTGGATTTGGTGGACAGAACGCCGTTTTGGCATTCCAATCGTTCTCG
>JADFRQ010000040.1 GCA_022561215.1 Chloroflexota bacterium | reverse complement strand
TCCAATCTTGGAAATCGGTCTCTCGATTACTTTCTCAGTCTGCATAATATGAAACCATGAGATGCACCGTGATCGTCGATCGCGATCAGGTTAGGCCAAAGGATGTTGTGCTCCTATCCTTTGTTTAAGCTCGTCTAGCCCCGCTCGAACAATCCTACAATCGGATTCTGACTACGCCGGTGAGCAAGACGTCATCTCGGGTATGGCCTATCTCCGTGCGCGCTTCTACGATCCTAGCATAGGCCGCTTCCTTACGAAGGATCCTTTCCCTGGATTCCCATATTTGCCTTCGACATTGCACCCCTATACCTATGCCATGAACAATCCCGTCAATCTGGTTGATCCGAGCGGGGAAACCCCGCCACACCATGTGTTTCATCGCAAAATCAGGATAATGCTTAGGGACGACTCCTTCGGCTCGCTGCGCTCCTAGATCAGTCATCATGTGGCATAACTTTCTGAAGTGACTCAGGAACATACGCCAATTTCTACGATCAAATTCTGTAGGAGTTGTCCAGTCTCTCATTGACCATCGAGATTGTTTTTCCAGCGCCCCGCCATTTCTTCCGAATCAAAACGACCGATTGGCTATTGAGCTTGGTTCGGTCCCAGAAGAATGAAGAACACATTTTCCGAGGTGATTTTTCGCAAGGGGCTAATCAGGCCAACGGCATCGGTCACATCCAGGGAAATATAAGCATGCTCAGGAATCAATTGAATTAATTCGGTGAGTTCCGGTGAGGGAGCAAGTCCTAGAGCCCGTGGAAGGATCCCCTTAATAATCATGGCTTGATTTTCTAACAACAAGTCCGGATTTAGCCAAGCAACTGAAAGGAAATCTAATACGCTTTTCCCGTCAAGCAAAGCACCTGCTAATTCGACGCCACCCACGTAATTTACCAAGGAAGTGAATGCAACCTCGTCCAGCACAACGACCATGTCTGGTGGCAATGGAAGAATTCGAAAGAGAGCTCTTTCGAAGGTGGGGTCTAAACCTTCCTGGTTAGACCAGTCAAAGAGCTCCGCCAAAGATCGGGGATCGACGCCTGGCGCCGATTCGTTGAGCGAGACGCCATGCATGTACACCGTTTCGCCATTGGGCTGGAATAGGGCAATCCATATCGATCGCAGCGTTGGCGTTGCGACGCGCAGTTGATCTACTCCAAGGATCAGCACGCTTTGCAATGCATCGTTCGTCGAGGGCGCTAATTGTGGGGTGGGTGGATCAAGTGTCTCCGGCTGCTGCACTCCGAGGAGCACATTTAAAATCCCCAGCCCCGAGCAAACAAAAATGACGAGCAGAATTACAGCGAAGGGTGGTTTATTCGTCATTGATTTAAGGTCAAAGGATATGTTTTCAAGCGGACCCTTCGGATTCTACTCTGATGACCAAATCGTCGCAATTGATCCTGGCAATGTAATAAATCAGCGGTTCGAAACGCAGAGTATATGGATAGGCCTATGCCCTACGTCGATTCAATTGGGTAGAAATCGACAATGAGCTGCCCCGTGGAACCAGTTAGAGGAAGATGACTTTGATCAGCTCGCCGATGATCAACCCGGCAAGATAAGCTGCCGAGCCATATCCCAGGAGAGGCATAATCGGCAGCAGCAATCGGAGGGATTTCCTATGGCGAACTGCGTTGTCAATAAGAAAAGCCATTAAACGCCAGAAGAAAATCTGTATGCGTTTTCTGATGGCGGTTAAAGTTGTGTGGAGAGAATTCATTTTGAGGTACTCATTCGAATGACCTTGCCGCTCGAATCGGCCACTACGCGAACAATACGCTTGATTGTTCTGCCTCCTGGAAGTTCGGCCTCTCCTTTATACGTAAGCACAAATTGCTCTTTTCCATTTCCTACGGCAGCTTGCCTCTTAATCGTTGGCCGCGCGCCCTTCAATTCAGGAAATTGCCGCGTAACTTTGCGAGTCACTTTCTTCATTGCATTTTGATCCATTCGTTTTCCCCCGTCATCCAATTGCAATTCGTCTTCTTAAAAAAGTCGGTAGATCCAAATTATCCAGGGCGTTATTTTCTTCTCCAGCCAGGAATGCTGCATGATCCTGTTTTTCACCTACTATTAATTGATCGACCGCTTTGCCCCCAATCCCTGTGAGAATTAAAATAACTTGCATTCGTCCTTCCATCGAAGGCTCCGTGCTTGCCCCCAGAATTAGGTCGGCATTTGGCGCAAGGGATTCTCGGAGTTGATCCACAGCCTCTCCGACTTCGTGCAAGGTCATATCTCCTCCTCCCGTAAAGTGCACCAATGCACCCGACGCCTGATCCAGGCTGCTTAATTCAAGCAGTGGATGATGGATTGCCTGCTGGATGGCACGCGTAGCTTTCGATTTTCCCTCCCCTAGGCCGATGGCGATGAAGGATCCCCCAGCATTACGTAATAGATTTCTGACATTGGCAAAATCCACATTGATAAGCCCGGTGTGTGTAATAAGCTCCGAGATGGCTTGAACGCCTTGGCGCAGCACATCATCGGCCAGGCGAAATGCGACATCAAGGCTCAAATCTCGTGGCACGATCTTGAGCAGTCGATCGTTGGGCACGGATATTAAGGTGTGGGTATGTGGTTGAAGCTTGCGAATGCCGACATTTGCGTTAAGTGCCCTGCGCTTCATTTCAAACGAAAAAGGCATGGTGACCACTGCGATTACGAGGCTCCCCTTTTCCTTAGCTATTTCGGCAACAATCGGTGCGGCACCTGTGCCCGTGCCACCTCCCATGCCGGCGGTGATGAATACCATATCAGCATCGCCAATTGCCGCCGAAATTTCATCACTGCTTTCCAATGCGGCAACGGACCCGATCTTCGGGTCGCCTCCCGCACCTAAACCGCGGGTAACGCGTGGTCCTAACTGGATTTTGGTCGGGGCGAGGCATGAAGCCAACGCCTGGCGATCTGTATTTGCGGCCAGGAAATCGACGCCCGTGAGCCCGAGCTCGATCATCCGATTGACCGCATTGGATCCCGCGCCCCCAAGGCCAATAACTTTCACACGTGCCCGACCAAAAAGTGTTTGTTCATTTTCGCGGATAGCGTCGTCGCCAGCTTTAATTATTGTCATGTGCCTTCTCCCACAATTCTTGAAATGAATGATCGAACATAATCAACTTCATCTTCATTATTGGCTGATAGGTCGAAAACAAGTTTATTGATTTTGCAACCCGCATTTAGCAAGTCCATTTCTACGGAGGAGGGGAACCAGTGCTTATCACCCACCAGGGTCACATTGATAGCTTCGCGAGCTGCCAATGGAGAGTTGCCAATTACAGGATTCTTGCGCTTCACAAGATCACGAATCGGGGGAAAATCCTGGATGTCAGCAGCCTCTATCGATTTAGGAAGCAACAGGTAATGATCCACATTTTTGTTTGTGACAATATCACTGGCTAGAACGAATTCTCGAACGGCTTCCACAACCTTCCGCGGGTTGTTCATCGAAGGAAACCATGCAGAAGCCTGATCCGGATGTTTGGGGTCGCATGCCAGTAAATAAAATGCGAAATTACACAATGCCGAGGGCAGTTCGCCGCTCTCCAGAAGTTTTACGATTGAAATTGTCTGGTCTTCGACAGCTGCTTCTGAGACCGGTGCCGTCTCTGACCGTACTCCACCAGCAACGGTGAAAATGGGAAGTGTTCGGTTTAGAACCTTCTTTGCAATGGCGTCATACCAATCGAATATGCGAATACCGATATGATCCTGTGATTCAGAAGGCGTGTGGTAAGGCTGAACGTCTTGCCATTTATCGGGGCCACCTTTTCCCCAATCCAATGGCCTATCGAATGTCCAGGAATAGGCAGAGATCGCCAATACGTTGAGTAATTCGTCTCGGTTGCGACGCACGAGGGAGCGCAGCACTCCTTCCAAAAATGCGATGTCCCAGTAATCTCCTCCCGGTTGCAGTGGGGGGAGCACCGGCCGCATTCCTGTGGAAAGGATGTTCTGGAACACAGGCAATGCATAATCTATAAATCTTTCTACAAGATCACGACGACTCCACGCGTTCGCATCCCAATGATTTTGCATGTTAGGACGATCGAACACGATGATGGATTGCACCCCCCAATGTGCGTAGGAATTGAAGATGGTTTTAAAAGAATGGGACGGATATCTGATCACCGGCGAAGGGATATGGATGAGGGGCTCGATGCCGGCATCGATCAAACCGCGAATAAAACCTTCAGGTATTGCCCTTCGAAAAGACCCCTTAAGCGTCAGCCATTTGGCGCCAAGGGATTGTAGGATCGGCAGCCAGGTATTGAGATCGTTATCGGTAAAGTGTCGGTCATCGGGATAATAATGATAGCCGAGTAATGAGTTTGCCTTGCGCATCATATGGGATTTTCCTTACTAGTTAGATGTGCAAGATGTATGCCGCAAAATGTCTAGCGTGAGACCGCCAGTTTGAGAACTTTGCCCTGATCATCCAATGTTAAACGCGCATAGTGTGGATGAATCAACGTGCCATCAGGCACATGTTTCGAGAAGGTCACGACGATCGTCGGGCGCGATCCTTCTGGAGATTTATGGAGTTTTAACTGGTGGGTTGGACAAGCGTGGTTGGAGCCGTCACAGGTCTGCAATTGAGAATGAACTTTGCATGATGCGTCGAACATACCCGGCAGGTAATCGGCCACTATGGAGCGTACTTTCTCCAACACAAGAGGCTCAAGATCTTCTTCGCTCAGATCTGGTCCGGCGAGCGCACATACCGTTTTCATTTGTGCGGGACGTATCGCTTTGCGTGTGATCGGGCTCTTATCGGAGCGTTTCGTGAATTCGCCGCTTGCGAGGAGGGGATCGCCGTAGAGGATGAAGGATATTAAGGTTTTTTGGTCCTCTCCATCCAAATAGCCTTGCCGACGATGCATATCTGAAGCAAGCTGCAGTTTTGATCTGCGCAGCGCCTCGCCGACCGGAATGCCACGCACTACATGATCCCAGAAATTACGGCCTAGGAGATCTGCTGCAATCAACGGAGGTGTAACAGAGCCGTAGGAAATTTTCGTTGAGCCAACAACAGCCCGAGATCCCGATTCGAGGAATTTTAAGCAAATGGCCGTCTCGCTTGATTTTGACAATATGTTGGCGCCATAACAGGCTTCGGTGAAAACGATACGCGGTGCTCGACCGCTGTTGACGATGTCGACCGGACGAAGCGCAACAGGGAAATCAGGTCCCGCCGAGCCAATCTCGTTAAAGGGGTCCTTTTGGCCAAACCATTCAGGTGCATCTTCCAATCCATGCAGGTTGTAATACGAAAATACGGCGGGGCGCATTAACTGAGGATTCAGGGAGCCTACTTCGGCGGGTGGGGAACTGATTAATGATCGAGGGGTCCCAATTGCTCGATACACCGCGAGGGAAGCCTTACGCCAAATATTTGCCGTATAGCCCAGGGATTTTATCCTTTTGCGGAATACCCGATTAAGTAATAGGGATACCATATATTGCAGTTTAAGCAAAAACCCCGATGCGCTCGGCGTGTAATGATGCTCATCGGCAGAGGAGCGAATGAAGCGAACCATGAAATCCAGGTCATTATCGGATGGCAGGCGTCCGACAGGCCATTGCGGTGCAAAGTAGTTGGCATCCGTCGTCGCGTAGGGATTATCTGAGGGAATCGATTCGTCATCATCATCCGTTGGGTTGGGGAGCATGTGAAAGGGCACGATTTCATTTCCCCCAATAATAAATAATGCGCCGATCATCTCGCCTTGAGCCTGCAATGCTCTATCTACATCTGCAATCCTCAATTTTATCTGCCATGGATTCTGAACGTCAACCGGCGTAAGGCCCAACGCTTGCATCGATGCGCGATCATCGATGTAGAGTTTATGTGCCTTCCAACCCGGCCGCCTGGCAACAGAATCAACGAGCGCGTCGAGCGCTTCATCAAGTCGGGAAAATTTTTCCTCACCAAATTTCTGAAGCAGAGCTTCCTTGCAGGATAAAACGAGATATGAAAGCACGTGCACGCTTTTGCTCGTTTTCGGCAGGTGTACTATCAGTCGATCTCCCAGACGTTCAAATTCAGCCGCGATCGTCTGATGAACATCGAATATCTGGGGATGCTCGTCATCCGCACGGATAGTTTCAGTGGGAACAGCGCTTTCATTCACTTCAATTGCAGATGCGGCGGGTGCAGCAGGTGCAGAGACCTGTTTCGCTACAGGTAGCTCCATTGAATTGGTGGAAAATATGGGTGAATTTCTCATCAATTTGGGATTAGGTTCAGGCGCAACCGTCACTTCTTTGGGTTGTTCCCGTCGTGTTCTGCGAAGCTTTTCCCTAATCCGGGCCGCCCTGGATTTTTCGGTGGAGTCGGAATCAGAAAGTTTTGAAGCTTTAAATGCGTCGCCAGGGACTCTGCTCGTCGCCTCAATCCTATTCCCTCCAACAATCGCCCGCACCTCTGCCGGGACGGGGCGGCTTAGATCCACACTCAATCGTTTCGGCCATAACTCCACGTAATAATGATGCTCGCCCAGATACTTGTTGGCGAGACGGCCGGTGGGATCATCGGCGGCGATGCGGTGGAGCCGATCCACTCCGCGTTGAACTTTACCCTTGTTCATCATGTCCTTCGCAAGGATAAATCGGAAGTACAGGCAATCCGGCCAACGGTCGTTGGCTATTCTTGCGAGGGCAATCCCATCCTCTGTTTTATCGTCTGCCAGTAAGGATTTTATATATATTAATGTCGGCAGCGCATAGTCGGGGTCAGCCTTAATTGCCTCCTGCGCCTGGGAAACGGCACGCGAAGAATTTCCTATTTCGAGGGCCTTAAGCGATCGATCCAGTGGACGTACCCAATCTGGGATGTGCGCTTTCCCGATTTTTTCCCGTTGCAGGAGCGCTCTACACGCATCTAAATCCTGCGCTTGTTGAAGTTCATGTGTATCGTAGTAGGCTTTGGCAAGCAGTTCATAGGCTTCACCCAATTCTGGATCAATTTCGATAAGCTTGTGCAATCGAGTAATTGCCTCAGCATACGTGCCATCTTTTAGCTCGGCCTCGGCCAACAGCAACAGAATTTCAGCGTCATTTGGCCACGCGGCAAGCCAATCCGCGGCCAATGAGCGCGAATAATCGTAACGCGCCGTCACATAGGAAGCATGCATAAGGTTAATGAAGCTCGATCGGTCGATCATGCGGACACCGCCATTTGTGACATACCTCCATGAACAAGTTCTAGAGCTCGGACTGCCGCCAGCTGGTGATGATATTCGAGGTTGCTGGGCGACAATTGCGTGGCTTTTTTGAGTAAACCGCCGGCAACCGTGTAGTTTTTTCTGAGTTTTTCGATCACGCCTGCTCGGAAATAAGCAATCGCCATATCTGGATCGTTGGCAATTGCACGCATATAGGCCTTATGTGCATCTTCAACTTGCCTTCTGTCTTCGTATACACGACCCAGTTCGGAGAGCACTGCCGCGCTGGTGGGGTTTTCTACTTCCAGTTGCGATAATTCATCCAGTGCTCTGTCAAGCTGACCTGCCTTGCGTAGGAGCCGCCCATGCAGTAGGCGGTAGCTCACCCGCATGGGGGAGAGGCTTAATGCTTTTCCGACTGCCCGCATACTCTCTTCGAGATCATTGGCCGCTTCACATGCTTCGGCGTAGACACACCAAAGATCTTCATTCTGTTCATAAGACTTAAGCAATTCCTTCAATTCCGAAATTGCCACGGCGGAGCGATCGTTTTCGATCAGCAAGCGGCTTCGAGCAATATGAATGGGGAGCGGGTCTTTGACCTTTATTATCGCCATCGCGTAATTGGTCAGGGCTTTCTCAATTTTGCCTTGCTTGGCCATGATTTGTCCTGTGGTGACAAGTACATCGGGATCTTTTGGAGCAATGGCCTGAGCTCCCTTAATATGTTCCAATGCGCCCTTTAGATTGCCGGAAGCCAGAGCCGCTCGAGAGGCGCCAACAAAACCCTGGTGGGTGTTTGGCATTAGGGAACATGCCCAATTAAAACAGTGCTCTGCATGCTCATAATCCCTCGCGGCTAGTGCAAGATTGCCGACCTCCGACCAAAGAGGGCCATCGTTCGACGTGTCGTCCACCGCAATTTTGAATTGGTCCAAGGATTGGCTGAGATGGCCAGAGTCACGAAGTGCACGGGCCAGAGTAAGTCGATAGGACAAAATTTCGTTCGAAAATTCCACTGCCTGATGAAGATGAGGAATCGCTGAATCAGGATCGCCGGCTTCATAGTACAGTTTTCCAAGTTGGTACTGCCAGACAGGTTCGTTGCTCCATGCCAGGACGGCGGAGTTTAGATCTGCAATAGCATTCGCCCTATTTCCAGCGGCGAGCCAATTATTTGCTGAGAAATACCTAGCGAGCGGCTGGAAAGTCGGCGTCGTTTCGGTGGATCCAAATGCGTGTTCGGCTGCTGAGAAATCACCAAGTTCCGATTGACAAAGACCTGCAATCAGATCAAACCAAATCCCATCAACCTTTATATCATCTCGCTTAGCAATCGTCTCCAAGGCACTTTGAGGGTGCCCGCTGCGCCAATGGGCAAGCGCTACAGCTTCCAACATCTGACCGGAGGGATCTGTAAGGGCCAGAGATTCTGCCTCTTGTAGCGCGTCCTTATCTGCGGGATCTGAGAGCAGGCTGTTGCGGAGGGAATAACGATGCAGATCTTGACTCGAAGCGAATCCATTCGCGAGTAACAGGAGCAAATCTTTAATCGATTTATTCTGATCTTCTCCCAAACGCGGGGCGTGTATTCTTGCTTCACTGCGGTCGTAAATATCGAATATTTCTGCCGCGCGCATCCTGCCCCGCAGCTCCGCCAGTAACATTTCGTCCTGTGAAGGATCATTGCTGACTTCGACAGCAGTTGGTATCGCTTGCTCCCATAAACCAAGCGCGATCGCCGCCTCTCTTTGCAATGCTTGTGTGTGTCCGGAATTTATTTCGAACCCTGATGCAAGCGCAAAAGAATGCGATGCATTTTCTAGACGATTCGATTTTAGGGAGATTAGGGCCGCAAGAATATGCGCCAGCGCCGGGTCGTATTGATCGTCGGGTAAGGAGTTGAGTACTTCCTCAGCCTTGGATGTCTCTTCCATCCTCAGGAAACATTCTGCGAGCGCAATTAAAACATCATCACGATGCGGAGCCTGGCGAAGAGCATCTTGC
Source organism: Chloroflexota bacterium (assembly GCA_022561215.1). Classification (GTDB taxonomy): domain Bacteria; phylum Chloroflexota; class Anaerolineae; order Anaerolineales; family E44-bin32; genus JADFRQ01. The sequence continues at coordinate 20,720 of JADFRQ010000040.1, read as the reverse complement.
AATGTTGAATATGCAAATTTAGTTTCACCGTAGAGCAGTCCCAAAAGGGCGGCTTCAAGCAAAAGGGAAATATTGGCTGCAACCATGTGTGTACATTGCGTGAGCCAGTCGATTGCTTTTCGTCTGTGGTCTTCCGCAAAATACCCGTGTGCAATTTTCAAATAAAGAGGCGCGTAATCCTGGTCCAATTGATGGGCTTGTTTCCAGATCTTGAATGCTCTGGGACGATCTCCCGCCGACCAAAAATAATCCGCGGCCTTCATTAATCCTTGCCTGTCCTCAGGATTGATTTCCGCATAGGTCTCCCACGCTTCCTGAGCTGTTTCCATTTCTCCATTTAGCTCAGCCAGGCTGGCCACCTTCTGCAGCAGCGAGAAATCATTTGGTTTTTGCGATGCTGCTCTCTGTATAAACCGCAAGGCTGCACGAGGGCGCTCCATCTGTTGAAGAAGCCGTGAAATTTTCACAAGCAAACTGGCGTCTTTCCTTTCCAGGAGCAGCACTTTGGCAACAGCCGATCGCGCCTGGTCGATCTCACCAGCCAACGCGACCGTGGAAGCATAAGCCATCCAGGCCTGCGGATCATGCGCACGCTGTTCGACGAGACTTTCAACAGCCTGCAGCGCCGGTCCCCAGCTCTCTGATGCCTTGGCGACCTTTGTGATTTGTTCCAGGGCCTTCCAATTCATGGGATCAGCCTTTAGGGCACCTTCAATTTCTGTCAGCGCCTGATCATGATTCCCCAATGCGAGATGCGCGTCGGAGAGCGTAATCGCCAGCGCAATTGAATTTGGGTAGAGAGTGCGCGCTTCCTTCAGGATGGCCACTGCGACTTCCGGCACGCTGGTAGCGATTGCAGTACGCGCTATTCCAAGCTTCGCCGGAAGGATGAGATCTTGTTCCAACCTATCGGGTGCATTAAGACCGTGCTGATATTTTTCTTTCGCCCGTTCATTCTCGCCTTCGATCTCAAGGCTGAAGGCCATCCAATAAGCGTGTGTTGATTGATTCAATCCTTTCGCGCTGGCGAGATTTAGATGATTCCTGGCAGCATGGATAGCAGCATGACTCTTCCCTTGAGCGGCATAACGTAGTGCTATCTTGGCCGCAGTAAGCTGAACTTGCGCATGTGCGTGGGGTGTGATCCCACTGATCACGGCATAAGCCTGGGGGATATTTTCGAGGGTCTCATACGTGCGCGCGAGAGCATCGAGCCCTCTCCAGTCCGCCGGCCGATTTTTTGCGGCTTCCACGAGTACGGGAAGCGCCTCTTGATGATGCCCGAGTGTGGCCAGGTAGTTTCCATATGCGAACTGGTAATCGAAATTTTTATCATCAATGTTATAAGCTTTTTTAGCAGCACCTAAAGCTTCACTCAGCCGACCTGAGTCCTCCAGCCACAATGAATAGGCATGGTTTAGCTGGGCATTATTTGGATTGAGCTGGATAGCAGCAGAAATTGTTTGGCCAGCTGCCTTGTGATTGTCGTTAGCTTCGTAACATTCCGCCAAAGCGATCCATGCACTGGCGCTGTTCGATTCTTCCTGCGTTACCGCCTCTAATTGAGCGAAGGCACGATCAAATTCACCCTGCTTGCATAATGCGCGACCGATCAGTATTTTCGCTGGAAGGGAGAAGTCTGGGTCTTCGATAAGCGAGTCGGCGGTAAAAATTGCGAGATCAAAAAATTCTGCATTAAGTGCACAGCGGGCGATGCTTAAAACAGCCTGCGTGTCCTGCTCCGCGAGTTCATTCCAATGTGCTAACGCTTGCGCAGGATCGCCTGTCTGTTCCAGGCTCAGGGCCAGAATGCGGCGAACGTTAAGCGATTGTGGTTCGAGGGCAAAAGCCAGGGCTGCCTTATTTAGCGCCGCATGTGCATCACCGGCCTGAAGTGTCAATTCGGCGAAATCAATGAGCACATCTACATCTTGCGCAAAGAAAGCGCTCTTAATCTCGGCGGCTTCCAGGGCCAAGCCTATTTCGCCGGATTCAATCAAATTCTCGAGCAGAAGGGTCATCCAATCGAAGCCGACTTTCACCCCCTCTCGTAGCAGCGCAACGGCATTTTGGTGATGCAGAATCGCCTGCTGAGAATTCCCGAGTTTCATTTCGACGGCAGCGGCAACAATTTCTTCTTCGACGGATTCCAGTGGGGCAGGCAAGAGATCCTGCGCATCTTTAAATGCCCCTCGAAGGATAAGCGATAACGCCAGGGCCGCTCTTCGCTGCGGGGTAGTCTTCGCTGCATTCGCATTTTCCCGATCAAGGATTTCTTTTTCAAGATCCTCAGTAGCAGATGCGATGCCGGCCCTGCGATCGAATATCAGGGCTTTCGTCTCTTGGGACAATGCCAAAGCTGCTTCCAACTTTTCAGAAGCAAAATCGAATTTGTTCTGGAGCGCTGCGAAGAAGCCCTCAACCATCAGCCCTTCCAGCATGTTCTCGTGTTGCATTGCATGGGCGCCATTCTCTGCTGCGGATGAAAGATCGATGATCACTTTAGCAAAGGTTGGATCTTGTGACAGCAGCCCCTCCAATACGGAAGCATTTAAATATCCTTTGGCGGCATTCAACAAGCGTAATCCTGCTTCGTTGGCAGGCAGGGAGGCGGCAAATGCACTTGCACAAAGCAGGATCCCTGTTTGCGTATCCTTCTCCACCAACGCCGCAAAGAGAGCATCGAATTGACCGTCCTGCAGCGCAAGGCACGCGAGAGGGGAGCCCCAAACTTCGGGATTGCCGACGATCCAATCGACTATTTCTGGAGAAGTTCGACGTTTTTCAATCGCGAAACTAAGGATCGCTACATCGACGAAGCGCCGTTCTTGAGAAGGAATTTGTATAATTTCATCGATAAACTCATTGAGGTTTTCTTCTAGATCGACAAGCGAACTGATCGTATTGTCACCTTCAATGAGGCGCTGCAGCGTAATTTGTCTCAGCGAGTTGAGGTTTAGATCCTTGTCGCCAATATTATCTTGCAATTTGGCAAGGTATTCCGTTGAATGCAGTTGAGCCCATGCTTCCGGCACGCGGAGAATTTTTCGAAGTGCGCTAGATAATTCTCCAGGTGATAGCCAGTTGCCCAGCGTGGCCAACAATTCTGCCGTATTGTGCATTAGGTGCCTCTGTAAATGGTTGGGTTAGAGTGGGAGAATTTCGATCTGCGTGATGATCCAATAGGTCGCAGCGAGCATAAGCACACCAAAAAATATCAAGAAGCTTCCTACGCCACTGGCCGTGCGGACCAGTTGATTAATCGCTTCAATTAATCCTGAAGCACTATTAACCAGGCCGGAGACGTCATCTGCCAGACCCTTATTCCCAATTCTCGCCGTATGGGATGCTATGGATCGAAGCTCACGCGAGTAGCCTCGCGCCAGCAAGATGAAAACACCGAGGATCGTACTCAGAAAGCCGAGCACGAAAAATACCGCCGCCAAGAGAAGTTTCATATCAACTAGTGTTAATGGTTCCATCTTCGCCTCCATTAATTTGCGCTGGAAGCTTATGATGCAAGGATTATGCCAAGATGGTGTTTTCAGGCGGAGGGCTGAAACTCTGGGGGGAGGTGTCCAATGTCGATTTCTTCGTCATCACAGAATAGCATTGCGCGCTCAATTGTGTGGCTCAATTCGCGGATATTCCCTGGCCAATTATGCTTCTTTAAGGCCTTAATCGCGCGTGCGCTAATTCCGGTGACCGTATTGCCCATCCGAAGATTGAGCTGGCTAATGAAGGATCCAACAAATGCGCTTATATCTTCTTTCCGATCACGCAGCGGCGGCAGATGCAGATCGAGAACTTTTAGCCGGTAGTAGAGATCCTCTCGAAAGAGGCCTTCCTTGATCATTGCGTTAAGATCACGATTTGAGGCGGCAATGATTTGAATATCCACAGATATTTCTTTAATGCCGCCAACGCGCCGAAAGGAGCGTTCCTCGAGCACATGCAGGAGTTTCGCCTGCATTTCCGGTTTGGTGGAGGAGATTTCATCCAAAAAGAGGATGCCTTCATCCGCCACCTCGATGAGGCCCGGCTTGCGTTTTTGAGCCCCCGTAAATGCCCCGGCTTCATGGCCGAACAATTCCGATTCGATCATCGTTTCGGGTAGGGCAGGGCAATTGATTGGAATAAATGGTTTATCCGCCCGGGGTCCCATCTGGCGAATCGCCTGAGCGAGCAGATTTTTTCCTGTGCCGGTTTCCCCTGTGATGAGCACGGAAACTTGTGCCGATGCCGCGCGTTCGGCCTCGAGCAGGATGCGTTGCATTTGCGGATTTTCACCGAGAACCATTTCGACCTGGTTGCTTCCGGATTGCCGCAACATATGCAGTTCGCGACGCAGAATGACAACCTCGCGCGCTTTATCAACGGCCTGCACAAGTTGTTTGAGATCGAGCGGTTTTTGTAGAAAATCCTGTGCACCCTTTTTCATGGCCTCCACGGCAGTCTCGACATCGCCAAACGCGGTGATCAATATCACAGGAGGGCGCGGGTTTTCGAGGGCGATACGGTCGAGAAGTGTGAGGCCCGAGCCATCGGGGAGCATCACGTCCAGCAACACGATATCTGCCGCTCCGGCATCAATGAATTTATGCGCTTGATCGAGATCGCCTGCTTCAATGGTCTCATAGCCGGCATCCCCGAGAGTCTCGCAAACATTGCTTCTGGCCAGCTTTTCATCGTCGACGACAAGTACGGTCGCGCCCATTATTTCTCCCTATTAATTAAGTGCGGCGATGGGGACACAGATTGTGAAGACTGTACCCGCATCGGTGAAACTTTCCACGCTGAGCGTGCCCTTGTGGGCGGCGAGTATTCGCCGACTAATGGCCAAACCCAAACCCGTGCCCGTTTTCTTGGTAGTGAAGAAGGGATCGAATATGCGTTCGATAACATCTTCTGGGATGCCGCGCCCGGTGTCTGCGATCTGAAGCTCAACCATCTTGCCTTGTTTGGTTTTCGTCTCGCGCAAGTTTACCGAAATCGTACCGCCATCCGACATAGACTCAAGCGCATTCGTAATCAGGTTCAAGATGACTTGCTCAAGCGTGCGTGGATCTGCGGAAATTTTTGGAATGTCAGGCTCAAAATGAGTATGGCAATGGATTTTCATTTGATGGAAGCGCGGCCTCCAGCGTTGGAGCACCCTTTCGATCATCGGCGCGAGGTCAAGCGCCTCCATTTTGAGCTGCAAAGGTCTCGCGAAAAAGAGCACATCACTAAGCAGCTGATTAAGCCTATCGCATTCTTTGCGTAACTGCTCAAGGGATTTGTATTGCGGATGATCTTCACCCAAACGCGAGGCAACCAGTTGAACTCCGGTGCTGATGTTGTTAATTGGGTTGCGGACCTCATGCGCCAGTATTGCGGTTACCTCACCCAAAATTGCGCGCTGGGCCAAAATTTCAGTCTGCGCCTCGAAAGCTTGTTGCTCAGAGCGATCACGCAAGACGACCAATAAACGCGATTCTGATTCTCCCGTAATGGGTACCACCCGAAGATCCACCGGGAAAGGAGTGCCATCGCGTCGGTGGATTGTGAGCCCAGAACGTTCTGCTTCGCGTTCATGCCCCAAGGCGTCCAAGAAAGTGGCTTGGACATCTTTAACGCCCACAATCACATCTTGGATCGTTAACCCCTGCAACTGCTCTTGCTCGTAACCCAGCATGTTGGCTGCCGCCTGATTTGCGCGTACTACTGTGAGATCATCATCCAATGCCAGGAGCGCGTCGGAAACAGCAGAAAATTGTCCACCGATTTCCGACTGCAATTGGTTGATGTCGGAGCTCAGATCGTCAATTTGTTCGCGCTGCATTTTTTGGGTAATGTTCGCGTGGCAGAGGTGCGCCAAGAATTGGATCCATCCGTCCGCTTGATCGGGAACCTCGTTAGGGTCGACCCATCCGGCGATGAGCACACCAATCCATGCTTCATCCGTTCCAAGGGGCGCAGTTCGCAATGTTTTTAGCCCCGCTGCTCTGGCTGCTTTTTGAAGATCATGTTCTGTTCGGTGCCCGAGCGACCATAACGTGGAGGGCATAAAGGGTTCGATGGCCGCTAAAGGTAAACTAACAGGAAATTCCGCTGGCATAGGGCCTTCGAGCACGTAATCCGGATTGAAGGGCGAGATCCGATAGAGCCCCAGAACCGAAGCTGCCAGGAGAGATTTTCCTAATTCTAGGGTCGCTGAAAGTGGCGCATTGCCATTGCTGAGCAACACTTCTGATAAGCTGGAAACGATGCGAAGTCGATCATCGCGCAGTGCCTGCGCTCTTTCTTCTTGGATGCGTTTGCTTGAAGGGACACACGTAAGCAGGAGTGCTGATCCCAGCGGGCCAATCGGCCGAGCCTCAAGATCAATGAGCGTGATCGACTCGTCGCGTATGCGCAGGGCGACATCTCTGAGCTTACACTCCGGGCTGTCCCATGCCAGTAGGATTTCTCCGAGAGCCGCTTCTCCCGCATCACCTGGAAGCAAGCTCGCAAAAGCGATTTCTTCTAACTCCGTCCTGGCAAAACTCGTCAGCAATGTAAAAGCGTGATTGGAGGCAAGAATTCGCCTGCCATCACCGGCGATGATAAGCACGGATTCGCTTAATGAATCAGCTAATACTCTAAAAAAATCGCGATAGGGATCGGGTCTGAATAAGCTCGAAAATCGATAAGCAGGCGAGGAAGAACTAGACAAGTTTCATGCCCTGACGGCGATTGGTTGGAGAATCTTTTTTCTGAGGCGCGCGGTTAGAATCCCCTCGATAGCCCTGTATTTGGCGACGGTGCGCCGAGCGACCTTGATTCCCTCTTCTTCGAGCATCATCGAAATTTCGTCGTCGGTCAATGGCCGGATCTCACTTTCTACAATTTCCTTGATGCGATCGCGCACGGAAAGACTACGGTCGAAAAACCTGCTGAGCGGAATGATGCGGCCGCCCGGAAGTTCCAGTGATTTGTGGGCGACGGCGCGCGAGATCGTCGATTCATGTACACCGATTATTTCGGCAATTTTCGCACGTGTTAATGGGCTCAGGTGCCGATCACCCTCAAGTATAAACTTTCGCTGCCGTGTGACAAGCATCTCCATCAGACGGCGCATCGTGTTGTTGCGCTGCTGAATACATTTCACGAAAAGTGAGGCGCGTTCCAAATGTTCCGTCCAGGCTTCCGTTTGTGAGCCATTGGCCGTGGCCAGCGCTTTTTGAAACATTGGGTTTACCCTAAGCCATCCCGCGTGGGAAGTAAAAATTTCTACCAGCAGTGCCCCTTGCGGTTCGAGTAAGTTGAGCGAGATTTTAATATCGGGTGTGTGATAGACATTGGGGTCTGGAACCGCGGGCTGATGGCCGGATCCCCAGAAGCTTCGCGCGGGATAAGGATTGAGAGAGTCGTGAATAAATGCGGCCGCCTGACGGACTTTGTGAACTTTTACGTCGAGAGTTTTGGCCATTGCGTCAAAATCACGCTTGCCGAGTTCCTTAAAAAGATGCTCGAGGATCTCGCGCGCGAGTGAAATAGATGGCAGCCGTTGGTCGTATTGATTGAGCTGCGCTAGCAGTGCCTGGCGCGGTCCCATCGTTGCAAGGCCGGGGGGATCAACTTGCGCGATGAGATCGAGCACTCGCTGAACTTGCTGCAGTGGAACTCGGTTTGTACGGGCGATCAATGCCGGGTGATCCTGCAAATAGCCATCTTCGTCCAGACTCGAAAGAATGTAAGCTGCAAGTTCGCGATCATCGGTCTTGAGATCTGCCGCCAGTTGTTTGAGAACACTTAACCCCAAATTTTCAGGCGCGGCCGGTTCGCGATCCAAAAATTCCTCAGAGTGATTGAATGATCCTGAAGGCCGCAGCGACTCCTTTGGTGAGACAAATACTATCGAATCCTGATTCTGTTCATGTTTGGCGCTGCAAATAGGGCAGGGGCCTTTGCTCACCAGTTGCCGATGACAGGTGGGGCACGAATGATCCTCCACCAGTTCCAAAGCCGGGTTTTCTGATAATTCGGCATCAATTTTTTCTTGGAGTTCCTGGTTGGAAAGCACAAGCAAACTCATGGTTTGAGCAAGGTGTGCCGTCGTTAAGGGTCGCATCGATTGATCTTGGTATTGGAGCATGATTCACCTTCAGTTTCGAGTATACAAGAATCAGTTTAAGTACGCCAAGACGTTGCAAGTTACGTGCCATAATCTGCATGATAGAATTCGGCCATGTCAAGCGAACTTACTGTAATAGGAGGAGGATTGGCCGGAAGTGAGGCAGCCTGGCAGGCTGCGGAGCGAGGAATGGAGGTCAATCTCTATGAAATGCGGCCTTATCGTGAAACGGGAGCGCATCAGAGTCAGGATTTAGCGGAATTGGTATGCTCCAACAGTCTTGGCTCATCGATGCCTGATCGCGCTTCGGGGATTTTGATGGCCGAGTTACGGGCAATGGGATCGTTGCTCCTACGCTGTGCCCAGCAATTTGCCGTGCCGGCTGGATCGGCGCTAGCGGTTGACCGGCGCGAGTTTGCGCGGGCGGTTACCGGGCACCTGGAGGGCCATCCTCGGATTACGATTGTGCGTGATGAAGTGAAGCATTTGCCAGAGGGGCTTTGCATCCTGGCGAGCGGACCTCTTACCTCACCTGCCTTGTCAGCTTCGTTATCCAATTTAACCGGCGAAGATCACCTATACTTTTTTGATGCCTTGTCCCCTATTGTTGAGGCGAGCAGCATTAATTATGAGATTGTGTTTCGCGCTTCGCGCTATGCGCGTGGCGAAATTGAGGAAGGCGATTACATTAATTGCCCCTTTACCCAAGAGGAATACAGTCAGTTCGTGGATGCACTGCTTTCGGCGGAGCGCATCCCCTTGCGCAGCTTCGAATTGGCGATAAAGGAAGGCGTCCGCACAGGACTTTCTCATTTCTTTGAAGGGTGTTTACCGGTGGAGGTCATCGCCGAGAGAGGGCGAAAATCACTCGCCTATGGGCCGATGCGCCCTGTGGGTTTAATTAATCCACGCAATGAGAAACGAGCCTACGCGATAGTTCAATTGCGGCAGGACGATCTGGCGGGAGATCTCTACAATCTGGTTGGATTTCAAACCAATCTCACATACACAGCTCAACGGCGCGTTTTTCGAAAAATACCCGGGCTGGAGGAAGCTAGATTCATGCGTTATGGTCAGATGCATCGCAATACCTTCGTGAATTCTCCAAAGGTACTCACATCAAGTCTGCAGCATCGAACCCATAAAAAACTTTTCTTTGCGGGTCAGATCACTGGTGTGGAGGGGTACCTGGGAAACATAGCCACTGGTTTGCTGGCAGGTGTGAACGCGGTGAGGTTTAGCCGAGGGCAGGATTTAATTACACTGCCCAAGACGACCATGTTGGGTGCGCTATGCCATTACATCACGCACGCCTCGCCGGATCACTTTCAGCCGATGAAGGCCAATCTGGGCATCATGCCAGCCCTTGTAGATGGACAAAAGCGCAATCGTCGAGAACGAGCAAAGGCGCACGCATCGCGAGCACGTGGTGATTTTGCCGCTCACTGGAAAGCTGTTGGGGAGCGCTTGCGCATAGCCAATTACGAACGATCGGACGCTGTTGTGTGAAATGCGGCACTGCCCGATCCAGCCTAATCGGCCTGCTGATCCTCCTGGTATCTCTCTCCGCTTGCTCCTCATCCAGAGCAGATCAAACGCCAGAAATTTTTGACGGACAACAAGCTTATGTGCTGATCGAGAAGCAGTTGGAATTTGGCCCTCGAATTCCCGGCACGGATGCGCACAAGGCCGCAGGGGATTGGATTCTCAGGCAACTGCAGGAAAATGGTTGGGAGACGAGTGAGCAGAACTTCGCGGTCGATGAAATTGTAGGCCGCAATCTTATTGCCAAGAGTGCAAAAAATGCTTCCGCGCTGATCATCCTAGGTGCACATTATGATACAAGGGCGTTTGCAGATCGCGATATAGATCAACCCTTGGATCCCGTGCCTGGCGCGAACGACGGGGGTTCGGGAACGGCAGTATTGTTGGAACTTAGTCGCATCCTACGGCCGGAAAATTTTAATTTTGAACTCTGGCTGGTGTTCTTCGATGCAGAAGACGGCGGTGGCCTCGAAAATCGAAATTGGATCCTCGGTTCGACCCATTTTGCGGCGATTCTTACACGCCGGCCACAGGCTGTGATTATCGTCGATATGGTGGGAGATTCTGATCTTAATATCTACTATGAGAGGAATTCGGATAATGTACTGAGGGAGGAGATCTGGCGGATTGCCCAGGAGAATGGGTTTTCGAGCTTTATATCGACGCCTAAATATGCCATGCTTGATGATCACACCCCCTTTCTGCGGTTGGGAATTCCGGCGGTGGACATAATAGATTTCGATTACGCTTATTGGCACACCGTTGCCGATACAATTGAGCAGGTATCCGCGGAAAGCCTGCAGCAAGTAGGCCGCACGCTTGAAATTTGGATCAGAGAAAGATAACTATAGCGGATTCAATTGTGTGGCCCACAATGGCAATCAATGCATGCACTGGATGACGAAAGTGTAGGGAGGATGATGCTGATTCAGAACATTAAGGCGTACAACCCGCTCATCTTATCACAGGAATGGGGAAGGAATAAAAATGGGGAAAGGTCCCCTGCCAACACAGGCGCCTAAAGAAAGGGCATTTCTTGTTGGGGTAGATCTTAGGCGCGAGCAAGCGGCGTTGACGCTCAAAGATTCTCTGGAAGAACTGGCTTTGCTGGCAGAAACAGCAGGACTGAGCGTAGTGGGCGAGGCGAGCCAGCGCCTAAGGCATCCCCATCCAAAAACCTTTCTCCGCTCGGGTAAGATCAACGAGGTCAAAAGCCTGGTCGAAGAGACGCTGGCGGATGTACTCTTGTTCGATGATGAATTGTCCCCACGACACCAGAGGGAGTTAGAAAAAATATTTGGTGATGACGTACGAATTTTGGACCGATCTGCCTTAATCCTCGATATCTTTGCCCAGCACGCCAGCACGAAGGAAGGTGCCTTGCAAGTGGAATTGGCGCAGTATGAATATCGGCTGCCGAGATTGACACGCGCGTGGACCCACCTGGCGAGGCAAGCCGGAGGAGGAGGCGGTCGGACTGGATCTTCCGGGGGGGTTGGATTGCGCGGCCCCGGTGAAACGCAGCTAGAATCAGACCGTCGTTCAATTCGTAATCGCATCACGCAGCTAAAGCGTGAGCTCGAAAAAGTGCGCTCCCATCGCGGCCGCTATCGATCACGGCGACAAAGAAATGAAATCCCAACCATCGCGTTGGTAGGGTACACAAATTCGGGAAAATCGACCCTGATCAATCAACTCTCTGGGGCGAACGTAGTTGTTGCTGATAAACTTTTCGCCACCCTCGATCCCATCACAAGGCGCCTGGAGCTTCCCGGGGGACATCAGGCATTGGTCACCGATACAGTAGGATTTATTCAAAAGTTGCCGGCAACTTTGGCTGCCGCATTTCGGGCGACATTAGAGGAAATCGCCGAGGCCGATCTTCTGCTGCATGTTGTTGACATATCAAATCCCAATGCGCACGCGCACGCAGCCATTGTTCATTCAACATTGCAGGAAATTGCTGTGAATGAGTTGCCCATCGTGACGGCGCTAAATAAGATCGACGCGCTTCAAGAAGATGTCGAAGTGCATAATTTGCTTGATGATTTTGAACGCGCAGTTCCCATTTCAGCGCTTACCGGCGAAGGCGTCTCCACATTGCTCAAGGTAGCGGAGGCCGAACTTTATGCCAGCTTTGCCTCTATCAAAGTCCGACTTTCCTATAAGGATGGGCGGCTGATCGGCCTTTTTCATGAACTAGGAATCGTAGAAAATGTCGAACATCAAGATTCGAGCGTTGTGATGGAAGGCCGCGTTCCACAGCGCGTGCTGGCGGAATTTGAGCCATTCGAAATCCATGATGAGCACGATCTGGTAATCGATCTGAGCTCGATTGATTAACAATCACCTCAGCAACAGGCGAGTTTAATTCAAGAAGACTACTGTTTTTTCTTCCTCAATTATGTCCAGCTTCCACTCTAGCCTTCCTCTATTCGTCATTCTGAGCATAAGCCTTTCGCTCCGTGGAAGGATAGAATCCTCGATTGTCATGAGCAGTTGTGACTTGATTTAGGAAAACGAGATCCTTCGCTTTGCTCAGGATGACATTACGCATAATTTTATGCTGTCGAGGAGGATCTGCCGCCGACGCGCTCCGGGACCTGCGCGTTCCCCTGCTTCTGTCATTCTGAGCGAGAGCACGTCGCGAGCGAAGAATGACATGTTCGGTCGTTGTCCTGCATGTATCTCAGAATGAACTCTTCTGCCTTCTCCGAGCACGCTATTCTCTTCGTTTCCCCGTCCCCAAATCGATGAAGCTTTTCGGTTGCTAGCCAACATGATCGCGTGGGACATAAGTACTCCAATACTTTGGTACTCTCGAAAAATTGATGTCCACAGCGTACGATGGTTCTGTACACGAGGCGCGTTGAAAACAATTTATCCGCGGAGGGACTTTATGCTCAAGGCATCACGGTATAGTTGGCTGTTTTTACTTGTCGCTCTTTCCGCTTGTTCGCAATCGAAACCGATTGATACACTTCCATCTCCTTGGCCCGATGGTCAAATGTCGGTGGTAAGCATGGGGGGAGCCGTTGTCCTTGCCAATGAATTTCAAGATTTAATTGTCGTTCTAGATGAGGATTATCGCGCCAACACAAAAGAAGTGGTGGTTTCTGCGACCGAACTCAGCAATGCCTATTTAATTGAGACGCAAGATCCCTTGGGACGTTTTCTGCCTACGGTTGACTATGTCGCCAAAGATCTGCGGCCGCTGCTTATGGTTGAAAGCCAACAAACCGTCAGCGATGCTGGTTGGTCATTGCAATCGATAGGATCCATTGAGCCCTCCGCGCTTGCCACAACATCGCTGGGCACCACTTCGATTGGTCAACTGGCTTCATTCCTGGAACGCACGTATGGCACTGGCGGGATCAACATTCTCATCCCGGTTGCGGGACCCTTTTCGAATGAGGCGCAGTACGATATTTTTAATACGCTCGGTTCGATGACCGTGCTCCTCATCCCTTCATCTATCTCCTCAGCAGGTGGATCTTCGTTAACGGCGCCCGCGGATGTCATTGGGCTTTCCTGGTTCTCGATTAGTACCAACGTGGAAACTCTGCATTCATTTGTATTGGGCAGGATGCTTCCCTAGAAATATCCCCGCAAATAAAGTCTGCGTCAATTTTGAGCTCTTCCTCGGCAGCTTTTCAATCAAACCATAATCTCCCAAACATACGATCGTGAGTTCATACGCGGCATAGCGCTCGCAATCAATCTCCTATTGCACCTGTAGTTCCAGGCTCTGATCTGAGGATCGGGAACGTCGAACAGCAACCCATGCTTTTGAGGGATACACGTGGGCCGTCGATACACAAGATGATTAAGTGTAAGGGCGAAACATGCAAACGCTCTTCGCTGGTTGGGCGCACAGTTGAGAACATTGGCGAGCATGTTGAAACAGCCGTCCCACTGGTGCCATCACCATACCCTTCCCGGACAGCCTAAGTCCTCCAAAAGAAGCTCACAAATCCAACATCATCCCCAGCGGTGTGCCGGTGATCTCCTCAAGCCAGGGGAGGATGAGGCCGTATCTCCCAGGTTGACATGGATGGAAAAATAACGTATCATCGACGAAATGATATAACAGGATGATATATATAGGATAATATGATCCTAAGTAATGGACGGCAAGTACCCTGAGTACTCGGCAGCAGAGGCGTTCTTTTGCAGACCTTGATTGATCGTAGCAGTGTCATTCCCTACTATGCGCAGCTTCGGCAAGTGCTTGAGGAAGATATTCGCAATGGCAAATGGAAACCCGGGGATAAAATTCCGGGCGAATCCGAGTTGATCAATCTCTTTGGTGTAAGCAGGACGGTAGTCCGCCAGGCGTTGAAGGAAATGGTGTACGAGGGGCTGATTCGGCGCGAAAAAGGAAAAGGCACATTTGTCTCCGAGCCTAAGATTAGCAGCAAAAGTTTATTGCAATCCCTGGACGGCTTTTATCAAGACATGGCCAAGAAAGGATTTGAGCCAATCACAAAAGTTCTGGAGCAGGGGATCCTGCCCGCCAGTCCTAAGGTGGCTGCCTATCTCAAGCTGGATGGTATGTCGCCGGTGATAAAGATTGTCCGCCTACGATTTATCGAAGAAGAAGCCATTGTTCTGGTGACGTCTTATTTGCCCTTTGAACCATGTCGAAACTTGGTGAACGCCGATTTATCTCGATCTTCACTTTACGTCTTCCTCGAACAGGAATGTCAGCTCGTCATCGCGCGTGGCAGGAGAAGAATTGACGCCGTTGCTGCCACAGATGATGAGGCCAAATTGCTCGGCATTGAAATCGGCGCACCCTTGCTCAAGATCGACAGCATTAGTTATCTCGAGGATGGCACGCCGATCGAGTATTTTCACGGACTGTTCCGAGGGGACAGAATGCGATTTGAGGCGGAAATTGTGAAAATCAGCGGCCAGGGAAAGGCTTGGGGTTTGGCGTCCGATGAGGTGGATAGCGGATGGCCATAAAATCACGAATTTGTCACGGTACACAATCAGTGGGATTTAAATTATGGCGAGCATTCGCCTAATGGGCGAGGGAGCGAAAATTCGTGCGATGGTGCGTCGCATCGTCTACCGTACCCTGGGAATCGAGGCCGAGGATCGGAAACGCCAACTGCTAACGGAAGAAACGGTGAGCAATCTGCCATATGGTGATCCGTATGTCATTCCTAACCATGTGCTTGTGACCCCTTTGGCGCGGGAAGTGGCCATGGATCGTCGGATCGCCCTTGTTCAGGAGGCTGAGCAAGGTGGAGGGAAGGAATTAGGGCTCAGGCATGCGCCGGCTCACCCCAAGTCCAATATTGCAGGGATAAAAACGGTGGCATTTGGAGCAGATCACGGAGGTTATGAATTAAAAAATAGTTTAAAAGACAGCGTCCGCGAGCAAGGATTCGAGGTGATCGATTGCGGTACGCACAACACCGAATCTGTTGACTACCCAGATTACGCGTTTGCGGTTGCGAATATGGTTTCCCAGGGTACCGTGTGGCGTGGCGTGGTAATTGATGGCGCTGGGATTGGATCGTGTATCGTTGCCAACAAAGTACCCGGGGTGCGCGCCGCCATGTGTTATGACCAATCGACCGCGCTAAATAGTCGCCAACATAACGACGCCAACGTACTCTCCTTAGGCGCCGGCCTGATTGGCAAGAACCTCGCCATTCAAATTGTAAAGACTTGGCTGGCGACTGATTTTTCAGGGGGCAGACATGCTCGACGCGTATCGAAAATCACTGCAGTTGAAATGCGATATTTGAAATGACGATCGCAACATTTCGAGGATCAGCCATGCGAATTGACGATGAGACTTTGGAGCGAGTAATTGAGCAAATTACCCGAGAAGTCCTTATTTTAGTTCAGGATAAAAATGGTCACGAAAATAGCCGGTCATCCAGCATCTCCTCCAAAAATTACGTTCAACAGGTTCAGCCGATGGTCACAGCTGGGGCAGATCGTCTGGCGACCACGCTGGGGATTGCACCGACGGATGGCGAGCTGAGTCATATGATCGATCACACGCTGCTAAAACCAGAGGCGAGCCAGGATCAAATTGCTCAGCTTTGTTATGAAGCCAAAAAACACAATTTTGCCTCGGTTTGTGTAAATCCGAGCAATGTCCCTCTTTGTGCGAAGTTATTGCGCGGGAGCAATGTCGATATTTGCACCGTCGTTGGCTTTCCGCTTGGCGCCACGCCAACGGATGTGAAGGTATTTGAAGCCCAGCAGGCCATTCGCGAGGGGGCGACAGAAGTTGATATGGTGATCAATGTGGGCGCGTTGAAATCACGCGATTATGAGAAAGTTCGCAGGGATATCGCCACCATCGCGCGCGCATGCAAGGCTGGAAATGCATTGCTGAAGGTGATCATTGAGGCGGCATTGCTCACGGATGAGGAAAAAGTTATCGCATCCCACCTGGCAAAGCTTGCCGGGGCTGATTTTGTAAAAACATCGACAGGATTTGGCCCTGGGGGAGCGACTGTGGAAGATGTGGCCCTGATGCGTAAAGTTGTCGGGCCAAGCATCGGCGTCAAAGCGGCCGGGGGGATTAGGACGACCGAAGATGCCCGAAAGATGATTGCTGCAGGCGCAACGCGTATTGGTGCGAGCGCCAGCGTAAAAATCGTGCAAGGTTGAGCACGGGAGGAGCCAATGACTGTTGAACTAAGAACGTATGCATTCCTGGACAGATTGCAATTGCAACATGCAGGTTTTTTGGGAACGGTAGCACGGGGATTTCTCCCACTTCCCAACGACACGTCGTTGTGGATTGAAATATCGCCAGGTATTGAGATTAACCGCATCACGGATATCGCCCTAAAGTCGACACGCGTGCGGCCGGGGATGCAAATCGTAGAGAGATTGTTCGGATTGCTCGAGATCCATCATGAAAACCAGGCCGAAGTACGCGCAGCCGGCGCAGCAATTCTTGAGGCACTGGACCTCAAGGAGACGGATCGTATTAAGCCGAAGGTCATTTCGAGTCAAATTATCCGGCATATTGACTCACATCAGGTACAACTGATCAATCGCATGCGCCATGGCCACATGATCCTCGCCGGACAGACGCTTTTTGTTTTGGAGGTGGAACCCGCAGGGTACGCAGCGTTGGCCGCTAACGAAGCAGAAAAAGCTGCCCATATAAATATCCTCGAGGTGCGTGCTTATGGAAGTTTCGGGCGCATTTACCTGGGGGGCGAGGAGGCCGATATCATGGCCGGCTACAGCGCAGCTATCGCCGCGATTGAAGGTGTGACGGGCCGCGAAAAGGAATAAGTGCAAATAAGTGTAGGCAAACGAATGAATTCGCAGACGGAATCGAGGACGAGAAATTCATAAATTCAGGAGGTTATGATGGCTGATGAATACGGTAGCACAGAAGCTCTGGGGATGATTGAAACCAAGAGTTATCCGGCAATGGTCGAGGCTGCAGATGCGATGGTCAAGGCAGCCAATGTTAAGTTGGTCAGTTACGAAAAGACAGGTGGCGGCCGGGTGACTGCGGTGGTTCGAGGTGACGTTGCTGCGGTGAAGGCCGCGGTGGAGGCTGGCGCGCGCGGGGCCGAAAAAGTCGGTGAAGTAATCGCAGTTCATGTAATTCCTCGACCGCATGCCAATGTGGATGCAACCTTGCCATTGGGTCGTTCTACGGTTGAACAAGCTGCCTAATTCCATTCGTTTCTGGGTGGGATAAACAACAATAGGGTCGAGTGTACATTCTCGACCAACGCGGCTCCACTGCATGTGGAGTGATTGGAGCAGCCTATGTTATTGGGAAAAGTAGCGGGCACATTGGTGGCATCCAGAAAAGAGGCTTCGTTGTCAGGCCTTAAATTCTTGGTGCTCAAACAATTGGATTTGGAAGGCAATGAGACGGGTGGTTACCGGGTTGCTGCCGATGCAGTTGGTGCTGGAATAGGAGAAGTCGTCCTGTATGCCACTGGCAGCGCTGCCAGACAAACGGAGATGACGCATGAACGTCCCTGTGATGGGGTCATCATGGCGATCGTCGATCTGATCGAGGTCGATGGCGCCGTAACCTACGACAAATCGGAGGTGAGCTGATGATCAGCGACGTCCGAATTGACGAAATCGTGGAGAAGGTGATGATCGAACTGCGGCAAGGTGAGCGTGTTCGCCATGGGCCCGATCCCTCTCCAGCGATACTCCACGCGACCACAAAACCAAGCGCACCTACGATCCGGCATGGCAACAACCTTTTCGAGGACGTGGATCAGGCTGTGGCCGCGGCGCGTAAGGCCTTTCTTCAGCTTGCCGATCTTCCGCTCGAAATTCGCGAGCAGATGGTCTCACAAATCCGTCGTGTGATACGCGAGAATGCGCAGATTCTTGCGCATACGGCCTGGGTAGAGACCGGGATGGGTCGCTACGAAGATAAAATTCGAAAAAATCTACTCAATGCCAACAAGACTCCTGGGACGGAAATCTTCAGTCCCACGGCGTGGACTGGGGACGCGGGGCTTACGCTGGTTGAGTTTGCCCCCTTTGGCGTGATCGGCGCCATCACCCCCAGTACGAACCCCACCTCAACGTTGATCGGAAACAGCATTGGAATGGTTGCTGCGGGTAACGCGGTGGTATTTAATCCTCATCCCGGCGCCCGCGAGTGTTCGAATCTTACACTTCAGCTCATTAATGAAGCGATTGTCGAGGCAGGAGGCCCCGAGAATCTCGTTTGTGCAGTGGAATATCCGACGATCGAAAGCGCGCAAGAACTGATGCATCATCGCGATGTGCGTGTGCTCACCGTGACAGGCGGTATTGGTGTCGTGCGCGCAGCCATGAAAAGCGGAAAGCGGGCGATCAGTGCTGGACCAGGGAATCCACCAGCAGTAGTCGATGAAACTGCGGACCTCGATCAGGCCGGGCGGGATATCGTATTGGGAGCGTCCTTCGATAACAACATTATTTGCATTGATGAAAAAGAGGCGATTGCTGTCGACAGTATCGCCGACGAGCTGAAACGAGTGATGGTTCGCAACGGCGCGTACGAGATCGATGGCCAACAGCTCAAGCAGCTCATGAAGTCTATTTTCGTCGAAGTGCCTCCGGCCGGAAAATACGGCATGATGAACAAGGAGTTCATTGGCAAAAATGCCAATGTGCTGCTTTCGGAAATCGGGATAGATGTTGGCGATGAGGTACGCCTGATTTTGGTCGATGTTGATCACGATCACCCCCTTGTTCTTTCCGAGCAGATGATGCCTATTTTGCCGTTGGTTCGTGTGCGAAACGCCGATGAGGGCATCGATCTGGCAAAGAAAGTTGAACACGGATTTCGCCATACCGCGGTGATGCACTCGAAGAATCTGGATAATTTGAGCAGGATGGCGCGTGAGATGGATACCAGCATCTTCGTGAAGAATGGGCCTTCCTACGCCGGCGTTGGATATGGCGGCGAGGGGTTTTGTTCATTTACGATTGCCAGTCCTACCGGAGAAGGGTTGACAAACCCGATCAGTTTCAGCCGTCTACGCAGATGCGTCCTGAAGGATTATTTCCGCATCGTTTGATGCGCCATAGAATGAAACGATAAATGCTCGAACCGGCACTCGCCCTCATCGAATTTTCCAGCATCGCCACCGGCATCCAAGCGGCAGATGCGATGGCTAAGCGCGCGCCAATCGATCTGCTTCGTTCGGGAACGGTGCAGCCGGGAAAGTATTTGGTCTTGATCGGAGGGCAAGTTGCCGACGTAGAGGAAGCGCTTTCTGCGGGAAGATCCGTCGGTGAATCTTGCCTGGTTGATTCGGTCTTTTTGCCCCAGGTACATCCCGATGTAGTGGAGGCGATCGCAGGAATTCGCGTTCCACATTTAGCTGATGCACTCGGGATTATCGAAACAACTAGTGTGGCAGCGAGCATACGTGCAGCGGATGCCGCGATCAAGGGCGCACAAGTAAAGTTAGTGGAGATTCGATTGGCGGACGGACTCGGGGGAAAGGGAATCGTGTTGTTTTCTGGGCGTGTCGCCGATGTGGAGACAGCCGCCTCATTTGGGTTGAGCGTGCTGGGAAAGGAATTCCATGTGAATCAGATTGTGATTCCGCAGTTGCACCCCGAAATGTGGGAAAATCTTGCTGCTGCATCGCCATTTGAAGCCAGGGTGGTCAATCAATTATGAAATTTGGGCGCGTAATTGGAACGGTCGTATCCACGCGTAGGTATTCAAATCTTGAGGGGATCAAGTTTCTCGTTGTGCAACCTCTTGATGAAGATTTGAAGCCCAAAGGAGAGTCTGTGGTCGCGGCGGATGCGACTGCGCAGGCGGGTCCAGGCGAACTAATTTTTATGGTCGCCAGTCGAGAGGCCGCGCAGGCTTTGCCTGAAGTTTTTGTTCCCGTTGACCTGGCCATCACCGGAATCGTGGACGAAGTTAATATCGAGCAAGGCCAGCGCAGGCAGCGAGCCAGCGCAATTTGGCGGAAAGCCGAATAGCAAGGATCCACCATGTATATCGGTAAAGTAATTGGCAGTGTGGTCTCGACGATTAAAATTGAGCATTTGAATGGTCACAAATTGTTGCTTGTGGACCAATTGGATATCGATGGCGAAGAAACAGGGGACTACGACATCGCCGTCGATGTCGTTCAAGCCGGGCCCGGTGATACAGTTCTGGTAATTGATGAGGGAAATGGAGCCAGGCAGATCTTGGGGATCGAACCAGGAGCGATCAGGGCGGTGATTGTAGGCGTGGTCGATGAGGTGACGTTGCAGTAAAGGTCTTTGCGTCATGTCACAGAATAAGGAGGATATTTCGGGCTGCAGTCCATGCGCTCACAGGCGGGGAAACCTAGTCCTACTTTTTAACCACGAGATGTGGTCAGGTTCGCATTATGAACACAAAACGTAGGCCAGGTTTCCATACCTGGCTAGTTTGCAAGAGCACAATTTCTGCATACGAGGGTGGGACAGAGAGGCCCTGGAGAAATATTACAAAGCGCATCGGCGGGGTTTCCCCGCTCGGCAATTATTTTTTTAAGAGTCTCTCCCCACAATAAACATTTTAACCGACTGCGTTGCGAACGAGATCGACGAAGGATGGTTT
>JADFRQ010000039.1 GCA_022561215.1 Chloroflexota bacterium | reverse complement strand
TAAATAGCGATCTTGAAGGGTGACTCCAGGCTTGAGCTTTCCAAGTTTACTGGTGCGGTTGGCTTCTTTACCACCAAGGGCTCGAGTTGTTCTACGCATATTTTCGTTACCGACAGGCCGATTATAGCACGAGAAAAAATCGGTGCAATGCAACCGATTCAAGAGTATTTTATGATAAGTTTTCCTTTAGGTGGGCGAGTTTATTGATAGTTTCGGCGTAAACGTTAGCGTTAATTGGGCATCAATTTTGGTCGAAATGAATGGATATCGACGACGGTTGGGCATCCGAAATAAGGTTCAATGCCGAGGCAACGGTTGCTGATGAGCAACCTAGTTCTGCCGGCTCAGGAGTTTTCGCGACAGGCTTAAGAGTTCGGAGGCATAGGTGCCTTCAGGTTCGAGCGCCTGAAGCGATTCTTCTGCCATGTCTGTGTATTTCTCCGCTAGCGCTCTCGCATCCTCCAACGCTTGCGCTCTATGCAGGGCGTTGCGCATCGCCTCCAGCGTTGCTTTATCACTGCTGGGCATCTTCCAGAGATCGACAAACTCTTGGGAGCGCGCCAGGCCATAGATAATGGGCAACGTCTTCTTGCGTGTCTGCAGATCGTCGGTGGCAGATTTTCCGGTTTTGTTAGGTACCCCCCAAATGCCAAGAATATCATCCTGGATTTGGAATGCCAATCCAAGGCTCTTTCCTATATTTTCAACCGCACGAATCTTTACTGCATCTGCTCCAGCCACAATCGCCCCCACTCCTGTTGCAGCGGCGATTAGGGCAGCAGTTTTCCCATAGATCATGTCCAAATATTCTTCTTCGCTAACATGATCACGCTTTTCAAATAGTAAATCCAAATCTTGTCCGATGGTCAATTGGAGACAAGCCTGATCAAGGACCTTGACTACAGACAGGGTAGTGCCGAGATCAATACCTTGATCAGCCAATCGATGAGATGATAGGCGACCGATAACGAATAGGGCATCCCCCAAATTAATGGCTCTCGGAGTTCCCCACTTTTTCCAAACTGTTTGTTGTCCCCTGCGTAATTCGCTATGATCTTCGATGTCGTCGTGAATCAGTGAGAAGTTGTGTATTAACTCAATGGCCGTAGCTGCCGGCAGGGCATTTTGCCATTTTCCTCCCAGCGCTCCACAGATAAGCAATGTGAGCAGAGGACGAATCCGCTTTCCCTTTACTTTTGTGATCTCCGAATGCCAA
This sequence comes from Chloroflexota bacterium, assembly GCA_022561215.1. Classification (GTDB taxonomy): domain Bacteria; phylum Chloroflexota; class Anaerolineae; order Anaerolineales; family E44-bin32; genus JADFRQ01. Next base: position 28,826 of record JADFRQ010000039.1, on the reverse strand, counting down.
CCCAAATGGTATTCAATCATTTCTTGAAATGCGAAGTAGTTTTTGTCCCCAATCACCCCAAGGGCGGCACGCAAATCATTCTCGATTGCCGAAAACATTTCATTGGCCAGTTGCGTTTGTGGCTGTTTGCCGTTCATCGGGCCTGTCGGAGTTCGTAGCTGCGCAGGGCTTGCAGATCTGCAATACCGGAGGCAAACATACAGATCTTCAATTCGGCGATCACCAAGTCGATTGCCTCCACAACGGCGCGGGTGGAGATTACGGCAGCCTTGAGGTACGGACTCGCCATGCCGCCCAGGCTTGCACCCAAGGCGATGCATTTTGCGATATCGACACCGGAGCGCAGCCCACCGGAAGCGATTATGTCTATCTGCGGGAGTGCTTGATGGACTTCAATTACTGCACTGGAGGTAGGGATCCCCCAATCAATAAATGTAGCGGCAATTTTTGCCCTGGCTTCCGTATCCGCGCGGTACATTTCAACTTGTGACCATGATGTGCCACCGGCGCCCGCAATATCGATCACGCGAACGCCGCTATCGATCAGCAGCCTGGCTGAATGAGCACCGATGCCCCATCCGACCTCCTTCGCAATGATCGGCACAGAAAGATGAGTGGCAATATTTTCAATCTTGGAGAGCAAGCCTTCAAAATTTGTATCACCTTCAGGCTGCAGGGCCTCCTGCAGCGCGTTAAAATGCAATACCAACGCATCCGCCTGTACCATTTCTACGGCACGTTTGCATTCATCAAGCGCGTACCCGTAATTAATTTGAACGGCGCCAAGATTTGCAAAAATTGGAATGGTTGGTGCATATTTGCGTATATTGTAGGTATCTTCAAGATCGCGATTTTCCAATGCCGCGCGTTGTGAGCCGAGACCAAGAGCTATTCCTTTCGCCTCTGCCGCTTCAGCCAAGGCAATATTAATTGCTTTCGCCTCTTGTGTTCCTCCGGTCATGGACGAAATTAGGAGAGGCGCCTGCAAAGCAAGTTCCAGAAAATTAAGCGAAAGGTCGATTTTTGAAAAATCTAGTTCTGGGACGGCGAGGTGTTCGAACTGAAAACGCTCCAGACCTGTTGTTAGTCCGGAGCGCACGTCTTCTTCCAAATTGATACGAATATGCTCGGATTTGCGTTTCGATGTTCGCGTAACTTTGCTCATGATCGGGTGTTCATAGGAAGAGAGTGCCATCTTACCAGCCATAAATTAACGTGTCAACTTGCAGCCGCCAATGTGGTGGATTACAATGCGTGTTGATGATGAATCCGAAGTGAAGAACCCGGCAGCACGCTGCAAGGTATATTCCAAGGAAAAACCGATAGTAGGGGCCACGATCCACAAAATGCCGCTCGCCATGCATCTCTGCAGCAAACGGCTCCGTAGGGAGCTGCGGCCAAATCTGGCTATATCCCATAAATAGATAGGAGGCATCATATGGCAGAAACATATGAGGAGGTCAAGGACATTATTATCGAGCTCCTTGGCGTAGAAGGAGAGAAGGTTAAAATCGAGTCCAAATTCCGAGAAGATCTGGAAGCAGATTCTCTCGATCTTGTCGAATTAATCATGGCGTTCGAGGAAAAGTTTGGTGGAGAAATTTCGGACGAAGACGCCCAAACCATTACCACTGTCGGGGAAGCCGTGAACTACATTAACAAGCACTTGATTAAATAGCGTCGATTCGACTATTTTTATCATCGCGGATTAGCCATAGTGCGGATCAGCGTATAGCTGATCCGCTTCTGATTCATCCTGAATTTGACTTGCTTGTTTTCTTATTAGAACTCGATTTTCTTCGGGGTTGCATCTTGTTCGAAAGGGATCGTATTAACTCCGACAAGTGCGCTTCTTCTTCTGCTTGGTTCGCGAGATAATCCTTGATAAATGCGGATCGCCGAGAGCGCAGTGCAAGCGGGGCCGTCGCGCGGATGTCTTTGAGCCCTGCCTTTTTCCTTCCATCTGCAACAGCGTGCGCGCGCGCTGCTTCGAAGAGCGTGATTTCAGCCCGCAAAGATTCTATTCCTAATCCCTCAATCAAAGACAGGCCGAATGACAAGGCTTTTTCTGTGATCTCAACATCGGCGAGTTTTTTCCGGGCTTCTTCAAGTTCGTTTCTTGCCCTGGCTGTGCCGCCAGCATACGCCTGCGCGAGTTCCTGGGGCTGATTAAGAAAATTGACCGAGCGCCGATAAGCTTCCAATCGATCCTGACGATTGTGAAGCCCGCGCACGATTACTCTCAAACCAAACCGATCAAGAATTTGAGGCCGCAACCGACCTTCTTCAGGATTCATCGATCCGATCAAAACGAACCTCGATCGATAGGTTCCCACCATCGAACCACGATGAACGGAATATTTTCCTTGTGCGGCTGCATCCAGGATCACATCAACAACATCATCAGAGAGCAGATTCACCTCATCAATATACAGAAGGTGACGATCGGCTCTGGCAAGGAGGCCCTTTTTTAATCGTATTCGATTGTGAACCGCCGCGCGTTCATCGATCCCGCCGACTACATCATCCAAACGCGCATTTAAGGGTAGCTCAACCAGTTGAACTTGGTCCAAGTACGTGAGCGGTTCATCTTGGCCATATTTCTTGGCACAATCTACACATACGGCATCCATTCCACCCAATTCAATATCCTCGGGCATGCATCCATAATGGCAGAGGCTTCGAGGTACTTTGGGCATCAAATCGACGAGGCTGCGTACGGCGGTCGTTTTCCCTGTACCTCTCGGCCCGAGAAGAAGTACACCGCCAACGTTGGGATTGATCAGGGCAAGCAGAAGGGCAAGCTTCATTTCAGGTTGACCGACCAACGCCAAGAACGGAAAATTATTTTGATCTGCGTACCCAAAATCCTCCGAAGCTGGTAAATCCAAAAATTTACGTGAACTCGCTCGTTCGAGCAAATCGGTCAGGGTCTCGATTGATTCGCTCATGCAACCGCCTCTTTTTGTTCTTTCTTGCGCTGCTGAAGGCGATACGTCTGGCGTTCGGCGCCATCCAGCATTCGCCTCTTCTCGAGCTCGTTCTCGGGAATAAGTCCGGGAACTGCTTTTGGCCGCCCCTGCTCATTCAACGCAACATAAACAAGATAGGCGGAATTGGTATGCATTTGTTCTCCAACAATCGGATCTTCAGCACGAACTTCGACTCTCACTTCCATCGAAGTCCTGCCAACATAGGTCAGGCTTGCTTGCAATGTTACGAGATTTCCAATGCGGATCGGTTCATGAAACATCATCTGGTCAATCGCTACGGTTACCACGCTGCATTGAGAATGGCGCATTGCGGCAAGAGCTCCGGCCTCGTCAACCAGCTTCATAATCCAACCCCCATGCACATCGCCGCGTAAATTTGCGTGGCGCGGCTCTAATAGCTGGCTAAGTTGAATGCGCGATTCACTGACCGTTTTCGTAGCATGGTTTGTTCTTTGATTAGAATTCAGTTCATGTCCTCCTTAAAATCGCCTGAATCCAGCGTATGGAGAAGTCTTGGTTCTTCTTCCAGCACATCCATGACACCGTATGGTAGCTCACGCATCATAGGAGGGAGCGGTATTGTTGCGGGTGCACGAACGGACTCGGGCGGTTCTGGAGAATCAAGTTTTTCAATTTTATTGGCGCTGCGTTTGCGTAGAATACGCCCTTCGTCGGTCAACCATCCCACGTAAGAACCATCAATATCATAGACTTCATCCTCTGACGAAACCCATCCAATCCACTCACCTGCAGTGTTAAATATATAAGGCAATATAACGAGTGCAGACCAGTCACCTCTGGTCGTATAGATTGGCTTCGGGCGCTCATGAACTTCAAACGGCATATTTTCCTCCCCCGGTCGGAGCATAGATTAAATGTATCCAGATTATACAAATTGAATCTCGATCTTCAAATGGTTCCATCAGCTCATTATGGCAATAAGCCGGAATACTCCGTACCTCGAAACGATGGTAGCTTGCCACGGGATGAATGGCAAGCGCGGTCTGGGGGAAGGAAGTCCCCATTTTTCTTTTTCTCTGTAAGATCGAATTGCCATAGGAAATTTTCATTCATCGAGACACTCATCCTACGTCGGAATAGGTCCATATTCTATTAACCCCGAAATTCCAAAAGAGGACCACGATAACGGCCAATGCAAGGGCGAGATTGCTCCCTAATACTTCAGCTGAGATCGGCAAGATGGATTGAGGTCCGGGCGGAAAGGTGCCTGGACCCGCTGACGTAATTTCGGAAGCTAAACTTGTAATCGGTGCTTCAGCGAAGGCAAAAATCGGTGTTCTTATCGCCAGGCCAACCAGGTTCACGATCGCGAATTGAGCGGCTTGTCTGCCAATCGGTTTTGTGCGCGAGTCAGCGTATGTCCAATAATAATTCCAGATGAAGTTGCTCGTTACCGCGGCCGTAAATGATAACGTGCTTGCGGCCACACTCCATACATGGAAAAAGGATATCAGCAGATTGAAGGTCCCAAAATCAACGAATGCACCAATTACCCCCACCACCGAAAATTTCAAAAAGCGGCCTAATTCGCGGCGACCTCTTGCAGATGCGATCATCCCATCCGGTCCTTGAAATCATCGATTGTTCTTTGTAGACCGTCTTTAAGCCCGATTTCAGGTTTCCAGCCCAATTTGTCCATCGCGCGACTTATATTCGGTTCCCTCCTCTGGGGGTCGTCGGGATCGCGTCGATCTTGTAAACGCTCAACCCCGGCATTATTTCCGGTCATCTTATTGATCATTTCTGCCAATTCAAGGATTGTCATTTCCACAGGATTTCCCAGGTTTATGGGTTCGTTGAAATCAGATAGCATTAGGCGGTGGAGCCCTTCTACCAGATCATCGACAAAACAAAAACTACGCGTTTGCATTCCGTCGCCGAAGACTGTTAACGGCTGGCCGGAAAGGGCCTGGACGATAAAATTCGGAATGACTCGCCCATCATCCAATCGCATCCGCGGGCCATAGGTGTTGAAAATGCGCGCGATTTTGGTGTCTAAATCATGATATCGCATGTAAGCCATTGTGATTGCTTCTGCAAATCGCTTCGCCTCATCGTAAACAGATCGAGGTCCGATAGGATCGACATTGCCCTTGTAACTCTCAGTTTGAGGATGTTCCAGGGGATCGCCATATACTTCAGAGGTCGAGGCGAGCAAGAATTTAGCATTGAACGCGCGCGCAACCCCGAGGGCATTATGTGTGCCCAGAGCACCGACTTTTAATGTTTGGATTGGGAGCTGCGGATATCCATAAGGTGATCTTGGATTGGGACTTGCAGGCGATGCAAGGTGTAAAATATAATCAATTTGACCAGGAATAAAAATAAAATTTGAGACATCATGCTTAATGAAGTGGAAATCGGAATTTCCAGCGAGATGGGCTATATTTTCAGTGCTCCCTGTTACTAGATTATCCACAACAACAATACGATGTCCCTCTTTAAGCAAGCGGTCAATCAGGTGAGAGCCAATAAATCCTGCTCCCCCTGTTACTAAAATGCGCAATCTATCCTCCTTGCTATGATCCACCATGATCGTGCCTATTTTTTAACGTCTACTTCTTTCCAATCGAAACTTTGTGTTTGCCCATCTGCGGTCAGGCGTTGAGATTTACCTGATTCGGGGTCAATCAACCATAAATCCAAATTGTAGAGCACTGCCAGCCGCTCGCCATTTGGAGACCAGCGGATTGCTCCAGGCTCCAGCCCGGGTTCGCCCTCTGGAGGGAAAATGATCTTACGATTGCTACCGTCGCGATCCATGATAATCAATCGATAGCGACTGGTCTCTGATGCGGATGGAAAAATGGCTTGTAGATATGCAAGTTGATAAGCGTCCTCCCCGGCAACGCGATCCTTGAGAGGTGAAGTTTCCAAATAGGAAAACATGCCGGTCTGATTAACAAGCTGCACCTTGTAGCCCCCTTCAATGGGCAGCGCATTCAGATCGAACACCTGCGATGCTTCTGTGCTTTCCAGTGAGATCGGTGGTCCGTGATTGATATAGAACAAGATTTCTCCGTCAGGGCTCCAGGCGATCTGTGGCACCCAGGCCCAATCCCCAAAAGTTTGGAAGGGCGTTATCCTAATTAATGAATCGATGCTTCCTTGAATGAGGTCGAGCATCCAAATTCCATCTGCACGAGCGAATGCCATTCTATCTTTATTTGGAGACCAGGAAAAGGAGGTGCCCCACCATCCGTACAGACCCCCCGGGTTGGATTCAAGGATGGTCCTTTGATCCAAAAGGATTCCAGTTTCATCCAGGGCGAGTAAATGCAAATCATTATTCGCTTGCCATCCTGGGGCTGAGGGCCTTTGTTCAACGGTTGAGTAGGCGATTGAATAGGCGATGTTATCGGCAATGTCATCGGATGCGAACTCATCGAATGCGACGCCTGGTCCCCATTGGGAATAATGAATGATATTGATTGCCTCTAAGGAGATTGGTTCAGGGAGGATTGATCTCGTTTTCGCGATCCAGAGCGAATTTATTTCTCCCTCCAGCAAACGCGTGAACAGAAGCCATCGTCCATCAGGCGATAACTGAAAGATGCGTCCATCCAAATCACCCGTAAGTATGATGGGACGGCGGTTGCCTGTCTCCCCTTCGATCAGCCAAGCGTTGCCCGCAGAAGCGTAAGCAATGACTCCTGAAAAAGTTACCGGGATAAAAGCAGACCGTTCTCCAATCATCAGGATCTCAGGAACAGGCTGCTCGAGAGCAACATGATTAAGCGCAATCTTGATCGTCTCCTTGCCTTGCTCTTTAATTATTCGGTAGGTAATTTCCTCTAGGCCCATTTTCCCGGCCTGCAAGAGGCGCGTCTCCCCTTCCGGAATGGCTTCACTGCGCAGAATTTGGCGCTCGAATGGAATTGGGCTGGTTTCAATTTCAAGGGTCTCGGTGATCCGAAATACGGAAATGATTGTGGACTCTGAAATTATCGTGAAGCTGGGTGGTTCTACGCGATCGTTGGCTCCGAGTTCAATGCCGCTCTTTTCGAGAGCATCGAATACCGTCGAACCAGGCGGAAGATCAACTTGGACAGTTATTCCGTCGGCAAGAATTGCGACCTCGACAGGGATGCGCCCATTTAAAGGACCCGCACAAGCGGCCAAGAAAATGGCCGCGGCGTGTAGTACAACTAGATGAATTCGATTACGCAAAATAGGCTGCATTGCTGGTGAATGGGCGCGCTGGTATAATTTCTCTCGGAATTCTAACAACGATCTTTTCTGATTCAAACCATGCAAAATTTCTCCCAAGCATACTTGAAATTGGCACTCAGACAACCGCCAGACCGACCCAAAACAAAGCGGATGTTGAGCGATTGGCAGTGTAAGTCTGCGGGAGCGTTTGATTTGCCAAATTTGCATCGTGATGCAAATGGGAAGTAGTGGGGCAGCCGTGGACTCAATTGCACAACAAGAAACCACAACGAATCCGGGATTATCGAATGTCGAGGTGTTAAGTCTGCAAGAGCGCCTAGAGGCTTTGCTTTTCGTGGCAGACCATCCCGTGACAGTGGGCGACCTGTCTAACGCTCTTCAAGAGACTTCGAGAAAAGTAATGCAAGCACTCGAAGCGCTTGAAATAAAATTCGCCACGCGCGGTATTCGGTTGCAAAAACACCGATCCGGCTATCAACTTACAACTGCCCCTGATGTAGCTGCGGATATTGAACGTCTGCTGAATCTGGAAGATATTTCGAGCATTAGCCGGGCAGCTCTGGAAGCATTGGCCATTATCGCCTATCAGCAACCCGTCACGCGGCCTCTAATTGATTCGATTCGAGGGGTAAATTCAGACAGTGTATTAAAAACATTGCTGCGTCATGGCTTGATCGAAGAATCCGGGCGCAGCATTAGCCCCGGGAGACCAATTTTATATTCGACAACCTCAGAGTTCCTTCAGCATTTTGGTCTCAGTGCAATCAAAGAATTACCCCCTCTTGATCCAGATTTGATGGCGGAGATCCCTGCTTCCGAACCTCGCGCGTTAGAGGTTGAGGGCTGAGCATAGTCATGCCCCAAGAGCGGCTGCAAAAAGTGCTCGCCAGAGCTGGCGTTGCCTCCCGTAGAAAGAGTGAAGACCTAATTCGGGAAGGACGCGTAACGGTTAATGGCAGAAAAGCCAGTCTCGGCCTGAAGGTAGCCTCTGGCATCGATGAAATTCGTTTGGACGGTGAGATTATCCTTCAGCCAAACAGAATGACCTACATTCTCATGAATAAGCCACGCGGGGTCCTGTCATCGCGGAAAAGCCAGGGAGGATTTCCGACCGTTATTGATTTGCTTGCTATAGATGAACGCGTGTATCCCGTTGGTAGATTGGATTTAGATAGCCAGGGCCTTGTGCTTCTCACTAACGATGGGGCGTTAACCCACTTCCTGACGCACCCGAGCTTCGGCCAGGACAAGGAATATCGTGTTCTATTGGATCATTTTCCAGATGAAAAACAAATGAAAACCTGGCGCAAAGGTGTAGTTCTTCCCGATGGCAGCAAAAGCCTGCCTGTGCGTATGGTCAGGGAAATGGGTTCGGGAAAAATTGCCTGGTTCCGCCTCACCATGCACCAGGGTCGCAAGCGCCAAATACGCGAGACGGCGCGCGCGCTGGATTTGCAGGTGCGCAAGTTGGTACGCATCAGGATGGGCAGCCTGAAACTGGGTAATTTGCAGGAAGGCAACTGGCGCCATCTTGAGGCTGAAGAAATAAATGACTTGCGGAGAAATATGGAACGAAGGAAAATACGTAAGTCCTAGGGGAATATTTTTGGGGAAAGGTCAGGTAATATCGCCATTGTTGATGAAGGTAGCAGGCCCAGGATGTCGGTGAGCCCTACGTTAGAAAATAAACGCAGCTCATTCTTAGATCGAGCTTTGGATGGCAACTTCAGCTTAAACGCTGAAGTTTTGATCTATGCCGCCCTGATATTTATCGCTATTTTCACAAGATTTCAAAATCTTGATTCTCGGGTAATGAGTCACGATGAGAGCCTACATACGTATTATTCGTGGAGATTCGCCGAGTTCCAAGATTATGTGCACACCCCACTCATGCACGGACCCCTGCAATTCCATTTGATCGCATTTTCCTATTTCTTGTTTGGGGATTCAGACGGATCGGCGCGAATTCCCGTCGCATTGATAGGTGTAATTTCCATAGCTTTGATTTACGTATTTCGACACTGGCTTGGTAGATGGGGAGCAATAATTGCTGCATTATTAATGGCAATATCTCCGTTTATGCTCTACTACCAAAGATATGTACGCAATGAGGCGATCATCGTGTTGCTCGCTTTGTTGATGTTTTGGGCGGTATTTAAATACTTCGAAAATCGCCAGGCACGCTGGCTTTATTTGCTGTCGATATCTCTTTCCTTGCATTTCGCAGCAAAGGAGACCGCTTTTATCTATGTTGCCCAACTCACAGTATTTTTGGGCCTGTACCTGGCATGGGATTTTATCAAACGGCCTTGGGAAGTGGCATGGGTTCGGAACCTATTTATGATCGGATTCGGCGTATTGCTGATCGGGGGAATGATTGCCGGGATAGGATTTTTAGGTGGTTCCTCCGGCGGAATTGAAAATATTTTTTCGCCGGTCGAGCCCCTCGATCCCACGCTAGGTGGCAGTCAGGATATATTGGGTAGCATTCATCCGGCACTGGCTTTTGGATCGGGGATGATGATTGCTGGATTTGCAATTATTGCGTTCGCTGCTATCCGCCGTTTCGGGAAAGAATTAAGGACAGATTTTCCGGCCTTGGATTTGCTGATTATTACGGCAACCTTCACTCTCCCGCAGTTGGCGGCATTTCCTGCAAGACTGCTGGGTTTTGCTCCGTTATCATCCCAAGGTTCGATCCTTTCATCAAAAACGGGCATCATCGTGCTTGTTTTTATTCTCATTAGCGTGACGGTCGGGCTGCTCTGGGATTGGCGCAGATGGTTGATTGCCGCCGGCATCTTTTTTGGACCATTTATTATCCTCTACACGAGTTTGTTCACGAATGGGAATGGCCTTTCATCAGGCCTCGTGCGCTCGCTTGAATATTGGTTGGAGCAGCAGGGTGAGAGGCGGGGAGGCCAGCCCTGGTTCTACTATCTTTTTCTGCAAATTCCAATGTATGAATTTTTGCCGGCGATTGGATCCTTCGTTGCATTGTTGTATGGCACACGTTCCTTGCGACGACGAATAATTAGCTGGTTCGAAAGCAAACGCAAACACGTGGCCGCGCTCGTGATTGCGGACGAATCTGCGGAGAGCAAGCGAAGCAAATTTCCAGTGATTGGTTTTCTTGGCTACTGGGTGGTCACCGCGATGGTTGCCTATTCATTCGCCGGTGAAAAGATGCCCTGGTTGACTGTACATATTGCCCTTCCCATGATTTTGCTTGCCGGTTGGGGGCTGGCAAAAGCACTTCAGGGGATCGATTTGAGCGCGCTGCGATCCAAAAGAAGCTGGGGTGTTGTCCTTTTATCGATGGTCTTCTTCTTTAGTGCGCTGCGGGTGCTCGGATCGCTGGCAGGTGCAAATCCTCCATTTCAATCGAGTGAATTTGTCGCATTGCAAGCAACCTCCGCTTTTCTTGCCGCACTTTTTATCTCCTTAAGTTCGCTAGCGGCAATTCTTTTCGCACTTAAGGCCGTGTCTTCGCACAAAACCCTTCCCATCTACGCTTTGCTTGGATTGGGAACACTGATCTTTCTAACGCTGCGCACTTCATTTAGAGCGGCGTATCAAAATTCTGACCTGGCTACGGAATACTTGGTTTACGCACATTCTGCTCCCGGCGTAAAGGGCATCCTTTCGCAAATAGAGGAATTTTCCCTTCGGACAACGGATGGACTAGCCGTGGACATTGCCTATGGTAACGATGTTTCATGGCCCTACACATGGTATTTGAGAAATTATGACAATGCACATTATTACGGTGAAACCCCATCGAGAGACCTGTTGAACTATCCGCTGGTAATTGCCGGCAATGATAATTGGACGGAAGTGGAAAAGTTTCTCGGCAATCGTTATCTATCATCGGAATACATCCGCATGTGGTGGCCCAATCAGGGGTACTACAAATTAAGTTGGTCTAGCATTGAGGCAGAAAATAATTCAGAGCAACTTTCTTTGAATGGAGAAGCGGCCGATGCGCTCGGCGTGGGCGAGTATCTTCTGAGGGTATTTGCGCGCATCAAACCATTCTTTCTTGATGCGCAAGTGAGATCGGCGATATGGCAAATCTGGTTCAATCGCGATTTCTCGGTATATGCTCAATTAGATGATCGGGAAATTACGCTTCAGAATTGGTCTCCTTCGGATAAGATGCGTTTTTACATTCGCCGCGATCTAGCTGCGATGATATGGGATGTAGGAACTTCTGCCATCACGTTGCCTGAATCCACATTTGGAGATCCTTATATTGAGGCGTTCCAGGAACGTTCGGCGGCAGTCGTCATCGCAAGTGACGAAACAGAAATCGGCCAATTATCCTCGCCGCGATCGATTGCTTCTGCTCCCGATGGATCTATGTTCCTTGTTGATTCAGGAAATAGTCGCGTTCTGCACTTGGATTCCGAAGGTGGTCTGATCGATCAGTGGGGCATGTTAGGTCAATCGACTGAAGAAAAAGTGGCGCCTCTGGGCACATTCTTTGAGCCCTGGGGAATTGCGGTTGCTCCAGATGGAAGCGTTTATGTTGCGGATACCTGGAACCATCGTATCCAACACTTTACGGCGCAGGGAGAATTTTTGGATCGAATCGGCCCCAATAATGAGCAGGGGGAAAGAATATTCTGGGGCCCGCGCGCACTGGCGATTGATTCACAGGGAAGAATTTTTGTGGCCGATACGGGGAATCACCGGATTGCCATTTTTGATCAGGAATGGAATTTGATAGGCGAGATTGGGGAAGCTGGATTTGATTTGGGACAATTCTTTGAACCCGTGGGAGTAGCACTTGATGGGGATGGGCGTATCTATGTTGCTGACACCTGGAACCAAAGAATTCAGGTATTTGAAGAAAATGATCCCAATCAGTTTACGTACATAAACCATTGGGCGATTGATGGATGGTACGGCGAATCGCTTGAAAACAAGCCTTACATTACTGTATCTTCAAGTAATGAAGTTTGTATTTCGGATCCAGAAGGATACAGAATTCTTTGTTTCACTACGGAGGGAGAGTATCTTCGCGGTTGGGGAGAATACGGACTCACCGCTGCCCAATTCGGTCTACCCAGTGGGGTAGCCTTTACATCTGGAGGAGATCTCTGGGTAAATGATTCTGCAAATAACCGAGTCATGTTATTCGAGCTGGAACCGAATTTGGAATAGGAGTTTATGAAAGAATGAATTCAGGGGAACCTAATGAAGCTGCATGAATATCAATCAAAAGCCTTATTTGCTGAACATGGGGTGCCCATCCCTCGCGGCGCTGTGGCTTCTTCCGCTAGCGAGGCAATAGTGGTGGCGCAGGATTTGGGAATACGAGTGGTGGTCAAGGCTCAGGTGCTTGTGGGTGGAAGAGGAAAAGCTGGGGGCGTGCGGTTGGCGGATACTCCCAAAGAGGCCGGTGAGCTAGCAGCGCGTATTTTGGCAATGAAAATAAAAAATCTGCCTGTTCGGAAAGTACTCGTGGATGAGGCGGTTGAGCCAATTACGGAGATTTACCTGGGTGTCACGAATGACCGCAGCGCAAATCGGCCCGTACTCATCGCCTCGGCAGAAGGTGGTGTAGATATTGAAGATGTCGCGCACACGGATCCTGAAAAAATTGTCCGCATTTCGATCCACCCCCTGCTCGGCTTGCAGGAATTTCAAGCGCGTTATCTGGCCTCTGCGATAGAACTTCCCCGAGACTATTGGCGTGATTTTATTCGTATCTCAAGAGGATTATTCGAGGCCTATGTTGATAGCGATGCCACGCTGGCTGAGATTAATCCACTCGTGATCACTAAGAATGATCGCCTCATGGCCTTAGATGGAAAAGTGGTTCTCGATGACAATGCGCTCTTTCTGCATCCCGATCTGGCGGAGATGAGAGACATCGATGAAGAGGTACCGGCGGAGCGCGATGCCCGTAAATATGGGTTGTCTTATGTAAAGTTGCAGGGCACCATTGGTTGCATGGTTAATGGAGCGGGATTGGCAATGGCAAGTATGGATGTCATCAAACTTATGGGAGGGGAACCCGCCAATTTTCTTGATATTGGAGGCGGAGCGAGCGCGGAAAAAGTAACCGCCGGATTGCGAATAATCCTCACCGATCCCAACGTAAAGGTTGTACTCATTAACGTTTTCGGGGGCATTACTCTAGCCGACGAAGTTGCGCGCGGCATTCTTCCAGCCATTGCAGATGAAAAGCCAAAAGTGCCGCTTGTTGTTCGCCTGGTCGGGACAAACGAAGAGGAGGGACAGCGTTTGTTGGCTAAGGCAAAAATGATCACGGTCAGCACATTGGAAGAAGCGGCGCAATTATCTGTGGACCTTGCCAAAAAAGGAAATGTCGAATGAGTATTTTTATAGATAAATCGACGCGACTTGTGGTCCAAGGAATAACGGGAAGGGAAGGATTCTTCCATTCTGCACAAATGCTTGAGTATGGAACCAATATCGTTGCGGGCGTCACTCCGGGTAAGGGAGGCGAATGGGTCCTGGAAGGCAAGGTGCCTGTATTTGACACGGTAAAACTCGCGGTAGAAACGACAGGAGCAAATTGCAGCGTAATTTTTGTGCCGGCTAAATTTGCCGCGGATGCGATCCTGGAAGCAGCGGATGCAGAAGTCCCTTTGATCGTTTGTATTACGGAAGGAATTCCAGTCCAGCGAATGATGAAGGTCCAGCATTTTGTTCGCCAGAGGGATGTGACATTGATCGGACCAAATTGCCCTGGCCTTTTAACGCCTGGAATAAGCAAAGTGGGAATCATTCCTGGGACAATCGCCAAATCCGGAAATGTCGGCATCGTTTCCCGATCCGGCACACTTACCTATGAGGTACTTTACGCACTTAAGCTGAAGGGAAAGGGTGTTTCAACCTGCGTGGGTATTGGCGGCGATCCCGTTAATGGCACAGATTTTGTCGACGTATTGGGAATGTTTGAGGATGATCCGCAGACGGAGATTGTGGTTTTGATTGGAGAAATTGGTGGATCGGATGAAGAACGCGCTGCAGAGTTCATCGGTGATCACATGACGAAGCCCGTAGTCGGATTCATCGCCGGAATAACGGCACCTCCAGGAAAACGCATGGGGCACGCTGGCGCAATTGTTGAAGGTGGAACCGGGCTGGCATCGGATAAAATTACGGCCCTGCGCAAAGCCGGGGTGAGAGTTGCCGACTGGCCAGGTCAAATTGCCGAACTGATTGCATCGAAATAGTGAATTTTTCATTCCCGCCCATGTCAGAATTTGTGGGCCGTTTTCCAATACGAGCTAAACACGGAGCGTAGGCATGGCTGGCGACGAGCGTATCGAAGAGAGCAGCAAATCATTCAATGACCTCAGGCAAGATCTTCGAGGGCGCCCCCGGGAATTAAGCAATCTTCTCCGCCTGGCGTGGAGGCTCTATGAGCAAGCCAATTATGAAGAGGCGTTGAAAATTCTCCAAAACGCTGGCAGACGATTTGCCAATGATTTTGAAGTCGCATACGCGATGGGTCTGATTTCGAAGAAGATGGGCAAAAGTGCCGATGCGCAGAATTTCTTTCGTGAGGTCATTCGGCTCTCGGAAGGCATCGCCGATAAAACCCGCGCGCGTATGTTGCGCAGATTTGCAGTGGGTCATACAAATATGATCGAAAATGGTGGATGGAACTTAATGGAGCAGGTTTCGTGAGTCGCTCGATGGTGCAGATTAATGCCGCACAAGACAGACAGAGTGCTCGTCGGCTTTGCGACCAAACACACTAGCAGAAAAATAAGCCTTCCCTTCAAGGGGCTTCCAATCGGGTAAAAACCCCCCACGCGCAATCCTTTCCATAGGTTATCCGCAAAGGTAAATAAATATGGCGGGAATACGAGTGATTACGGGCACTGCAAAAGGCCGTCGGCTTGCCATGGTGCCTGGAAAAGGATCGCGCCCGATTGGGGATCGCGTCAAAGAATCACTCTTTAATATCATTGGAATTTTCATTCAAGATTCGCGTTTTTTGGATCTATTCGCAGGGACGGGCAGTGTGGGGATCGAGGCGCTTAGCCGAGGCGCTGCCGCCTGCATATTTTTGGATAACAACAGCCAGGCAATCAAGACGATCGAAGCCAATATCGAATTAACAGGCTTCTATGATCGTGGCTTTATCATCCTGCGTGATGCTTTCGAATTCCTGCGCGGGGAGGGGGGTGATACATTCGATATCGTCTATGTCGCTCCGCCCCAATATTTGCAGCTATGGAAAAAAACGTTATTAATCTTAGACAATTCACCACAGTGGCTTAATCCAGATGCCTGGGTGATCGCACAAATGCACCCGGATGAATATGAGCAACTCGAGCTTGTGCATTTAGAAGAGTTCGACAAACGTCGTTACGGCAATACCCTGCTTGTATTTTATGAACTACCGGGGGAGTGATGGGGGCTGTCCCAAGAAATAGCCCCTCTTCAGGAATGATTTCACTGTTCATAAATTCGATGGCTTGTGGCTAATTAAGACTCTTAAGCGTAGTGGCAGGGTTCCCCCGCCCGAGGGCGATCGGACGGCGCCCCAATACAGTGACCCTTATGTGCGACGAGATGGTTAATGATACTTGGAATTGCCAAACCCGCGTGGGCCGGGACCACTCCATTCCGGCTTTTTCCCAAAACCTTTCGACCATTCCTATCGGCCGGCCCTCATTGCCTCATTGACGTACCCCAAATACTCGATCTCCGCCAAGAATTTTTCTGAAAAACTCGTAGAAGATGACCAACTCCACTGCGAAGGGAGGAAAACCCAACAATCCCAATATGGGCATCATGCCAAATTTTAATTCCAAGATTTGCAGTGGCTCCGGTAAGGTGTATCGCCAATAACCACCATGCGCATCAAAAGCTTGAAAATTCCAGGTTTCCCAGAGAAAACCACAAATCAATCCGGCGAGCAGAGTGATAAGAATAAAACTTGGACTGACCATGTTCCATCTGCCGGCTGCGCTTCGAGCGCCGATCGCTTTATTAATTGGCCCAAGAAGAAAAATAAATCCTAACCAAATGGATCCAAAAAAGTAGGCTGCTACCTGGCTCGGGAGAAAAAGTGGGAAAAGAACCATCGCCAGTCCGATCACGATGCTGCTCCGATCGATTGTGTTAAGCTGCATGGATTCTGGAGGGACAGTTACCAAGCTTCCGAGTTTCGGAAAAATTGCGGCAAATAGTTCGATGGTGACAAATACGCCGGGCATTATCGTTGCGAAGGCCCAAAAGTATCCTATGTCGCGAGTAATAATGTTGTCTGGGAATCCGAAATACACCCAGTTCATCAGATGCAGATTAAACGCTTCGAAAAGGAGCCAGATGCCAACCGATATGAGAATCAGAAAAGGGATTTCACGCCTATTCCGAGTTAATAATGAGCTGTTCTTCATTCGATGAACAAGCGCATCGATGCTGAGTATGTATCCGGTCCACATGATGGGTGTGAACCAAGTCGCCACAAGCGCGTTGCCTCCCAGCAGCAAGAGCTCTGCGATGAGCATAATCGAAATCCCAAGCCAGCCATAAGCGGGGAAGCGTTTGGAAAATGAGCGAGATGATTTATCAATCATTCTGAAAAATTGATCTTTAATCCTTCATCTTCATTAAAATGATAAATGGCAGAGAATGGTCTTTTCGAAGTATAGGCGTCGAGTGCCTTCGGAAACAACAACGGCAGATCTTCGACTACAGGCAATTTTTCTATAGACGAAAAATCCTGCCATTCGGCTATTCCCTCGCTCGATTGTATGGGAATATCGAGCGTGTACGTCTCACCAACATAGATGTATAGGGCAATCCCAGGATTCTCGCCAACGTCGATATGCACCAAGCCGCAAAGGGTTAATACGTTTGGAGTTATTCCCGACTCCTCCTTTATTTCTCGCAGCGCGGCTGAATGTGGATCCTCCGCTTTTTCCACATGGCCGCCAAGTCCATTTAATTTGCCTGCCCAGCTTCCTCGATTAGCGGCCAGCCTCAGCAGCAGAACCCGATTTTTATTAATGAGAAACGTCAGTGTACGCGGGAGTACGCAATAGCGATTAGGGTCGATCCGCTGACCAGATTTTAGTTCTCCTTCAGTCAGCCAGGTCACTTGTATCTTCGGCCGCAACAACTTCCTGTAAATACGAAGAAAGAGGTTCATGTATCACAAGCGGTTGGATGTGCTGCTCTATTTCCTCTTTGGTCCCGGCAACATTAAGCCGTTCAAAGAGCAAGGTAAATTGCTGTTCCCATGCGGCTTCAATATTTTCGCGGGTTGTCGTGTCCATATCCCAGAGCGCCTTTTTAAACGATCCAAGCGCTCGTTTGCGGGTCTTGTAATAGAACTGTTCATCGGTTTGATCAGATTTTCGCTCATTGCTGTGGTTTTCACGCAGGTACTTGTAAATGCCCTCGCGCAACGGGTCATCGATTCGGTTGTACATAATGTTCTGGAAAATGGTAGCCAGATGAACCTCGAGTGCATTCGCTTCTGCAAATCGTGAGAAAGCATCCTCAGGCAGGGTGGAGGCGCCATGCTGCACGGCACCGCCCATTCCAAATTCTTTTGCCACTCTGGACAGCTGCTTGAGCGTATCAAAATCTACATTCACCTCTGCAATCGATCCATCGGCGAGCACTATGCCACCATGGGAGGTTCCGGTTTGGATGCTGATCTTCGATAATCCGGGATGTTCAGGTTTGAGGTCTCTATAAGATCGCTCAAATCCTTTCATAAACGCCCTCAGCTCAGCTTCTGTGCTGTTTTGCCCACCGACTTCTCCAATTTCACCTCCCAGGGAAATCGTTAATCCCTCTGGCTCGCACTCGCGGATAAAGGAGCTAAAATCGGCGCAAATTGAATAATTTAATTGTTGCTGTTCGAAAATACTTTGTTTGCTTAGATCAACAAGCGTCGAGGTATCGATATCGATATTGAAGATACCCGCTTGAATGGATTTGGTGCACAGGTCGCGAATCGCTTCGATTTCCGCCTGAGCGTCGGCTTCGAACCTTTTTTTGCTCACTTGATAATGATCGCCCTGTACAAATATGGGGCCCTGATAACCTTCCGCAATTGCAGCTCCAAGGATGTTGGTGACATATTCAGCGGGTGGTTGTTCTGTGTAGCCCATCTCGGAGCGGGCGAGTTCAAAGATCATGGCCTTAACATCGATTGCGCCTGCCGCGCGAAAGGCGGCTTTTGCGGCATAGAAGGGCAGGGAGCGTAAATTCATAGCCGGAACTGTAAAATCATCCCTGACTTTGCCTGCCGCTCTGGCTACATAAAGCTTATGGATCGAAGACAGGATTATGCCCAAATGAAGCGCACATTCTCGCACTAGCCACTGGGCGGCATGTTTTTCATCCACGCTGCCGAATACTGCGTTGCGCACAACCTGATCTATATTTTGGCGCACGGCCTGCTGATCTTGAACCAGAATTTGACCATCAACTGTAATTTCGATCGCGCGCTGGATCGGTTTGGCGACCGATTCCAATAAACTATTAGCTGTCATTATTTCCCTCTATATGGAGAAAATTATCTAGAGATTATACCTGCTCCAACCCACCTCGAATGCTCCCTTCGGTTGCTCGGGGTGGGTAAGATCACTATAATCCCCGTGCTTTTGAAAACGAATAATTTTGGGAGATGGGAATGAGTGATCCACTCGATAAAATCACAGAGGATAAGGACTTTCTGGGCAAGATTCGCAACACACTTTCCGGTTTTATGGGTTATGCGGATCGGGAAAATAGACGGCAGGCGGATAAATTATTGCGGGAACAAATAGGAGTCAATACGAGGAGCAATGGTCGCGCGTATCCAAGCTCCAACGCCAGCTGATTTCAGCTGGTCAACTTGAATATGTCGATGATCTTGAGGAAGGTGCAATCATTCTGCGAATATTCGCCGATCGGATCCGACGCGCAGCCTATGGTTATGCAGGTTTTTTCGATGCGCTGCGGGTGAACTCGGATGAGTTGGAAAAGATCTATACGTTTGATCAAGCACTTTTAGAGAATGTTGATGGACTCGCGCGCGCGATCGACAATGTCGCAGAATCGATCGCGACGGATGCCCTGCTCGCGTCAATCCAACAATTGGTTGGCCTGTGCGAGGACGCGAATGACACTTATGATCAACGTAAGAGTGTTATCCTGGAAATATGATCCTGAAATTTGGCGAGGAGATTCAGCATGGCCAGAATATTTGATGTAATTGAGAATCCCAATGAAATGAAGGGTGAAATCGTCCGCCGATTTCCGGAAGATGGGGCGGGGGATTTTCGATTGGGTAGCCAGGTAATTGTGCGTGAATCGCAATCGGCCGCCTTTTTCCGGGATGGAAAGGCGCTCGATGTTTTTGGCCCGGGAAGACATACGATCGCAACGGCAAACATTCCGATCCTGATTGATTTCATTGGTAAGGCGTTTAACGATCGCTCACCCTTCACTGCGGAAGTGTATTATGTCTCGATGAAGGAATTTGCAAATGAAAAATGGGGCACCGCACAACCCATTATCGTACGCAATCCCGGAATGGGGTTAGGCGTGGCCCTGCTCCAAGGGTACGGCACGTACAGTTTTCAAGTGGCGGATGCCCAGCAATTTGTCACTCAAATTGTCGGCGCCACCGGGGTCTACAGAATTTCTGATATTCGGTCGCGTTTGCGTTCGATGCTTCTTTCCAAACTATCTGATTTGCTCGGAGAAACGACAGAAGCGAAAAGTGTCCCCGAACTCATCGCATTGATCGAGGAAATTGGCGCCGGCGTACGCGCTAAAGCGCAGGATGATTTCGCCGGATTGGGGTTGGTATTAAAGACCTTTTATATTGAAAATTTAAGGCCGTCCGAAAAATCCGCCGAGGAACTACGCGGGATGGGTATGCTGGATATGGCAACCTATACACAGCTGCAGGCAGCCGATGCGATGCGCGACGCTGCCCAGAATCCATCCGGAGGCGCGGGATTGACGGCTGGAATTGCGGCGGGAATGGGAATTGGAAACGTCCTTAGCGATTCCTTGAAGGCAGGCGCCAAAGCAGGGGGCTCAGGTTCGTCGGCGGCAGCCAGGGTGCCAGACATTATGACGCCCTCCGATGCCGCGAGCTACCTGAAAGTGGCTGAAGAAGACGTAATGGCTGCCATCGAAGCCGGTCAATTAAAGGCCAAGAAAATCGGAAATGCTTACCGCATTAGCAGGACAGCGATTGACGAATTCTTGAACAGCTAATTGTGGGCCGATAATTTTGAGGATATTGTATTAGAACTTTTTCGCTGCTCAATAATGAAATCATGGCAAGAAATTTATCGGTATGGAATTCAATCCCTTAAAGCTTGGGGAGGGCGAGTACCTTCGCCTCTGCATCTTATGCGACGAACTACCTAACCCTCGCACCAGCAATAGATTATGTTCCCATCCCGAGATTCCGGGCAATTCTTAGGACCTTATTTTGCGAAACGGAAGCACCTTTGCGTCGTTTGCGAATGAAAGATTTGAGCTTCTTATAGTGCACACCCTGCGGATTTGCATCTGTAGCATGGATCACAGCCTGCGGATGCATAAATACGAGCAGGGGTTTTAGATTGGTGCTTTCGCCATCGGTCAAGACTTTTCTGAGCGCCCTCTCTGTTGCGCGTACTTCAATTGCAGCCTCCGAAGTCAGATTTTTTAGCGTCTTTTGTTTGGTTTTTCGTCTGCGCCGAACCGTTTGCCACCACTTCCCATCACGGAAATTGATTTCTCCCTGATCATGGGAAGGCACCAAGATAAAGCCCCCAGATGGGCCAAAAATTACGTGGTTCGCGCCCAGGAGAAAATGGAAGATCGAATAACTTGAATCCAGGCCCTTTAATGCACGATCAATTAACTCGTCAGTCCGTGGACTTTTCCCCCACCGGTTCGTCAATGCGAATCCTATCTGGATGATGATAGTAGCGACGAAGGCGACGATGAGCAGTGAATTCGCATATTGGTTTTCTCTAACGGAGAGAATTAAACTTCCAATAACAATGCCGAATCCTGCAAGGGTCAGGATTTTCCCGGTTTTTGCTTTGCGCTTGATTGCCAGATCATTGGCATAACGGATCATGCTTTATCCTTGACCGGATCCAGGGTGAGTGGATTTCCCGGAGGGGTATTTCCCAATGGTTATCCTGAATTAGGTAGGCTTATCTTTATCTGTCTGTTCTACAGGACGGCAATTAATCCCATAAACCGTAGAGGGGCACGCTTCCCCCGCCCAAGCGGGCCGGGACCTGCATACACTCCTCTGTATGCGACGAGACGGCCGATCCCTCTATTTACTTCTGGTTCCAATAATGTCAATGAGTTGACAGCGAAATCTTTTCCTAGACGGCATCTATACGCCTAATGATCAAACACGCATTTTGTGCACCGAGTCCAAATGAGTTGGATAACACGGTGTTTACCTTAACCTTTCGGGCATGGTTGGGCACATAGTCCAGGTCACATACGGGGTCCGGAAATTCATAGTTTATCGTTGGGTGAATGATTTCGCGTTCGATTGTAAGTGCGCAAACAATCGCCTCAATAGTACCGGATGCACCCATCGCATGCCCGATCATCGATTTAGTCGATGAGATGGGTATGGAGGCTGCCCGATCGCCAAAAACTTTTTTGATGGCCAGTGTCTCCACCGCGTCATTTGCCGGGGTCGATGTTCCGTGAGCGTTAATGTAATCAATCGCATCCGGTTCGATACCGGCGTCCTTGAGTGCCTGGGTGATCGTGAGGATCGCTCCTTTGCCAGTCGGCTCCGGGACTGCCATGTGAAAGCCATCGCTTGATGACGCGTAGCCGGCAATTTCGGCGTAAATGTGAGCCCCCCTCGCAAGCGCATGATCGAGGTTTTCCAAAACCAATGAGGCGGCACCCTCCGAAAATACGAATCCCTCGCGCTTTGCGTCAAACGGTCGCGATGCTCTTGTTGGATCGTCGTTAAAGCTTGTGGGAAGCGCACGCATGGAGGCAAATCCCCCAAGGGCGAAAGGTTGAATCAAGCCTTCAACACCGCCGGCAACAACAATATCGGCGCGATTGTAACGGATGATGTGAGCAGCTTCACCTATGGTTTGAGTCCCTGTCGCACAGGCAGTTGTTATCGTGCTGCTCGGTCCTAAAGCGCCAACGAGGCGTGTGACGTGAAAGGCGGGCATATTCGGGATTGAAGAGGGAAGGATGAAGGGGTTCAATCTTGAATACCCGTTCTCCCGAATGGTGTCCAATCCGGATGCCATTCTTTCAACGCCACCGACCGCGGTGCCGAAATACACCCCGACTCGTTCGGGATTGGTTAGCGGAAGCTCGAGTTTTGAATCATCGATAGCATTTTTCGCAGCTGCCGCCGCTAATTGTGAAGCGCGCGACATGCGGCGTGCCTCTTTCATAGGGAAATACATCTGCGGGTCAAAATCAGGTACTTCGCCCGCGATTTGACAAGGTAAACCCTCAGGATCGAACTGTGTGATTCTTGTTATCCCTGATTTACCGGCCACCAATCTATCCCAAAAGGTATTAATATCTGACCCCAGCGCTGTTATTGCACCCATACCGGTGATTACGACGCGCGAATATGTTTTGCTCAATTGACTTCCTCCATAATGTCTGTAAGGGAAAGTTGATTCTTTAACGAGATCACAAGCGCTTCGAGAAGATTTCCTTTCACGGCATCCCTTGCCACGCGGATGGCGTTAACCAGGGCATTCGAGTTTGATCGACCATGCCCGACAAAAACCAGCCCCTTAACCCCCAACAAAGGCGCGGCGCCATATTGTGCCGGATCCAAGCGTACGCGGATGCGATCAAAAGCGGGGCGTGCCAAGAGCCCGCCGAGGGATGTAATTGCTGTGGATTTTATCTCGGTCCGAATAATTTCAAACAAAAACCGTGCCGCCGCCTCCGTTGTTTTAACAAGGATATTTCCGGTGAAGCCATCCATTACGGCGACATCAGCAGCTCCAGCAAAAAGTTCCTTCGGTTCTATATTGCCGATAAAATTCAGACCAAGACCTTGCATGTCGGGAAAAGTGTCACTGACAAGTTTATTTCCTTTTCCTGCTTCTTCCCCAATGGAAATGAGCGCAACCCGCGGATTTTGTACCTGAAAAATTAGTTTCGCGTATTCCGATCCCAATATCGCAAATTGTAGCAGGTTGATCGGCCGGCAATCTGCATTGGCACCCAGATCTATAATAATCGCATGACCGCCACGCACAGGAAAAACCGTCGCCAGAGCAGGTCGCTTTAAGCCGCGTATTCGTCCCAAGCGAAAGAGGGCGTTTGCCATTACGCCGCCCGTATTTCCCGCCGAGACGAACGCATCTGCGCGTCCATCTTTGAGCATTTGAATGCCAATGGCCATAGAGCTTTGCGCTTTTCCCCTCGCGCTTTGGGCAGGTTTATCTTTCATCCCCAAAACCTCCGGCGCGTGAATCACGCGTACGGCATCAGGATTGATATTCATGCTCGATAACTTGGCATTCAGCAATAGTTCCTGCCCCGTCAAAATTATAGGATCATTCCAACGCTCGAATGCTTCGATGGCAGCCCTAAGCTCCGGTTCCGGATGAGTATCACTTCCCATGGCGTCAAGCACGATTCGCATGTAGTGCAAGCTCCTTAACACACCAAATACTGCCTATGTTGACAGTGATTAGTGCTGGGCTATAATACCCCAAATCCACGAAATCTACGCGCGCTGGTGCTGGAATTGGTAGACAGGCATGGTTGAGGGCCATGTGCCGAAAGGCGTGTGGGTTCAAGTCCCACCCAGCGCACTTCTCGTAGGGCGCAGAATGGATCTTCCCCTTTGGTTCTCCCCGGAATTATTGATTTAAATTTATTTTCATCGATCAGGCCGTTATTAGCTCTCGTCACGGCCATTCTCCCTCCCGGCGGATCGAAGAATCCCTCTGACGATGCTTCAGCAAATTGTTTGCACCAAGGAATCCTCTTTCGCAGCTTTGCGACTGAATCGGAAGGATATGCATTCGAGAAAGTTATTGCTCTCGTAATCCGGAAATCGCACGCCTAAAGCTACCATTAAATGTACGTTATGCCTCGAAATTGATCTCCATCGAATCTATCAGCTCGAGCGTTTTGGAAATATCATCAGGTTCATTGTAAAGATGAGGCGAGAACCTCACGTATTCTCCGCGTTGTGAAACCACGACGTTATTCGCGTTAAGATAGCCTGCCACCTCCGCCGAACCCTTGCCAGGGAATCTTGCGGCGACGATTGCTGTTCGTTCATCATCAGCTTGCGGCGACATGATTTCGATTCCACGTTCGCTTAAACCCTTAATTAACATGCTCGCCAGGTCGGTTGTGTAGGCAAAGATATTCTCGATGCCAACCTGAAGCAAATATTGGATAGATTGCGTAAGGCCTATTACGCTGCCGTATGCCAGCGTGCTAAACTCGAAGCGTTTCGCAGTGTCAGGCAGCCTTAATCGATTGGCGCGTAAATCCCACATATCGGCATGACTGCGCCATCCCAGCAAACCAGGGTAAAGCTCGCTCTGCAATTCGGGCGCGATATACATTACGGCAACGCCGAAGGGCCCGCAAAGCCACTTGTAAGCCGCGCAAACCAGTACGTCTACTCCCGAATCCTGGACGTCGATTGGAAGCATTCCCGCAGATTGTGTAGCATCAGCAATCAACAACGCGTTTACGGCGTGGGCCGCATCGGCGAATTTTTTCAGATCATATCGTTGTCCGCTTCCAAATTCCACGTGGGACAAACAAACTACTTTGGTCTGATCATCAATAAGTGCAATTACATCATCAGGTTGGATATAACCGTCTTTTCCTTTTGCCAGCCTTATTTCGCTCCGGGAGTCTTTTACGACTCTAGTCCAAGGATAGATCGTGCTCGGGAAAACAACTTCGGTGCTTACTATATTGCTCCCTGGATTTACATCCACAGCCCACGCCAACGAGGCCAATAGTTCTGTCGCACTTGAGCCAACTGCAATATCTTCGGGTTGCACATGAAAGAGTCGCGCGGCCATGAGGCGCAGGTCATCATAAATCTTTTCTTCCGCAAGTTCGTCAAAGTGCAACGTTCCATAATCTCTTAAATCTATCTGCCATTCAATCACAGCATTCGCCGCCCCTTGGTGCATGAGGGCCACAGAGGCAGCGTTCAGATACGTCGAATTTTGAGTTGCGGGAAAATCTTTACGATTGATGAGCGGCTTCATAGATAGGATATCCTTATATAATCCCGAGAACGTTTCATAGCTTTTATGGGCAATTGATCCTGTTTCTGATTAAGTGCTGTGGGAGTTTAATGTACAGTATTGAATCGATGTTGCCCATTGATGGTAGTGGCACAAGAAATGCGCATAAGGATCTTTAAATATCGCATTCATGGCGATCGAATTAATAATAGAAGAAGATGGAGATATTGAGATTCTTGAGCAAGGAACAACAGAGCGAAATATTCAATGCATGAATTTTATGTGAGTATCTGATCTAAGAACTCCTTTGTTCTTGCTTCCTTCGGGTTGTTGAAGAGTTCACTTGTTATCCCGATTTCGACAATCTTTCCTTCGCTGAGAAATACCATTCGATCAGCGGCTGCCTTGGCGAACCCCATCTCGTGCGACACAACCACCATGGTTATGCCTTCCCGTGCCAGATCAAGCATTACGTCAAGGACCTCCTGGATCATCTCGGCGTCCAGCGCCGAGGTTGGCTCATCAAAAAGCATGATGCGTGGATTCATGGCCAGCGCTCTGGCAATTGCCACCCTCTGCATTTGTCCCCCCGAGAGCTGATTCGGAAATACATCAGCCTTTTCAGGGATACCCACTCGATCCAGAAGAGCAAGAGCAACTTCTGTCGCTTCTTCCTTTGAGCGACCCCGCACGACTCGTTGGGCAAGCGTTATGTTCTCAAGGACCTTGAGGTGCGGGAACAGGTGAAATAGTTGGAAGACCATTCCCACTTCTGCACGCACCTGATCAATGGTTTCCTTCGCTTCCGTAAGTTGGATTCCGTCGACAACTATTCTCCCACTATCGATTGTTTCCAAGTGGTTGATACATCGCAGCAAGGTACTCTTGCCACCTCCGCTAGGACCGAAGATGAAACACACCTCACCACGCCTAATACGCAGATTAATATCGCTAAGCGCCACCACTTCTCCGAAGGATTTGGAGCAATTTTCAATGATGATGATGTCATCATTCGTTACGTTCGATGGAGTACTATTTGGCAAATGCCAATCTCCTTTCCATCCTCTTAACGAGGAATGAGAGCGATAGGGTGAGGACCAAATAGAGAATGGCCACTACGCCCAAGCTCTCCCAGGAGCGAAAGGTGCGCGCTCTGTGTAGCTGGCCGACATGCGTGAGCTCGCGGATTGCCAGAATCGAAGCGAGGGAGGAATCCTTCAACATGGAGATGAAATCGTTTCCCAGTGGAGGGAGAACCACCCGAATGGCTTGCGGCAAAATGATATAGCGCATTGCCTGTAAGTGACTCATCCCAAGCGAACGGGCAGCTTCCATCTGTCCTCGCTGAATTGATTCGATACCGGCCCTGAAGACTTCTGCCTCAAAAGCGCCGTAAGCTATGGTCAAAGCAGCGATCGCCCGGTATAGCATATCGATATCACGAATATGAATTCTGGAGAGGGCTCCACCAAGGCCAGCCAACGGGATTAACAATCGCATATTTCCCCCAAGATCGTTCAGGAGATTAATCGCAACCGGTGTGATTACGAAAGCCACGAAATAGAGCTGCACAATAATCGGAATCCCGCGTATCACCTGGACGTAGAGCATGGACAAGTTTCTGAATACCATATTGCTCGAGAGCTGTCCGAGACCCGCCAGCAACCCTATTACAAGGGCAATTGCAAAAGACGTAATGCTCAAGATGATCGTGAACCGGATCCCTGTTTTGGTAAATTCGTAGGCAGCCTCCCAATGGCGATTGGTAACGATGGCGAAGATCGCGGCGCCGCCAACGATTGCAACGACCACAATCCACCAGGGAAGTCGCGATAGATCTCCAACCCAGGGGAGCATACCCGGACGTTTTCTTTCGACTTCAGTGGTAACAGCCACAGGGCGCTCCTTTTTAGTTAAATGGTTCGAGAAGAATACGGATCTGCGCAGATACCTAGCGAGGGTACCATTCCATGGTTGGTAAGGCGAGGGCGGCGAGGCAAATATTCTGCATCCCTCGCCGCCCTATAATTACGGATCAATCGTTCGCAGTTTTGTGCTTATTCTTCGTCAGGCGAGCAATTGCGCAGCAGCCACTTCTGGCAAATCGCATCCAGGGTGCCGTCGTTTAGCATATCCTGTAAGACTGCGTTGACAGGCCCGATAAGCGGACTTCCTGGCGGATAAACGAAGGCCAAGAATTCTCCACTAGTGAGGTGGAAGCCTGTCATCAACTCGCCCGGGTTCTCCTGTATCCAAGCGACGGCAGCTACATCGTCGATCGCGACCCCATCGGCGTCTCCGGCCAATAGGGCCTCCACGGCAATAGGCCATTCGCCATAGTTGTCAACTCTGCCTTCACCGACGAGCGCCAAGGCGGCAGCTTCGTTGGTGGTGCCGGCCTGGCTGGCAATGCGCGCATCCGAATTTTCAAAGTCTTCGTTAGTCTCAAAGACTTTGTCGGTTCGCATCATCATGACCATCCCATACTCGATGTATGGATCTGAGTAATCGATGATCATGGAGCGGCCAAGCTTGAGGGTGATGCCGTCGGCGGCAACGTCCAGCTCGCCAGCTGCCATCATTTCAAAGGGCGGCCAAGCTGCTTCGGTAAAAACTGGATTGCAATTTAGTCTAGAGCAGATCTCGTTCCAGGTATCGTAGTCCCAGCCGATTCCTTCATCGGTATCCACATCAAGGCTGTTGAACGGCGGATACTCGTTCTCGACCATGATCGTGACATCACGACCACCCAGATCGGTTATGAATATACCTACATCCGCTGCAGCTGGTTCATCTGCGGGCGTCGCGCATGCTGCGAGCACCAAGCTGAACAGCATAAAAAGGGTTATGTACGCGGCTCTCTTCATGGATTCTCCTCCGATTTGATTATGAGAGATTTTGTCGACTTCTCGGCGTTCAACACTTAGAGAAGATTGTAGCGGAAAACTGCACATCGTCAATAAATTTGATTTATTTTCAGCCCCATATTTTGAGGGGAAAACCGCGCCCAATCGAATGAAATTCGCGCTTTTTTTGGAAGATTTCCTCCAGGTGCCATTCGCAGGGCCAGATTGGTCGCCTGCTTCGGCTGAAAGCTGCTCGTGATCCTTTTGTTTATTTACGCTGCGTGGAAGTGATCCTGCTCTCTTTTTATAGATCAGGGACTAGACGATAGGGTAAGATTGGGGCGAAAAATACGCTTTGCCCAGGATTAAAACAGAGAAAGCTTGCCGCAGATTATTTCTACATCTGCATTCACCTATTCTGGCTTAAGGAGCCGACGGCATGAAGAGAATTTATCGCTATCAATGGTACCAAAATATTTATGAGAACATCCCTCAAATGCATAAGGAGGCTCGCAAATTCGGGGAGCAGCTCGGCATCAGAAAACTGGGCACGGATATTGGCCTCTATGCTGGATCATCTTCGCTACCCG
>JADFRQ010000038.1 GCA_022561215.1 Chloroflexota bacterium | reverse complement strand
TAAAGATCTGTATATCAGTCCACTTTTCCAGAAAAATTTACAATATGCAAAATCTCTGAATACCGATAAGATATTTATTCTTTCTGCAAAATATGGTTTATTAGGACTGGATATGGAAATCGATCCTTATAATAAAACATTGAACAAAATGGGCAATAATAACGTAAAAGAATGGGCGAACTCTGTATTAAATCAGTTGAAAAAATTAACAGATTTAGAAAAAGATAAGTTTACTTTTCTAGCAGGAAGCAATTACAGAAAATTTTTACTCCCAAGTATCAAACATTATAAAATTCCAATGCAAGGCTTAGGTATTGGAAAACAGCTTCAATGGCTATCCAAGAAAATTCAAAATGAGTAAACACTGTAATACGCTTCATCAATGGTTCAGTGAAATGAAAAAATTTGTATTTCCTTTTGAGGAACGAGAAGTCCCAAAAAACGGAATTTACATACTATTTGAAAAAGGAGAATTTGCCCACTCAGCTGACAGAATCGTAAGAATCGGGACGCATACAGGACAAAATCAACTTCGTTCAAGATTATTTCAACACTTTTTGAAAGAGAATAAGGATAGAAGCATTTTTAGAAAGAATATCGGAAGAGCGTTATTAAATAAAGACAAGGACTCTTTTCTTGAAAAATGGGAATTGTGCATATGTGGTGTGAGGGAACTCGTGCACAAATTCTATCACCAGCCCTGCGTCAATCAGAGCAGACACGATAGTTCCGATCGGATGCGACCATTCAAATTCCGAAAGATTGATGTCGATCGAAGGATCTGCGTATGAGTATGCATTTTTGTACTCTTTCGGAATGGAGCTATGAAAGTAAGGTTCGGTCATCCGCCATTCGTTCACATCGCCTTCGTTGTCAAACATGCTGGCAAAGGGATGAAATTCCGCAATATAGAAAGTTCCGCCAGGGAGCACTCTGTCTGCAGCTACCTGCGCCCATCGATCGATATCGGGGATCCAGTTTAGCACCCCGTACGATGTAAATACAATGTCGAATTGATCTGACAACACTTCGGGCAGCGAGTTGATGTCGCAGCAGATAAATCGTGCATCAAGTTGTGCACGAACCGCAAGCTTAGAAGAATTGGTCCTCATAAAAAAGCTAAGTGCAGCCACGGATTCCAGAATTGGTCCATCAATGCTAATTCTGCCTCGTAGCCGGTCCGAAGTGCCCGATGGATAAAAATCGACATCAACATGGCTGCGCGAACAGGCAGCCAGGCAGCAATCAATATGACCAGAGCTGCAATACGGGCGGTTCGCGAATCGCCCCTACACCACAATATGTCTATCATGCACCCTCGCTCCCCTGCCCAGTCTCACCCCGTACTCCCGTACTCTAGCGCAAGAGAGTCTCTTTCTGTTCAAATGGAGCTAGCGGTTATCCCGAGGTTGCTGCGTGCTGGGGAGCATCCATCGTTTTTTGAAGATCATGTATTCATTGCCTAGGAAACACGAATGCCCACTTCCATGCGTTCTCCGCTTCGTCCCGAGCGAGAATCCAAACTGAAAAATAAATTACTATACGGCACCCTGGTTATCATCGTGCTTTCGGCCGCCTTCTTGCTGGCGGGTCCGTTGGGATTCTATCGATGGCTTTCTGAAGCGATCGCCAGCCTCGATCCCAGCCCGGCAGCCGCCTCGATTGATGGCCCGCCCATCTTGCTCGGCTTGTACACTTCCGATTCTCTGCAGGTCACCTCATGGGAAATTGAAAATTTTGATGAGTGGATGCAAGACGAAGGCCTGGATAAGGGAATATCCATCGCCGGGACGTATATGGACTTCGAGTTTCACAACCCGGAATTTAATGTCCATAAGGAGCTTGATGCCGCCTGGGATTTGGGCTATACGCCGTTTATTAACCTCACGGCGTACCAACGAACCGCCGAGCAGGTGGCCCACGATCCAGAATTTGAACAGAAATTGAGAGATTGGGCGTCAGCCTTCGCACGCTGGTCGGATGGCGGCAAGAAGCGCGCATTTATCGCGCCGCTGCAAGAAATGAATGGCGGTTGGGTGCGTTATGGTCTTGACCCGCAGAATTTCAAATTGGGGTGGCTGAAAATTCAGCAGATTTTCGCCGAGGAAGGTGTCCCGGAAGACGCCGTCAACTGGGTTTTCGCCCCCAACGCCTGGAGTGAGGATGGGCACGAGTTCGAAGTTTATTACCCGGGTGATTCTGTCGTCGACACGGTGGCTTTCAGCAGCATGAATTTCGGCGCCTGCCCGGATTATGCAACGGGCGCTAAATGGGATACCTATGAACTGATCATCGAGCCATACCTCAACCGCTTTCGCGCAATGGCTCCCGGAAAGCCCATTTTCCTCGCGCAAATTGGAACGGTGTCCGTTGGCCCCAATGGCCCGGACGATGCTCGAAAGAATGAGTGGCTCGAAGAAACATTTGCCAAATTGGCAGCCTTTCCAGGTTTGAGAGGAATCTTATACCTCAACCTGGTCAAAGCGGAAGGAACGATCAGCAACTGCCGACCCGTCGATTGGCGCGTTTACGATAAACACGCGGAGTTAGCGTACGATGGTTTCTTGAAGGCCGTTGAGGGCCCCCAATTTGCCTACTGGGCACCCGATAGCGATGAGATGACCCGGATTGGTTTTAATCGACGCACAGGGTACTATGAAGATGTCTGGCCTGCGCAGCTGCTCGCTGGAGTGGATGACAAATGGTACTTCGAATGGGTGGAAGCGCTGCTCGACTCCGGCCTGGCCGTGGGATGCAGTCTAGAGAGTTATCCGGTGCTGGGCAGGGAATTTAAGTTCGAATATTTTTGCCCCAAACGCGTGGTTACCAGAGCCGATATGGCGATTTTTGTCGAATTGGCCATGCGCGGCCAGGGCTACTGGCCGCCGGCCCCAACGGGTAGGTTTGAGGATGTCGGACTGGATTATTGGGCCGCGGGTTGGATCGAGCAGATGGTCAGGGACGGTTTAAGTTCCGGATGCTCGGAAACCTATTTTTGTCCCGACGAACGCGTCTCACGCGCTCAAATGGCCGTCATCCTTGGCAAGGCCAGATACTGGCCCGAGATTGTCGATCAACCGCAAGCTACGGGAAGGATGTTTGCGGATGTTCGCCCGGACCATTGGGCGGTTGGCTGGATCGAAGATTTGGCCGCAGCAGGGGTAACCTCCGGCTGCCAATCTGGGAAGTATTGCCCGGAAGAGGCTGTTTCGAGAGCCGAATTGGCTGTTTTTGTTGTAAAAACATTCGACATTCCTCTCCGTGGAGATCGTGAAGATTCAAGCTGGTTCATTAATAATTGAGCACGTTTCCTCGATAAATTCTTTCCGTTGCATGCACATCATCAGAAAAATCCTGCGCCTCACGCCTCGCTATCGGGCGCCCTAATTTCTGTGTAGACTAACCAAGGACAGTGAGTAGGAAAAAGGGTGCAGGCAGCGGGAAAAAGTTATCAGGGAGAAGGAATCAGGAAAAAGGAATCAGTGATTAGTGAGCAGGAATGAGAAAAATCAATCAGATAAGAGTAATCCGTAATCGGTAAGCCGTAAACAGGGATTAGTAAGCAGGAAAACAGCCTGCTGCGGATCTCGCCTGATACCTGGTTACTGTGTAACTTTGAGGTAATTTCTTGAGCAGCAATGAAGATCCATCCCCGACAATCCTCATCGCCGGCTACTATGGCTACAATAACGCCGGCGACGAAGCAATCCTCGACGGCATCCTGGCTGAGCTTAAATCGTTAAACAAAAACCTTCATTACGTGGTGCTCTCGGGGGATCCCGCTTTTACAGAATCACTGCATGCGGTGGAAGCAATTGCCTGGTCCGATATCGGGGCGATGGTTGAGGCGGTAAAAAGTGCCGCGCTGGTAATTGTCGGTGGCGGGGGGCTAATCCAAGATTACTGGGGAGCGGATGAGAAGAGTTTGCTCACCCAGCGACAGGGGGGGATGAGTGAATTTGGAGCTCCCATCTTGCTGCCCAACCTCTTTGGAATCCTGAGTATGTTTTACGCGGTAGGCGTCGGACCGCTGAAGACCATCGAGGGCAGGCGTTTTGGACGAGTGCTCTTCGACTCAGCAGATCAGGCAACGGTGCGCGATCAGGAGTCGCTTCATCTCCTGGAGGAGATTGGCACCATCATCCAGGATATTCCAGCAGTTCTCGACCCCGCTTTTTACGCTAATCCGCAAAATATACCAGGCGAATTTGGCGAGCAATTGAAGGCGCTCCCGCGCCCCTGGATCGGCGTATCCCTGCGTTACTGGCAAATTGAGGTTCAACCTCCCGAATGGCTCCCCCAGGTCTCGATCGCGCTTGATGCAGTGCTCCAAACAATTGGTGGGAGCGTCATTTTTCTTCCCTTTCACGACTCCGAATACTTCCTGGAGGATGATCTCAAACAAGCGCGGGAAGTTCAATCCGCCATGCAGAAGGAGTCACAAACGACTATCGCCGGCGGCTCACTGCACGCGCTGCAGCGTTTTGCGGTGATCGAGCAATTCGATCTGCTTTTGGGGATGCGCCTGCATTCGCTCGTGGCCGCATTGCGGGCGGGGATTCCTTGCGTGGGCCTGAACTATGACCCCAAAGTTGGAGCGCTCATGCAAGGCTTTCAGCTTGGGAATTACACGCTGGATCTCTCCAATCTTGATGCAGTACTGCTTTCCCAAAAACTCCTCTCCGCCTACGAAAATAAAGAATATTTTCTCCGCGTTGGTGAGCAGATCAAAATAATGCGGCAATCGTCCTCCCCGAGTCTGCAGCTCGCGAAGAATTTATTGGATAGTGAAAGCTCCAAGCCCGCCCTGCCGCCACTGCTCACTGAATTTGCCATCAACCAGACATTAAATCTTGCGCAGGCAGAGGGGGAGATGACGCGCTTGAGTCAGATGTTTCAATCCCTTTGGGCTTTGAATTCGACGACAACTTCTAACCCGATAATCACCAACTTGAGTTGGATCGAAGATCGTGTGCGCACCGATATGCAACGCACCCAAACGCTCGAAGATGAATTGGAGCCTGCTCGCGAACAGATGAGGTCTGACGCCATCGCAATAAGGCGTCTGGAAGATTCGGTACTAAAGACGGAGACACAATTAAGGGTGGAGTTAGAAGAACGTGGGAAGATGCAGGATTCGCTGCATGCAGCACAAGCGAAGGCGGAACATGTGTCCTCCGAAATGCAAGCCATGCGAGGTTCGCGTGGGTTTCGGTTGCTGCAAACATGCTGGGGTGTGATTTGGCGGATCAGGGACCCAAAACAAACGGCCAAAGAAATGCGCGGAAGCTTGATGCGCATGCGCCGCTGGGTGGCGCGCCGGCTGCAGCCTATCACGTCAATCGTCCTGAGGCCGCTGATCAAGCTCTTGCCCAAACCCTGGCGGCACCTGCGTTTTATCATTCGCACACATCATCTCGACCTTATTGATCGCTCACGCGTCGTTTTATTCACAGACGATGAAAATCTGTTTCCGGGTTATCTCCCGCGCATGCCAATCAAGGGGCAACCGCGCAAAAGTGTGCAGGTCGCGCTGGTAACGACTGTCAAGAATGAGAGTGCAAATGCAGAGGCCTGGTTAAAAGATCTCGAGCGGCAGACAAGAATCCCGGACGAGGTGCACATTCTCGATGGTGGGTCTTCCGATAACACCTTTGCTATCCTGGAGGCCTTTGCCTCCCAGAGCAAACTCAATTTGAAATTGTATTCAAAACCTGATGCCAATATAGCTACCCGCCGAAACGTGGGCGCCAGGCGTTCAAACAGCCCTATCATCGCCATGACAGATTTCGGATGCAGTTTGCGCGATGATTGGTTGGAGAAAATTATTGCTCCCTTTGAAATTGATCCCGATACCGAAGTCGTGGCCGGCTGGTATGGAGCGCGGGCGGATACCTGGATCGGCGAAAAAGCAAAATATGAACTCGTGCCGAAGATTTCGGACATTGAAGTGCAGAGTTTCCTTCCGGCATGTCGTTCGATTGCTTTTAAGAAATCCGTCTGGGAAGAGGTGGGGGGATTTGCGGAGTGGCTGACCAAAACAGGAGAAGATACCTATTTTGATTTGAAGCTCAAGCACAAGGCGAGGCACTGGGCATTTGTTCCCGATGCACGCGTCATATGGCATGCACCTGAGACCTTGAGGGGTATCTGGACGAAGCTCTCCAATTGGACTGCGGGTGATGGGGAAAGCGGTGCATTTGCTGCAAATTATTGGTCGCAAATGATGTCCAGCTACCGCAGCACTTATCTGACGCTTTTTGGCCTGGGGTTGGCGCTCGGGGGATTTTTTGTTGCGCCGGCGCTTGGATATACCCTCGGCGCGATCTGGCTAGGGCTTGTTCTGCTCGGACTGGCAGTGGACGGGATGGGTCGCGGGGGCATTCTGGGCGGAGCATTGTACAGATTTGGGCGCGCGGCGCGCGTGCAAGGTTTCCGCCGGGGAATTCACAACCGACCGCAGGTGATCGCACGCAGGTATTCCGAGGCGAAGGGCCTGATCCTTTTTCTTTCGGGAGTACCCATCGACGATACGGGTGGTGGGGCACGCGGCACGCAAATCGTGCTGGAGCTCCTGCGCCGCGGGAATGTAGTTATCTTCGTGCATAAATATCCTAAACAGGAAAATTCCGAGCTTGATCTGGATTTTGGCCAGGCCAGGTTGCTGCATTTTTCAGCCTCCGACTTCGATTGGCCGGCCCTGCAATGGGAGTTTCAAACGTTTCTTCAGGTGAAAAAACTGACCGCCATCGTGGAATTTCCTTTCGCCGAATATTTACCCATCGTCCGTTCGGTTTCGAAAATGGGCGGAAAAATCGTGTATGACTTGATCGATGAGTGGAATACATCGTTAGGCGGTGACTGGTATTCACCGGCGGTCGAAGCTGCAATTGTGCGCGCCAGCGATGTACTGATGGCGAGTGCTCCATCCCTGGCAAAACGCCTCGAAAAGCTCAGCGGTAAAAATGTGATCGAACTTCCCAATGCCGTGAATCTCAATATTTTTGATCGCCGGCAAACGACATCGCCGCCGCATGATTTA
This sequence comes from Chloroflexota bacterium, assembly GCA_022561215.1. Classification (GTDB taxonomy): domain Bacteria; phylum Chloroflexota; class Anaerolineae; order Anaerolineales; family E44-bin32; genus JADFRQ01. The sequence goes on along the minus strand of JADFRQ010000038.1, from coordinate 23,170 downwards.
CCCTCAGGAGATCCCAAGATATTGTACATAGGCGCCTTATGGGGCGAATGGTTTGATTGGGAACTGCTGCACAAAATCGCGCGTGCCAATGCCGAGGCCGCGCTGGTTGTTATTGGGGATTATGGCGGTCAGTCGCCGTTCTCCGAAGCAAATGTGCATTTTCTTGGATTGAAGGATCAAACGACCCTGCCCGCTTATTTGATGCACGCTGATGTGGCCATCATTCCCTGGAAAATCAGCCCCATCACCCAGGCCACAAGTCCTTTGAAAATATTCGAATATCTGGCGATGGGAGTGCCCGTGGTCGCGCCGAAGCTGCGACCGCTTGCAGATCTGCCCTATGTTTTCTTAGCGGAAGATCACGAAGAATTTTTGGAAAAAATGAGCGAGGCGCTGGCATGCAAAACGGAGGACAAAGTCATTGATGCGTTCCTACATTCGAATTCTTGGAAAGCGCGCATCGAGTTGCTTGCCGAGAAGGTGTCGGGGATATGAAGTGCGAATTTATATGGAATGCTGATTAGCGATCGAAACAACTTCGTGCATCTCGTCGATCAGACCGTTAGGGATTATGCAAATAATCCCGTAGTAAAGACATTCCACTATCCCTGAGAATTGCATTGAGAAGGCGAACTAAAGTTGCGAACTAATGTTCGGACCAATCGCCCATTGGACTATCGTTGGATGATTGTTGGCGGATTGAGTCTGGAATTTCGGCGTGGATTTGGAGTGCGCAAGCTCTGCTTGCGCTTGGCCGAAGCAGAGCTTCGGCACTCCAGAGGTATATCCGCCGTTATCCCTTGCAGCGCCGAGCGAGCAAATTCTGATGGGTACGGGCAACGGCGAGCTGAAGCTCGTTAGCGGAATTTTGGCAATTTTCTCATGTGTGCGGGCAACGGCGAGCTGAAGCTCGTTAGCGGATTTTTGGCAATTTTCTCATGTGTGCGGGCAACGGCGAGCTGAAGCTCGTTAGCTGAAGCTCGTTAGCTGAAGCTCGTTGCCGGCTGCCTTTACGATACTGCCACAGGAGGGGCCTACTTGACTGCAATGAACCGTAATTGGTTGAGCGCTGTGTTAAAACGACTCTTTCCTCCTGGAAGCTTTGGACGAAGGCTGCTCTACCGACTGCGCGCAAACACGGGAAAATGGCTCTTTACCTCAAGAGGAAAACCGCATCTTCCAATCGAAGCCGACATCGAACGCTTCATCTCCTGGGTGCATGAACAGGAATCGCATCAAATTGTTCTCATCATGGCCTCCACTCGGTTGATCGAAAGCGAAGGCCAGCGCTCAACGAATTTTGCTCTGGAATTATCTCGGCGCGGGATACCCTGTATTTTCGGCTATTGGCGCTGGAAGAAGAATGAATGGTACCCTCAGGACCGCTTGGCCGGCGGGATCCTGCAAATCCCTGTCGACGCGATTGCCGAATGGCCTGAAATTATCCTGCGCCGTTTTTCAAATAAAGAAAAAATTATTCTCTTTGAATTTCCCCATCCCTCCTTTTTTAAGGTCCTTGCCGAGGCGCACGCCGCGGGCTGGGTCACGATCTACGATGTGATTGATGATTGGGGGGAATTTCAGCGAGTGGGTCAGGCGGAATGGTATGAGCCGTCGATGGAGCGCCATTTGCTGCACAACGTTGATGCCGTTTCTGTAGTTAACCAAACCCTGGGGAAAGCTGTTTCCGATCAGGGGATCAAAGGTGCAGAGCAAATTCCCAATGCTTCGTTTCCTGAAATTGATAAAGTCGACGAGGATCGATACCTTAAGCGCGGAGAAATTACGATCGGCTATTTTGGTTACCTGGCGGGAGCATGGTTTGACTGGGACCTTTTGTCTGAGACCGCCGTGGCTCATCCGACGTGGATGTTCTACCTTATCGGTTATGGCGGAGATTCCAGAAAAAAAGGGCTGCCGCCAAATGTACACTTGCTCGGAAAACGGGAGCGAAATGAATTGGCTTCCCTGGCGTCCAATTGGGACGTAGGCATGATTCCCTTCAAACAGGAAAGATTGGCATCAGGGGCGGACCCCATCAAGGCTTACGAGTACCTGGCGATGAATTTGCCTGTGGTTGCGACGGGGATATCGGCGCCAGTCGGAGCGGAAGATCTTGTACGCCGTGTGAAGGGTGCTGATGCATTTGCACAGGCGATCAAAACGGCTGCCGAGGAAGGCGACCGCTACCTCGAAGCGCGGGCGGCGTTTGCCGCCGAAAATACGTGGGTCCAGCGTATCGATCAACTGTTAAGTATGATCGAGCGCGGCGGTCAGCGAATCGCTGAAAAACGTGCGCTCTTCCATCGCGTAGAATGAAGGCGCTCTTCATCTATCGCTTCCTAACGCGAGGAGGGGTGGAAGCCGTACTGGCGACGCGCCTGCGAGGATTGAAAAAATGGGGGATCGATGCTCAGGCGTGGTTCCTCTTCGATGGGCCGGGAAGGAGCCTGTTTCGCGGGGTGCTCGATCAGGTTCACATTGGTTCCACAAAAGCTCTTTCCCACTACATGGAAAGTAAACGTTTTGCGATCATCTCCATTCTGGACACACCAGAAGTTTTCCCGGTCTTGAACCAAATGCCGCACGCTCCAAAATTTATTCTCGAAGTGCACTCACCCTATTCAGAAAACCTCCACTACCTGAAATCCCTCAGGATGAGGCGCATGGATGCCCTTTTCGTCCCTTCCCAATTTCAGGCGAGCGTTGTGCAATCACGACTGCGGAAGAAGGTTGCTATCCGCGTGGTTCCTAATCCGGTTGGGGAGGCTTTCGTCGGCCAGCTGTCCAATTTTTCGCCGATGCCAGAACGACCGATCGTCGCCTGGCTCGGGCGTTTGGATCGTTTAAAAAATTGGACGGAGTTTGTTGCGATCGCAGGGCAACTAACGGCGGCCGGGTCCATGGCCCAATATTGGATGCTCGGGCGCGGCTCGGAGGAGAAGGTTGCAGGCAAACTTTTTCGGTTGGCGCAGCGCCAGGGGATACTCGACTCCTTGCGCTGGTTCCGGGGGGTCGATCAGGAGCATATTCCGCGCGTGTTGGATGCTGTGCGCACGTCGGGAGGGGTTGTTGTATCCACATCCAAAGGGGATTCGTTTGGGATGACCATCGCGGAAGCAATGGCACGCGGCTGCGCAGTGGTTGTCCCTGCGGAGGGCCCCTTCCGGGAGTTTGTCACCAGTGGCGAACACGGATTTGACTATCCATTGGGAGATGCAGCGCAAGCTGCTCAGCAGATTAAGCAGCTGTTGGAAAAGGAACCATTGCGTCGATCGTTAGGAGAAAATGGGAGAACGAGCATAGTTGCACGTCACGCGCCACAGGTAGCGCTGGGGGTGTTGGCAGGCGAATTGAAGAAGGTTTACGCAGGGGCGGAATAAGTTTTCCTCAGGAGAGATTTATCTCTTGGCATGTGATTCCAGGGAGCAATTCATTCTGACCTCGCATGCATGTGCGAAGATTCAATATGCCTTAACCTTCTCAAGATTAATTTAAGTTGCGTACATTCAATATTTTAAAGATCCGCTTTAACATTTGGTTTTTCTCTTCAACTCGGTTTGCTCATCTTCGAAAGCAGGCACGGCAAGCATTATCACTCCAGAAGGAGTGCCTCTCGTAGGGGCGTCTGGCCAGACGCCCCTGCATCTATCGCGATGCAATGCCCCCGAATGCTACGGCACCTGCCCGTGCTCTGCACAGGTCGCAATAGCAGATCGATTGCGCTCCAGAAGGAGTGCCTCTCGTAGGGGCGTCTGGCCAGACGCCCCTACATCTATCGCGATGCATTACCCGAAATCCGCCTCCAAAAGACGTATTCCCAACTGGGATAAGCCATTTGCTGGTACCAAAGGACTACTCGCTTTGGTACCAAACACCTAGAGCAATTATAGGCAAGAGGATATAGGATCATTGCAGGTCGACACGCATGCTGAATTTCTACCCAGCCAATCAACGGCAAATGGTTACAAACGTAACGAGGCTGAATAATAAAAATGCAGGTCCTGGAAAAAATTAATTCTGTAAAACCGATATGGATCGTCGCTCCCGATGGGGAGCGCCGCCAATTGCAGGGGATCCATGTAGTGATTTTGGCACGTAATGAGGCTTCAATCCTGGGTGGAACGGTGCGCGCATTAAGAATAACAATGGAAGCGGAAGATCAGATCCATGTGGTGGCCGATCACTGCATGGATGCCACGGCACATATCGCCCAGAACGCGGGAGCAACGGTGCACGTACGCAATGATGGCGGGCCAGCCGGAAAAGGTCAAGCGCTCAAGTGGTGGCTGCAAGATAGCAGAGCAGGCGGCGCACATGATGATATTATCGTCGTATTGGACGCTGATAGCATCGTTGCCCCCAATTTTTTCAGTAGCATACGTAAGCGAATGGCGCGCGGCGAGAATGTGATCCAAACACGTGTGGAACCCGTTCTGCGCTCTACTTCAATTGTCTCCTGTCTGGCAGCCTACTCCGAATCGACAGAACAACGCGTAAACGACGCTCTACGCGCGAAGTTGGGATGGTCGGTCCGCCTGCGAGGAACCGGAATGGCCTTCCGCAGAGGAATACTGGAAACAATTTGTGCATCCCTGCATACCCTGGTCGAAGATGTTGAGCTTACCCTGCAACTGGGAGCCGAAGGTGAACCCATATACTTCGCCCATGAAACCTATGTCGCCGACCCGAAACCAAACGATCAAGATGGGGCAGTGCGCCAAAGGGCGCGTTGGATGAAGGGACAAGTTCAAGTTGTACGATCATATTTCCCACAAATCATCAGATTAATAACAAGAGGGCCAGCCGGATGGTCACTTTTAAGCTCGATTTTGCTGAAGCCTAAAACATTACTCATTCCGATCAAGGCAATCTTTACGGCGGCAGCCTGGGGTGCATTTTTCGCCTGGGGGGGTATCGTCTCCGCCATCGCTTTGATCGGAACCCTTTCTCTTTTCTACGACGCAGGAACCTTTCTCTATGGGGTGAAGTTCGCCCCTGATCGTAAAGAGGCCTTGCGCACACTCGCGTTGTCACCCCTTTACCTGATCATGTGGATGCGCAGTCTGGCGCTTTCCGCGGTCTCCGGCGATGTATGGCACAGGGTGCGCCCGATCAACCCGGATATGCCCATCGTCGCGAAAGGGTTTTTCGAAAACTTGGAGCGTTACCTGAGTTTGAATCACAACCCTCGCGCCCTGGCCATCCAGCCTGTCATAGCGGACGGCGGCGATTGAGCTTGACGCAAATTAATTCTTAGGGCCGGCAAATAGACGCCGGCCCTTTTCTTATTCCCATAGCGGCAAAGTGAGCAACCGGACAACTGCGCGCACACATGGGTATTGGTACACAACGTATATTTACACTTTCCCGGAAGAACCTCACAACAATAAAAACCGATCTATGGGTTGGCCTCCCTACCTATTCCCGGTGCAACGAACCCCAATGTGCTTTCCCAAATGGCGAGCGATTACCATTCGAGGATTGAAAACCTATTTATGTCCATTTCGCGCGATCGGATCCCAGGTGGAAAGGCGACTGTTGATGCGCTACAGCACGCGTTATCCTCAAGGCTGTTTCTCGATGAGGGAAGACCACAAGAATGTAAATTTGGGACACCCAGAACCCGAAGCCTGCAACCAGGCCCTTCAGTCCCATGATATAGTAGCTCGATCATGCAAGAAATTGCACTTCCAAATAACGGGGATAAATATAGTGCCCGGCTGCGCAGGTTATCTCGATTCGCGTGGTTTGTGCTGGCGTTCACCGTATTTGTGATTTTGTGGGGTGCTCTTGTGCGCGCCACGGGGTCAGGCGCAGGTTGTGGAAATCATTGGCCGCTGTGCAACGGGGAAATTTTGCCGCGATCGGCGCAATTTGAAACATTGGTGGAATTTGGACATCGGTTAACCAGCGGGATAAATTTTCTCCTTGTGCTAACACTCAGCTACGGCGTTTTTCGAAACTATCGACGTGGTCACCCTGTAAGAAAATCGGCCACTCTTGCTGTTATTTTCATCATCGTGGAGGCGTTGATCGGCGCGGGGCTCGTGTTATTAAATTTAGTCGCTGAAAGCACGTCCATCCTACGCGGCTATTCTACATCTCTGCACTTGCTGAACACCTTTTTTCTTCTTGCGAGCCTGACAATAACCGCTAAATGGATCGGCGTAGATTTCGGGCGCCAGGCTCGGCGAGTAAACGTCAATGGACGAGAACTGGCGATGGGATGGTTTGGAGTGACTCTGATGGGCGTAAGCGGGGCAATCACTGCTCTCGGAGATACACTCTTTCCGGCGAATTCTCTGATCGAAGGGTTTAGCACTGATTTCTCGGCCGGCGCGCATATTTTTCTCCGTTTACGACTTCTGCATCCCGTATTGGCTGTGTTGGTCGCATTGTACTTACTCTGGTTTTCGGGAAAAATACGATCGAAAACATCGGACCCCATCTTAAGACGACTGAGTTCCGGATTGAGCCATTTGGTCCTGGTGCAGCTCGCGGCGGGGGCGCTTAATGTATTTCTCCTGGCGCCCATATGGCTGCAGATTGTGCATCTTTTTCTCGCTGATCTCCTATGGATTCTGCTCATTTCGATCACGGCGATGGAGCTGGAGGCCAGAATGGAAACGCAATCCGCTCCGCTAGCCGCTGCTGTGCAGGCTTAATTGACATGCCTTCCAAGTGCTGGTAAACTCCCCCTACTATAATAGTTGCTTTACTCTTATTCGGAGAGGTGGAGGGAACGGCCCTACGATACCTCGGCAACCTATCGAAATGCTCGATGTGGTGCCAATTCCGGCAGGCCCGTAGGTCTGAGTGATGAGAGGGTTATTAAGTGTTGGTTTCCAGCGCCCCTTCTCGTCGCGAAGGGGTGTTTTCTTTAAGGAGCTGAGCTTATGAGTACGTCCTTCATGACGGCAAAAGATCTTCTCTTTACCTCTGAGTCGGTTACAGAAGGTCATCCCGATAAAATGTGTGATCAAATTTCGGATGCCATCCTCGACGCGTGTTTTGAGCAGGATCCGAGATCGCGCGTTGCGTGTGAGGCGGCCACGAAATCTGATTTCGTGCTCCTTTTTGGCGAAATTACCACCGATGCCCGAGTCGATTACGATGAAGTTGCACGCAAGGTAATCCAGGAAATTGGCTACGATGACAGTTCCATGGGATTTGACGGCAAAACCTGCACTGTACAAATTTCTATCAGCGAACAAAGCTCTGATATTGCCCAGGGAGTGGACCATTCCTTCGAGACCCGTTCGAGTGAGGTGAGTGAAGAGGAGGTGGCAAGCATTGGCGCTGGCGATCAAGGAATGATGTTTGGATTCGCCTGCAACGAAACTGAGACGCTTATGCCGCTGCCCATTCATCTATCCCACAACCTTGCCCGGCGACTGGCTGAAGTGCGCAAAGCCGGTGATCTCCCCTGGCTGCGGCCGGATGGCAAGAGCCAGGTGACGGTGGAGTATGAGAACGGCAAGCCGAAACGTGTAGACACGGTACTTATCAGCACGCAACACGCGCCCGATATCAGTGCGCAGGATATTCATGATGGCGTCGTTGAGCACATAATTAGGCCTGTTCTCCCCGAAGAATTGCTGGATGATAACCTCAGGATATTTGTCAACCCGACGGGAAGATTTGTCGTCGGAGGGCCGATGGGCGATTCGGGTCTGACGGGACGCAAAATCATCGTCGATACCTATGGCGGAATGGGTAGGCATGGCGGTGGGTGTTTTAGTGGGAAAGACCCCACGAAGGTTGATCGCTCTGGCGCCTACGCCGCCAGGTGGGTGGCGAAACATATTGTCGGTGCAGGAATTGCGGAGCGCTGTGAGATTCAAGTTGCCTATGCCATTGGTGTCGCGCATCCGGTATCGGTCAATGTGGAAACCTTTGGTACCGGGCGTTTGGGGGCAAGCGAAATCTCCGAAATAGTGAATCAGCTCTTTGACCTTCGCCCGGGAGCAATCATTCGTGATTTAAAGTTGCGACACACGCGTTTTCTGCCCACGGCATGTTACGGACACTTTGGTCGCGATGATCTCGATCTCCCCTGGGAAAAATTGAGTCGCTTACAGGAAGTAAAATCACTTGCGGGCGTGGATTCCACGGTGCTGGCATAACTCGTACTCATCCCATGCTGAGGCGATTGCAAAAAGGTTTGTGTAGAGGCAAGCATATGGCAATTATCTGAATGCCTCGTAACTTGGAAGATTGGGTGCGCAACTTTCTGTTGCACTTCTAATCTGCTCAATGCGCGAGTACAGCGCCATTCTGCGTTTGCTTCCCCCCTAGTTCGAGACGCCTATTTAATCTCTTCGCAAGGGCAATTGGCAACGAGCTTCGACTCGCATTGCAATTTTGCGTTCAGGCATCGATATCCTTCGTCACTGTGGTGGGTTGTATTGGCCGGCAGATTTTTTCAAGAAGACATTAATTGTCAGGTGCACTGCACTTCAAAAATGCACTGCACTTCTACTTAACCTACCATCGTTTCGCGTAACGGCACACCATGATGCGCCCCTGCTTTGAAAAATTAAATCATCAACTGCAACGCATTTCGAAAGCGCGCTGAGCTTACGTTCCAAACAGCTTGCTATTCTCCAGCCCGCGCTGGCCCTGATCTTTCATATTCTCAAATGAAAAAGGCATTCAGAGGTATGTTTTTGACTCGCTTGGTTGATTAACTTATAATCCCTCCATGCAGGAAAGCCACATGATGCCAGGTAAAGTCAGATCAGGGGCTGTCTAAAAAGAAATTAAATACTTCTCGTTTCATCCATAATCCAGTCGTATGAGCAACCGGCCGGTTGCACGAACACCTGGGATAATTGTCGATCATCTTAAGGAAGTCAACATTGGTGAATCTGAACTGTTCTTTTGGAACGGCCCCTTCTTAACTTGATCGGGCGGGTCATGTTGCCGATGGGGCTGAGCCTTGATAAAGCGAACGAAGGCGCGTAAAAGAATCACCATCAATTGGCCTCTTGTCCTGCAGGATCAGTGCAAGTTTTGCTGATTTTTTGATGAGCAAGAATGGTTAGGGTAGAGTATGTCTGAGAGCGAATTAACCTGGAGTTGGCCTTTTAGCAAGGCAGACCTGACGGCCGGATTGAGACGTTATTCGAAAGATCTTTCCGTTCAAGTCACCGAAGTAATACCCTTAAAAGTGGCCGACCGGCGACCATCGATCGGTGTCTTGCATGGGCTGCAGGTGACGTATGAGGGCTTGAATGGCGCGATGACCACCAATATCGTCGTCAAAGAGCCGCGTGGCTCAACAAGAACTGGCTTGGCAGGCGCCGGGCGAAGGGAAGTAGGTGTTTACCAATTTCTAGCCGGTCAAATGCCGATGGTGTTGCCCACATTGATCGCCGCGTCGCCGAGTGGCGATTGGCTGATCATGGAAGCTGTTCCCCCGGCCAAGGAGGCCTCGGAATGGACGTCTGATGATTATCTTCAGGCTGTCGACGCGCTAGCTCAATTGCATGATCGATTTTGGAGTCTGGGAGAGGATCTCAACGCATTTCCGTGGCTAAGCCGCCCGCTGACTGCCGATTTCAGTGTACATGTTACTGCAGCAGCGCAGTCGATAGAAAGAATCGCTTATCGCAAGGAGCCTGAATCAATCGCAAACTCGCCGCAGCGCATGCAGCTATTTAAAATTCTCACACAGGAAGCTACTTTCATTTCCCGTGCTTTGCTGCGCAGCCCAAACACACTTTTGCATGGAGATTATTGGCCCGGCAATATTTCGGTCTTAAGCCCGGGTCAGCAGGTTGTCTTCGACTGGCAGATGACAGCAATCGGGCCCGGAATTCTCGATTTGGTCGTATTTATCAAGAAGAGCGAATGGTGGTTCGACACGCTGCCACTTGGTCAGGACGAGATCATTGCTCATTATCGAAATTCACTGGAATCCAGTCTGGGGATGCGCTGGGAACGCGAGGAGTGGGATGAACTCTGGGATCATGCGATCATGTGGCATTTCCTTCAGGAATGGATGGATTTGTTAGCTGCCTCGCCCGATTCCCTTCTGGTTGCGAGCGGCGATCAGCTCGATCGAATTTGGCTGGATCCTGTCCAAAAGGCAATCGATCGTCGAATCAAAAGTGTGTGAAGGGCCCTTGCAGCCGGCTGACGCGCAGCAATCAACGCCGTACCCTCGCTGCGTACAACCCAGCATGCTCTTACAGATAGCCTGAAGCAGAGACCATTCTCCAGAAGAATTTATAGGTCATAGAAAGGTACAAGAAGCCTATGTCGAGTGAACGTCTTCCCTCCAGATCCGAACATTTTTCCGATTGGTACAACCAGTTGGTCCTGCGCGCGGAGTTGGCTGATTACAGCCCGGTGCGAGGATCCATGGTTATTCGCCCCTACGGATGGGCTCTTTGGGAGAATATTCAAGATGGGCTTGACAAACGTTTCAAGGCGACGGGGCATGTCAACGCGGCCTTTCCCTTACTAATCCCGTTAAGTTTCTTCGAAAAAGAAAAGGATCACATCGAAGGCTTTTCGCCGGAACTTGCAATTGTAACCATCGCTGGAGGACAGGAATTGGAAGAGCCGCTCGTGGTGCGGCCGACTTCGGAAACCATTATCGGGCACATGTATGCAAAATGGATCAAGTCCTATCGCGATCTTCCCATATTGATTAACGTATGGAACAGCGTCGTGCGTTGGGAATTAAGGACGAAGCTCTTTTTAAGGACGACCGAGTTCTATTGGCAGGAAGGACATACTGCGCATGCGACGGAAAGTGAAGCTGAAGAAGAGACGCTTCAAATGCTGGATATTTATGAAGAATTTTCAGTAAATGAAGCTGCGGTCCCGGTGATAAAGGGCAAAAAAACCGAGCGCGAAAAATTTGCAGGCGCCAAAGATTCGTACAGTATCGAATCAATGATGGGGGATCTGCGCGCGCTCCAGTCAGGAACATCGCATAACTTGGGGCAGAATTTCGCAAAAGCATTCGATATTCAATATTTGGATGTGGGTAATACGCTGCAGCATTGCTGGACGACGTCATGGGGGCTTTCCACAAGGTTTTTGGGGGGGATTATTATGGTGCACGGCGACGATCATGGATTAATTTTGCCTCCCAGGCTCGCGCCAACCCAGGTCGTAATTGTGCCGATCTTTCGAGATGCTGAACAAAAATCTGCTACCTTCGAAGCGGCGGAGCAAATAAAATTACGCCTCTCCAATAGCAGGACTCTCATCGATCGACGAGAGGATTTGACGCCAGGTTATAAATTCAATGATTGGGAGATGCGCGGAGTGCCGTTGAGAATTGAGATTGGCCCCAAAGACATTGCTGCGGGACAAGCCGTGCTCGCACGCAGAGATCTCCCTGGTCGAGAGGGTAAGCAGGAAATTGCGCTCGATAAGCTGGAAGATACTGTTGAAGATCTGCTGATCAACATTCAAGAGAGCATGTACGAAAAAGCTGTGCGTTTCAGAGATGAAAATACACATTATGTCGAAACGTATGACGAATTCAAAGAAGTTCTGGCTGATCAAGGTGGTTTTATCCGCAGCCATTGGGCGGGAACGAGTGAAGATGAAGCACAGATTAAGGAGGAGACAAAAGCAAGCATTCGCTGCCTACCCATTGATCGTCCTGAGGGAAAGGGGCGCTGCTTTTTTACAGGGAAGGAAACAGATCAGGTAGCATTATTTGCGAAGGCGTATTGAGCACGAAAATGGGGAGGCGTGATAAGGGAATGCGTGAAAGGGGATAAGATTGCAGGGAGCAGTAATTTGTGAAGAGTAAGCGGTGATCTGTAACCGGTGATCAGTATTATGAGATCAGTAATCGGGGATCAGAGAGCATCTTAAAGTGTAGCCTGGTTTCTGTTCCCTGATCACGCATCACTGATCACGGTTTTCAATTTACTCAACACTCTTTCATAGGATTCATCAATAACAATGCAGTCTCTAACGTCTGATATCACAAAATCAATTCATCATGCCCGCAGTTGATCCCCATCAGCTACAAGAACAAATTTCCGAGCTGCAAGATCTAGTGGATGATCCGCGCGCACTACGTTGGCGGATGCATGATCTGTTTGAATACTACAGCGATCGAACGAAACGCCCGCCCAGTGGTTCGGATTCAACGCGCAGTTTTGGGGTTATCAATCCTATCCTGGAGCAAATTCAACGTGCGCTCGTAACTGCGCTCGGAGATGACTCCGATGCAGCGCTCTCCATTGCAAAAGAATTATGGGAAGATGGATTTCGCGAGATGCGCATTGTAGCGATCGGGATCTTGGAAAATGTCAGCCCGGATGTGAGCAAGGTGCAATTTGAACATTGGTCAGGGGAAGAGTTGGATCTGAAAATTGTCGAAAAACTGGCGCAGATGAGTTTTGGCGTGTGGAAAAAAGAGCCTCAGGAAGATTTTTTTAAGAATATCGAGCAGTGGATTTCAGATTCAAACGTTCAATATCAAACGTATGCGCTGCTGTTATTGCGCATGGCAGCCGGGGATCTCGAATTGGATCACTCGCCTGGCATATATGATATTTTGGAAAATGTCGATCTCAAAAATTATGCCTCGACGCGTGCGCTCTTCCAAAAGTTACTTCATGATCTGGCCATCGAAAGACCGGCGGAGACTGCCAAATTTCTGCTGAACAAGATCGAAGGAGGCGATACGATCATGAAAAGGATGGCCAGTGAGCTTCTAGTCGCTTTCCCTGAAAGGCAAAGGGGCAGGATTAAGCAAGCCTTGTCGGCCTAAATAGCGACTGGTATAATCACGCCGCAAGCTAAATTATATGTATAGTGGCTGGTTTGGTAATCTGCGCGGGGTGAAATTAATGCGAATTTCAAAAGAAATAAAATCGAAAATCATCGATGATTATCATCGGCATGAGAGTGATACAGGGTCGCCTGAAGTTCAGATTGCGATTCTTACCCACCGTATTAAACAATTGACGGAACACTTAAAAGTCCATAAACATGACGAAGCTTCGCGCTATGGCTTGATCAAACTTGTAGGAAAACGCCGCCGCCATGTCTCCTACCTGAAAGAACAAAACCCTGAAAAGTATATCTCACTGACAGATAGTTTGGGAATTCGGCGCAAGTAAGCCGCTTTGTGTGTCGCTGTCTGGGTAAGGCGTAATCAGGGATCCAGTAGCGGGAATTTGAACGCAGCAACCATAGAGGAGAAGAGTCACGAAGAAAAGCCCGTCTTCCTGTACAGCGTTTACTGCTCACTTGTTTGCATTTCCGTCATCCGAAAAACCTGCCATACGGGCGATCGTTAACGAGCTTTAGCTCACGCGTTACAGGTCGCCGATGCGCGTAGGTTTGGAAGAAAGCTACATTGCTGATATTTGTTAGAACTTTGGACAGTATCAGTCTGAAAAGATAGAGAACCATTAGATTTTGCGAAAAAGGCTGCACCGCGGGTAAGGAATTGGTGATTGTTCAACAGGTGGTTGAACGCCCGTTCTCTGTTGGGAAATCCCCAGTCCCTAACCCTCCGCAGCTAGCTCGCGGAGGAAGTCATTTATGCAAACTGAAAAACAATTTAATGTTACCGTAGGCGAGCAGATTGTCACGCTTAGCTTCGGTAAATATGCGGGCCAGGCTGGCGGCGCGTTAACCATTCGTCAGGCGGATACCCTCCTATTGGCGACGGCAACCATGAGCGACAAAGCCAGGGAAGGAACCGATTTTTTTCCGCTCACAGTTAATTATGAGGAGCGCCTTTATGCAGCGGGCCGAATTCCGGGATCCTTCTTCCGCCGGGAAGGGCGACCCTCGGAAGATGCCACGCTTATTGCCAGGCTTACAGATCGCCCGATCAGGCCGCTTTTCCCCAAGGGCATGCGCAATGATGTTCAAATCATTCTTTATGCCTTGTCTTCCGACGGTTCAACACCCATAGACATCCTTGCAATTATCGGCGCCTCCGCCGCGCTCACCGTTTCCGATGTCCCCTTCGAAGGTCCGATTGGGGCCGTGCGCGTCGGTAGAGTAGAGAATCAATTCGTTATCAATCCGACCTATGAGCAGCTTGAAGAATCCGACCTGGATTTACGCATTGCCGGCACACGGGATGCGATCCTGATGATCGAATGCAATGCAGATCAAGTTGACGAGCAGACCATTGTTTCTGCGATCGAGGAAGGTCATAGGGCGATCCTGCCAATTATCGAACTCCAAGAAAAAATTCAGTCCGAAATCGGAAAGCCGAAACGGGAATTTGTTGTAATCGGGTCAATAGAAAGTGCGAAAATATCTGTAGCTGAATGGCTTGGTTCGCAGATGGACGAGCTCCTGGCAACACCGAAAGATAAGCGCGAGGCTAGTTCCGGGTTTGAAGAATTGGCTTCTCAAGCGGTTGAGGCTCTGGCGAGCGAAGATTTAACGGAAAATGCCATCCGTGGCGCACTTAGCGATATCTATAAACGCGATATCCGCCAGTTGATTATTGAAAAAGGAACACGTATCGACGGGCGCACAGCCACCGAAATCCGCCCGCTGTCTTCCGAAGTCGATTTAAGCCCGCGCGCGCATGGATCGGGATTATTTACGCGCGGCGAGACACAGGTTCTCACCGTTGCAACGTTGGGAACACCTCGCGAACGCCAGGAATTGGATGGCCTGGGGCCAAATGACACGAAGAAATATATGCATCACTATAATTTTCCGCCCTTCTCCGTGGGAGAAACCTGGTTCCTGCGCGGCGCCTCGCGCCGAGATATTGGGCACGGAGCGTTGGCGGAGCGTGCTCTTATTCCCGTGCTGCCTCCCGAGGATGATTTTCCCTATGCCATGCGATTGGTGTCGGAAGTATTATCCTCCAATGGATCGACCTCGATGGCGGCGGTTTGTGCCTCAACACTGGCCTTATTGGATACAGGGGTACCCATTCAGACGGCTGTGGCGGGCATCGCAATGGGGCTGGTAAAAGAAGGCGAAAATTACAAGGTGTTGACGGATATCCAGGGTGTAGAAGATCAGATAGGTGATATGGATTTCAAAGTCGCCGGCACCGATAAGGGGATCACCGCGCTGCAAATGGATATCAAATTGAAAGGGATAACCCCCGCCATAATGTCGGAGGCGCTCGATCAAGCACGTGTGGCGCGTTTGCAGATTCTGGAAAACATTAATGAATGTATGTCTTCTCCGCGCCCGGAGCTCAAAGAACATACGCCGCGCATTAGCATCATACACGTTGCTGCAGACAAGATCGGAGCGATCATTGGACCCGGGGGAAAGATGGTTCGCTCGATCCAGGAGGAAACCGGCGTTCGGATCGATATAGAAGATGACGGCCGGGTCTATGTCTCGGCAAGCGACGGGCCCAGTGCGAAGCGAGCCCGTGAAATAATTGAAAGTCTGATCGAAGAAGCCGAGGTTGGAAGAATTTACACTGGCAAAGTTGTGCGAATTACCGATTTTGGTGCATTCGTTGAAATTCTTCCCAGCAAGGACGGATTGGTTCACATCTCACAATTGGATTCGGTGCGCGTCGATAAAGTAGAGGATATTGCCCGCGTCGGCGAGGAAATAACCGTGATGGTTACAAACATCGATTCCTCGGGAAAAATTCGCCTCTCACGCCAGGCGGTTTTAGAGGGTTGGACGGCGGAGGAAGCGATGGCGCGCGATCGGAAACCGAGCCGCAGGCCCTCTGGAAGAGATCGGGGTTCGCGATCCGGTGGCCGCGGCTCCAGACCTCAAAATCGAAACCGATAATACTATTTTTGTACGGGCAAGGTAATCCTTGCGTAGGATGTGCGAACTTTCAATTCGCCTTAACCGCGCAAGGTTTTTATTTGGGTGCAGCGCACTTTGGAAGTGCAATATGCCATATGCTCACATGCCTCCAAAATCGCAATCCCTGCTTGTTGTTTTCATAGGTTGACTTGGATACAATCAGCGTATGCCCACAGTGAATGACCTTTTCTAACAATACGAATCGCAATTTGAGGTAAATGTTGACAGAGGAAAACAAAATGACTTCACCAGCCTGGCAACCTGGCACGCGGCTAGTTGGAGGAGTACTGCTCATCCTTTTTATTGGCTGGATAATCTACGGTGTGCGCCAACTGGCACTCCCGCTGCTTTTTGGGCTTTTCCTGGCCTATCTACTTCATCCCCTCGTCAGTGCAATTGTACGCTGGACCAAAATTCCTCGATGGGCCGCTGTGGTGGTGATTTATGTCCTCATGCTGACCCTGCTGGTGGGTTCAACAACCCGTCTTGGACTGGCGGCATCGGGACAAGTTTTGGGGATCGTGGAGGATCTTGGGATGCTGGCAAACGATCTGCCGCAGCGGTTATCGGCATTGAGTGTGAGCTCCTTCATCGTGGGGCCCTGGGTGATAGACCTTTCCGGAATAAATCTTGATCCCTTTATCGATCAAATCAGCGCAGCAATCCAACCCATTCTGCTCGGCGCAGGATCTTTGCTGGCTTCTTTCGCCGGAACCGCAGCATCTGCATTGGGGATTCTTTTCCTTGTTATGATAATTGGTTTTTATTTGTTGCTTGATTTCGACATTATACGCACTACATGTCTGAATCTTGTGCCCGACTTGTACGAGGACGACATTAGTAAATTATTCGATGAAACGGGCAGGGTATGGCAGGCGTTTCTGCGCGGCCAGTTAATCCTTGGGTTAGCCATCGGCCTCATTGTCTCCGTTACGCTCACCATTCTGGGGGTTCGATTTGCAATCGGACTCGGGATTATTGCGGGATTGCTGGAATTTGTTCCCATCTTTGGCCCATTAATTTCTGGCCTTATCGCAGGATTGGTGGCATTATTTCAGAGTGGCAACTGGCTTGGCCTTACACCGGGGGTGTACGTCTTGGTTGTATTGCTTGCTTTCATTGTGATCCAGCAGGTCGAGAACAATTTACTCGTCCCCAGAATTATTGGCCACAGTCTAAATCTAAACCCCCTTATCGTTCTCCTGGCTGCATTGGCGGGAGGCATTCTTGCTGGCGTTATCGGCCTCCTCCTCGCAGCGCCCATTGTAGCGACGCTGAGACTCTGGGCTGGATATTTTTATCGGAAAATAGTTGGATTGGGTACGATTCCAGAACCCGTTCTCGGGCCACCTCGAGAAAGAAAGCGTTTCACTTTCCTGCGCCGGATGAGGGGTTGGTTCGCAGAACGCAGAACCAAGAATGAGGCTTAATGAGCGATAAACAACGCAACCATTCTCCAAGATGGCAGCCGACAACAAAATTGCTCGTTGGTTTAACCGGGCTGATTCTCCTGGCGGCGCTAAGCGTACGCTTTCAATCCGTCTTGGGAATGCTTGTATTGTCGGCAATCATTTCGTTCGTCATGGCTCCATTGGTGGGATGGCTGCAGAGGCAGGCGCGCCTTTCTTGGACCGCGGCAACCAATATTTCCTTCTTATTCTTAATCCTGTTCCTGTTGCTCATCTCCACTGCAGCTGGATTTGCAGTGGTTCAGCAACTGCAAGCCCTCATCCAGACGACACAGGGAGTGCTCAGCGACCTCCCTGAACAGATTGAGCCACTTGGGCCGCAATTGGTGGAGATTGGCCCCTGGACATTGGATTTGTCCGAATTTGACCCTTCCGCATTGCTGGAACAAGCGTTGAGCTATGTCGAACCGGTGTTCACCCGGGCAAGCGCCCTCATTACGGGGCTGGCAACCGTTGCGCTCGGGACCATTGCACGCCTCTTGTTCATTCTCGTCGTTGCCTACTTTCTCACTCTCGATAATGAGCGCTTCCGTCGCGCTTGGTCTACCTTTGCTATCCCGGGTTATGAAGCAGACTTTGATCGCTTGCGAAGTGCGCTGGCTCGATTATGGAATTCCTTTCTCCGAGGACAGCTGCTCATCGTAGCTATTGTAGGAATACTGACCTGGATTCTCATGTCTGTTTTAGGATTGAAATTCTCACTCGGGCTCGGGGTTCTTGGGGGAATTGCCAAGTTCGTGCCCATTGTTGGTCCGACGATAGCGGGGATAATCGCGGCGTTGGTCGCGCTTTTCCAACCGACAAACTGGTTGGGCCTGAACCCTATTGCACATGCGCTCATCGTGGCCCTGAGTGTTACGCTTCTTGATCAGAGCATCGACTATTTGGTTGTTCCCAGAATATTTGGTTCCTCACTCAATCTACATCCGGTCATTATAATTATTGGCGCGATCGTAGGGGCAACCCTGGCTGGCGTGTTAGGATTGTTGCTCTCGGCGCCGTCGATGGCGACGGCAATTTTGCTTGTACGTTACATCATTAGAAAAATGTTTGATCAGTCCCCATGGGATCCTCCCATTGATACTCTGCCAGAAATTCCGGAGCGCTCTCTATCGAAATTATTAAAGAGAACAAAACGCATCGTGGAAGAAGCCAGGGAAGGGTAAAAGAGGAAGGAGCATATTAATCTTTTTCAAATTAATGCGGGGTAAAATAATCGAAAAAAAAGACTTGAAACATGAAACAAGCAAAAACGAATTGCAGGCGTCGGATTTTGCGCACAGGATCTATTGGACCAACGAAGCCCGCGGATGGGATCAGACAAAACGCCGGCGGGTGTTAATCGCAGTCCGGGAGTTTGTTGAGCGGAAAACATTCGATGCCAACCAGGCTGGACGTAAATTCCACATCCCGCAAGTTGATAAAAGTCTTCATAGTGGGCCAAGTCTATTGGCTCTGATTGAAGTCCTGAGGGCGCTTGAGGCATTCTATGATCGATGGGAGAAATAAATGACTGAGGAAATAACAACATCTACCATTGCAGAATCAACAAATTATTTACTGTGGAAAGCAAATGAAGAGGACGATGAAGATACGTATCATCTTGAACTCGGACTTGTAACCCTGCATTTCTTTCAAGATGAGTGGGATGAGTTTCTCGATCTAATGCAAACGATTCTCAAGAATAAATCTCGGGAGGGATAATTTGGGCGGTACGCGCAAGGCTCGTCCCGTGAACGCCGGAGGCAATTCGGCATGCCTACACCACGGGGGATGCACTTAATGGGAATATGTTCTCTCCATAAATATTTTCATATATTTGGCCCTCCTATACATTATGGCAACGTACCAGAACATGTGCGAGCGGGTATCCTGATTTGGGAATGAGTTGTGATCAGGGGGGATCGGGGAGCAGGCCGCTCATAAACTGAACTTTTCAATGGAAAATCGAAAGCCGCGCGATTTGTGCATCTACACACTCGCAAAGCGAATGTGCTATTATGGAACGTGCAGGCGGATGCCCGTTAAAGATCAGAACGGGTGCAAGTCTGGAGATATGAAGCGGAGAGTTGTGCAGCAGTGTATCATTCCTTAACGGAGTGTCTTTCCCCGCAAATTCACTCCCATCTTCCACCCACGAGAAGAATTCATCGGAATAAACGAAATGGCAACTAGGAAAGAGCTACTTTCTTGGGATGAAGTTGACCGCTTGGTCGAACACCTAATTCCGCAATTTCGGGGTGAATTCGATGCAATGGTGATCATCACTCGCGGCGGAATAATCCCTGGAGGTATGTTATGTGAGCGCTTGAATATCAAAGAAGTGTTAACCGCCGCCGTGAATTTCCCATTCGAAGCAGAGCGAGAAGCCACAAAATTGTTCGCCTGGCCCGAATTTTTGCAGTTTCCTGAAGATGATCTGATTAAGGGACGTCAAATATTGCTCGTTGACGATGTCTGGGGTTCTGGACGGACGATTACCGCGGTAAAGAACCGCATTGCAGGAGCAGGCGGATACCCATTTACGTGTGTATTGCACTACAATCCCTACCGCAGCCTCTTTACACAAGCAAAGCCCGATAGTTATGCCGCGATTACGGATGCTCATATCGTCTATCCATGGGAAGATTATCGCGGTGTTGATAAAGTATTGCTTGATGAACCTCAGCTGTAATCAGCGCAGGATTTAGCTTTTAAGCTTAATATCTTGCCTTCTCACGATGCATAATTGACAACATTAAGTCGGGTAGGTATAATCAATGGCGTTCACGGGCGTGCTTAAGGCCAAATTATCAAGAAAAGGAGTGCGCTGATATAAGTTAGCATAATTCTTCTTGGACATGGTGTAGGTAGGTATTGAATGGCCTGGTCATATTTTGATCGTGAGATCAGGTTTTTTTATTTCTAACAAGGAGCAAGGATTGGAAAATACAAAAGATTTAGAGCTCTTTATAGCGCAAGTCGATGCGCTGGGTGAAGCTCAACGGGGAAGTTTGCTTAATGGCCACGTGATTTCTATCGATGCGAGTGGGGTGGTCGTCGATTTAGGCCTCAAGCGCGATGGCATTATCCCAAGTGAGGATCTTGGCCGACTCCCGAGTGAAGAGGGAGCGATAAAAGTAGGCGACGAGATTTCCGTCATGGTCGTCGATCCGGTTGATTCTGTTGGAAATTTGGTCGTTTCCATCTCGCAAGCGCGCGAAAGCGGGGACTGGCTTAAGGCGAAGCGCATGATGGATCAGGATGAGATATTTGAAGCGGCGCCGCAGAGCTTTAATCGAGGCGGATTAATTGTTCCCTTCGGTAGATTGCGAGGGTTCGTTCCAGCTTCCCATATCAGCGAACTGCCGCGCGGGCTTGATGAATCCGAACGCTGTTTTGGTGGTCACCATATCCAAATCTCCCGAGATAACCCGTGGACGCTTGCGGCAAGGCATTTGCTGCGAGGAAAATACATAGCGCTCATGGGGGCCGAATGCGCCCCCATATGTCGGTCTGAGGTGCCTAAGTCAAGGCGGTTGGGGAAGACGTTTTTAGCTGAATCCTGCAGCATCCGTTTCAGAGAATTAAACTTTTTAGGAACATTCGTCCTATAGATTAATTCTAGCAAATTCAACCTTGATTTACCAGCAAAAATATACCCTCTTTACGGCGAATTAGTGGCGTGCAGACGCTCGTTAGCCCTCTCGACAAGCGATTGCATCAGACGATCAAAATGCGGGGGGATTTCCAGCCTTAACTCCGGTCGAAATTGCACGCCGATGACCCATCGGTGGCGGGGGCTTTCCAGCGCTTCGATGACGCCGTCGTCCATACAGTACGCAGACGCTCTGAGCAGCTCTGCCTTTTGTGCCTCCCGGACGCCGAAGCGGTGCCGGCTGTTGACACGGACGAAGCCTCCGGAGCCCACGACGGCTGCCAGCTTGCTGCCGGGGGAGATGTAGACGTGGTGGAACATCGATTGCCCTTCGCTATCCTCTAAATGCTCCGCATCAGCCGCGTGTCCTGCGGCCATTTTGGCGATGGAGCCCCCCTGCGCGATGTTCAACACCTGAAAGCCCCGGCCGATGCCGTACACCGGCATGTCCACGTCCAGCGCCGCGCGCACAAGGCTCACCTCGGCCTCAATTACGGTCGGCGCGCCGTTACCGCCTGTCTTCAATTCAAGAGGCCTTAGCTCAGGTCCGTCGGGCAACACCAGCGCGCCGACCCTGGCCAGAACCTCGGATACCTCAGTGTCTTGCGGCGTGCCCTGCATGGACACGGGCCAGGGCTGTCCGCCGGCCCGCTGCACCGCGTCCAGCGTCAATTGCGGCGGCGCAACGCGGGACACGACCCCTATCAGGGGCTTCGTCAAGGCGCGCTCCGGCCCGGATGGAAATTCGGTTTTCTGCGTTCCCGAAAGGCCACCAAAGCCTCCCTGTGGGCCTCGGTGCCCTGAGCCTCCCGAAAGGTCTCGCGCTCGTGCCTGACGACGATGGAGACGTCCCGCTCCAGGTAGTTCTCGTGCACGAGGCGCTTTATCTTGCGCAGTTGCCAGTCGGGGTTCTCGGCGATCTGCCCTGCAAGCCCCACGGCGCTGTCCAGCAGGTCCTCAGGCCGATATACGTAGTTGACCAGTCCCGCGTCCAGCGCCTCCTGCGCCTCCACGAAGCGGGCGGTCAGCATGAACTCCATGGTCTTGCCCAGGCCCACCAGGTGGGGCAGGAAATGGGTGCTGCCGTACTCCGGCGTCAGCCCAATGCCGGCGAACCTAAAGGAAAAGCGGGCCTCTGTCGAAGCCACCCTCAGGTCGCAGGGCAACGTGAAGGTCACGCCCAGTCCAACGGCCACGCCATTTACCGCGCAAATGATGGGTTTTGAGCCTCGGACCAGGTCCAGCCATTCCATGTCTGCCGGCAGCAGCGGCACACTGTTTAGCCCTTGTTGGACCGCGGCTTCGAATTTGGAGATGTCTGCCCCGGAGCAGAATCCGCGGCCCGCGCCGGTGATCACGACGGCCCCGACCGAATCGTCCTCGTTCCATTTCCGGATCTGGTCCATCTTCTCGCGCTGCATCTCGTTGGACATGGGGTTGAGCCGTTCGGGATCGTTCAGGGTGATTATGCCGACCCGTCCACGGACTTCCGTGAGTATTTTTTCGATATTATCACTCCTCAATTGGCTTCACGGGCAGACCTTTCGCGGCTCTGGGTGATGTTCTCGTATGACCCGGCGAGCCCGGTGGCGGCTAGCTGATGATACCACATAGCGGCCATTGATCAGGGGGATATTGTCTGTCCGCCCAGCCACTTGTAGCATTAGGCCACCAAATCTTCCAAGAGGCTGAAAATGAATATCACAAACATCAAAGCCATCTACCCCAAGTACCGCCACGTGGTCCCGTCATGGCGAACGCAATTTTGGCAGATCGTCGTGCGCGTGGAGACGGACGCGGGCGTGGCTGGTATGGGTTACGGCGGCGGTGGCGTGGCGGGAGTTGAAATCATCAACGGGCACTTTCGGGAGCTGCTGATTGGACATGCTGTCAACGGCATTGACGATGTGACGGCCATATGGGACCTGCTCTACGAGGCATCGCTGCCATATGGCCGCAAGGGGCTGGCCATTATGGCACTGAGCGGAGTCGATCTAGCCCTGTACGACCTGCTGGGCAAGGCGGAGGGCAAGCCCGTGTACGAGGTCCTGGGCGGCGCACGACGAGAGCGGTCCCGGGCCTACGCCACCGGTCAGGACTCGGAGCTTTACGCCGAGTTGGGATACACAGCCCACAAGTTCGCCCACCGCTGGACGGGACAGGAGTCCGACTATGACTCCGCAGACGCTGCGGCTACGAGAGCGCGGGTGCTTTTCGGGCCGGACGCCATGCTGGCCATCGACACGTACATGTCCTGGGATGCGGACGTGACGCTGGAGATGGGCAAGAGGCTGGCGCGACACAACCT